>JAPLPG010000258.1:0-8680 GCA_026400375.1 Novosphingobium sp. | reverse complement strand
GGGCCGAGCCTTGTCCCCGTGATCGAGGCCTTGCAGGCGGCCGAGCGCTGGCCCTTTCGCACCGCGATCCTTGCCGGGCCGCCGCGTTCGGGCAAGAGCCTGCTGGCGCGATGGTTTGCCGAAAGCGGTGCGGGCGACGTGATCGACGGGGCCGACGCCCTGCCCGAGGACGAGGTGTTCCACCGCTGGAACCGTGCGCAGGCCGATGGGCGCCCGTTGCTGCTGGTGGTGAACCGCGCGCGCGGCGCTTGGTCTATTGCCTTGCCTGACCTCGCATCGCGCCTGGGCTCTGCCCTTCTGATCGAGATTGCGCCGCCCGATGACGAGCTGGTGGCAGGGCTGGTGGCGGAACTTTCCGGCCGGCGCGGGCTTGTTCTGGGAGAACAGGTGCTGGCCTATATGCTGCCCAGGCTGGAGCGGTCGCACGCAGAAATCGAGTTGCTGATTGAAACTCTTGACCGGCTCTCCCTTGAGCGTAAAGCACCCGTCACCATATCACTTGTGCGCGACGCTTTTGCCGAGCGTACCGGGGAATTTCAGCCACGCTTGCTTTAGCGCGGTTTTAGAGAGAGAATCAGGGGCATGTTGAACGGCCTGATAGCCTATCTGGACTCCATCCACGCACGCGGCCCTGCGCCGCGGTCGCGCTGGGAAATCCTGCTCTATCCGGGGCTGTGGGCCGTGGGCTACCACCGCATCGCGCACTGGCTGTTTGGCAAGCAGCTGTTTTTCCTGGCCCGCGCGGTCAACCATTTCTCGCGCTTCCTGACCGGGATCGACATTCATCCCGGTGCCAGGATCGGCAAGCACCTGTTCATCGACCACGGCTTTACCGTGATCGGCGAAACCGCCGAGATTGGTGATAACGTGACGATCTACCAGTGCGTGACGCTGGGCGGGACCAACCCGGCCAACGGCGTTCCCGGCAAGCGCCACCCGACGCTGAGCGACAATGCGATCATCGGATCGGGCGCGCAGATCCTCGGGCCGATCACCGTGGGTCCGCGCGCGCGCGTGGGGGCCAATGCGGTGGTGACCGACGACGTGCCCGAAGGCGCAACGATGATCGGTCTGAAGGCGCGGTCCACACTGGTGCCGGCCGAGACCTGGCTGAAGGAGTTCATCCCCTATGGCACGCCCTGCAAGGAGCCGTGCGAACCCAATGGCGGCAACCGGGTGGACGATCTGGAAGCCGAAGTGGCGGCGTTGAAGGCGCAGGTTGCGGCCCTGATCGCCGGCCAGAACGGCGAATCGCCCGCTCCTGCGCCAACCACCGTGGGCCGGGGCAGCAGGCGCTGAGCGGGAGCGGTCCTGATGCCGGGGCGCCCGGCACGATCCTGCCCTTTCCCCTCACGCGCCCAAATGCGCAACTGGTTCAGCAGATCGGGTTCGAACGGCTGGAATTGCTGAAGATCCTCGACATCTATGGCCGCATGGTCGCCGCCGGGTTCTGGCGCGATTATGCGATGGACTTTGGCAAGGACGCCGCGGTCTTCGCCGCATTCAAGCGCACCGCCGAGCGGCCTACTGCGCGAATCGAGAAGCGGCCCGCATTGCGCGGCAAGCAGGGCATGTGGGCGCTGTTCGGCGAAGCGGGGCAGGTGCTGAAGCGCGGGCACGATCTGGCAGGCGTGCTGTCGCCGCTGGAGCGGCGGTTGCTGAAGGTGGTGGAGGATTAAGCTTTCGGCTTGATCAGGAAATTCATCCAGCAGCTGGCCAGCGGTTTGGTGCGGTCAGCTTGCCAAGCCTCGGCGCGAACATTGGCGATGCGGCGGCCGGCGCGGATCACTTCGCCACGGGCAAAGGTTTCGACCGTTACGCCGCCGCGCAAGTATTCGACCGAGATGTTGACCGGCTTGAAGCGAACCTTGGCATCTTCCTCCTCCAGCGCGGCATGGAGCGCCATGATCGCCGCGATTTCGAGCAGGCCAGCAATCGCGCCGCCGTGGAGATAGCCGGGGCGGCCCATGGCGCGATCGGAATAGTCCATTGCGAGCAGCGGCGCGCCATCGAGCAGGCCTTCGATGCGCATGCCCATGGCGCGGGCATAGGGCGGCAGGCGATCGGCAAGGCTTTGTGACGCGTCGGTCATGCGGTGGCCTCTGGCATGCGAGCCCAACTTTCGGCTTCGACCTGAATGAAGATTCCGGCAGCTTGGGCGACCGGATCGGAAACGTCGCCATCGTGCGCGATGCCACGCACAAAGGCCATCGAGCGTTTGAGCTGGTAGCATTCTGCCCAGCCGATGACCGTCTTGCCAGGAGTTGCGGCCCGGACATAATCAACGCGCAAGTCCAGCGTGACTTGCGGATTGAACGTTGTGCGGAATGCCCAGACTGACATCGATGTGGCATTGTCGAGCAGTGAAACGATGGGGCCGGATGCGATGACGCCAGTTTCAACGTCGCCCACCAGATCTTCGCGCCAAGGCAACGCGAGTTCGATCCAGTTATGGCCATGGGCGCAATATTCGATCCCCAGGAATCCGGTGTGGCCGAATGAGCGCATGGTCTCGTTGAACAGCGCCGGATCGAAGGCAGTGCCGGGCGGGACAATCGGTCGGGTTCTGGTCGGGTCCAAGGGGCTGTTCATGTGATATTTCCTGCCGCAGCATCGCCGGGATTACAAGCGGCTTAAGTGCGCGATTAAAACGCGCTTCCGGCAAGGGCGTCGATCGCGCCCTGAAGGATCAGCGCGGCGGCGTGCGAATCGATGCGGGTGGCGCGCTTGGCGCGGCTGAAATCCTGTTCGATCATCGCGCGTTCGGCGGCCTGGGTGGTCCAGCGTTCGTCCCACAGCAGGATTGGCAAGCCAAGGTCTTCGAGATTGCGGGCAATAGCGCGGGCGCCTTGCGAACGCGGGCTTTCCGATCCATCCATGTTGAGCGGCAGGCCGATGACGAGGCCCTTCACGCTGCGCTCGGCGATCAGGGCGGCAAGCCTCGCCTTGTCGGCGGTGAACTTGCCGCGCTGCAGGGTCTTGCCGGCGGTGGCAAAGCGCCAGTCGCGGTCGCACAGGGCGATGCCGATGGTCTTGGTGCCGGTATCGAGGCCCATCAGCGTGCCGCCTTCGGGCAGGGCATCGCGCATCAGCAGCGCGGACTGGGTGATCACCGGGCCTGCTTCTGGCCGGACGCCTGCGTCGCCTGCCACGCCGCCGCGCGGCGGCCGACGTCGGCGCGCAGGTTGGCCCAGAACAGCGGGATGTCGTAGATGTGATAGTTGTTGCCCGGCAGCACATAGGCGCCCATTTCGGGCGGATCGCCGATCAGCAGGATGCCGCTGGCCGCATCGCAGCGCGCAGGCACCGCGCCGACGATCAGTTCGCCGCTCTTGAGATCGCTCGACGGCTTGAGCGTGCCGAGATTGGCACTGGCCGGGGCCGAAGCGCTGGCCCCGCCGTTCAGCGGATTGGTGCACAGGACCGGTCTGGCATCCTTGGCCTGGCCATCAAGGCCGGGGCGGGTGCGATAGGCTTCGACCACGAGGCCGGGCTCTGCCGGTTCGGCAAAGCTGGCCCAGCTCATGATGCAACCGGTCTGCGCGGCAGCGGTGCAGGGCTTGAGGCCGAGGACGGGCAGATCGTGTTCGACCGAAATCGGCCAGCCAATGGGATAGGCGGCGACGATTCGCGCGGCGAGCGGGGTTCCGGCAACGCGGTCCTTGAGGAGGTGAAGCAGGTGCAGCGCGCCCTGGCTGTGGCCGGCAAGGACGATCGGCATGTCCTTCGGAACGGCTTCGAGGAAGGCGTCGAAGGCGAGGCGCACATCGAGATAGGCGGCATCGAGCGCCATCTGGCCTTCGGCCTTGTCGGTCAGGAAGGCGCCGAAGGCGGCCTGGCGATAGCGCGGTGCCCAGACTTGTGCCTGGCCATTGAAGGCTGAGGCCATGCCTTGCAGGTAGTAGCTGGTCCGGCGATTGGTATCCATGTCGTCGAGCGGCCCGTTCCAGGCATTGCGCGCGAGATAGCTGGTCGGGTGGATGAAGAACACGGCGGCCGGACCCTGGCCCTTGGCGACGCCGGCAGGCACCCACTGGGCCTGGTCCTCGCCGCTGATGCCCGGCCGGGAGAACCACATGCGGTTTCCGGCATAGGCGCCCGAAGGCAGCGGATCGATGCGGGCAAACGTGGCGCGCGGCACGAAGGCGAAGCGGGTGAGTTCCGCCGACCAGATGCGCAGGACAAACAGCGCCGCGATCACCAGCACGGCCAGGATGGCGATCATGTAGAGAAACTTGCGGGCCATCGGGGGTCTCAGCGTTGAGGGTCGGGTGAGCGGTTGCGGCAGGCGGATCAGGTGGTGGTCGGCAACTGGATGATGTGGCGCGCGGCATTGCGTTCGGCCTGCCGTTCCAGCGCGATCTTGATCATCACGACGATCGGATCGGCCAGCATCAGCCCCAGAATGCCGAACAGCAGCCCGAACATCAGCTGTGCGCCCAACACCAGCGCCGGGGCAAGGTCAACTGTCCGCTTGGCCACCATTGGCACGATGATGTTGCCATCGACCGTCTGCACGATGAAGTAGACCGCCATGCAGAACAGCCCGGTCTGGTTGCTGACCGAAAATCCGACGAGGATCATCAGCACGCCCGAGATCGGCGCGCCGATATTGGGCAGGAACGCGAGCAATCCGGTGAGCAGGCCGAGCAGCGCCGCCATCGGCACGCCCCACCATGCCAGCAAGGCCCAGGTGGCGATCCCTTCGACCGCCATGCCGAGCAACCGGCCGAACAGGAGCATGCGCAGCGCCTTGCCCATGCGCAGCGCGGTGCCTTCCCAATGTTCGCGGCTGTCGCCCGGCAGCATCCAGCCAAGGCCACGGCGATAGAGATGCGGTTCGAGCACGAAATAGATCGACAGGATGAAGATCAGGAACGCGGTGGTGAAACCGCCGAAGATGCCGCCCAGCGCCCGGGTGATCTGGCCGACGCTGCCGAGGACCTGGGCGGCGATCTGCTGCAGGTTGAGGTCCTGCATGGTGATGCCTTGGCCTTGCGCCCACGCGGTGAGGCGGCTGAGCTGGTTCTCTATGACCGTGGGCAATTGCGCCGCCTGCGCGGCCAGTTCGCCACCGGCAAAGATCACCAGCCACACGAAGAACGCCAGCGCGCCAAGCAGCACGATGGTGATGCGCAGGCCCCGCGGTATCCACGGCGCAGCCTTGGCGATCAGGCGCTGTCCGCCATCGATCATCGCGGCAAAAACGATGCCGCCGAGCACGACCATGATCGGCTGCGCGAGCAGCACCACCAGCGCGAAGAGCGAGGCCACGCCGAACCATACCGCGGCCTTCTTGGCCTCGCGCCTGACAAGGTCATCGCGGATGTCGGCCGGACCGGTCCGGGTGGACTGGCTTGAAGGGGGCGGCGTGTTCATGGCGTTTCAGCGCTGCGTTTGCGGCGTGTCCTGTGTCTGGGCGGTTGCGATTGCCGGTTGGCGGCGGATCTCCGGACGCAGTCTGGTCCAGGCACGGCCATCGCGCAAGGACGACCACCACGTCAGCGGATTGAGCGCTTCGCTGCCATCGAGCGAGAAGGTGACGAACTCCGCACGTCCGCCGACATTGGCCAGCGGCACCGGTCCACCAAGGCCGCGCTCTTCGACAGGGGCGCGGCTGTCGGCCGAATGATCGCGGTTGTCGCCCATCAGGAAGACGTGGCCCGCGGGCACCAGCGTTTCGGGATAGTTGTCGAGCATCTGGTCCATGTGATCGATGATCAGATAGCTGGCGCCATTCGGCAGGGTTTCGCGAAACGCAGGCAATTCATAGACATCGCGCCCGTTTGCCAGACGGGTCCTGAACCTTTCGAACATGTCGTAGCACGGTGCGCCATCGCACGAGAGTTGCGGATCGGCCGGTATCTGCACCGGCGGTTCGGCCTGTTGCGGCACGAGCCTGCCATTGAGGATGATCTGGCCATGGATCACGGCAATGCGGTCTCCCGGCAGGGCGACGACGCGCTTGATGTAATCCTCGTCACGGTCCGGCGGGACGGCGATCACGATATCGCCATACTCGGGCGTCCTGGCCAGGACGCGGGTATTGCCGCGCGGCAGGACATGGAACGAGGCCGAGACCCACGACCAGCCGAAAGGGTATTTCGACACGATCAGCCGGTCGCCCACCAGCAGGTTGGGCATCATCGAGATCGAAGGGATGTAGAATGGCTTGGCGATGAAGCTGTGGAACACCACCACCGCCGCCAGCATCAGGAACAGGCCGCGAATCTCGGCCCACCAGTCCACGCCGGTTTCGGGCGGCGGGGGAGGGGCCAGAGGCTCGTGCTGCGGCTGGCCGGTGGCCGGATCATCGGAAGTCTGTTCGGTCAAGCTGTGGGCGTTCCGGGAAGGGGGCGGGCCTCGATCACCACGAAGGCCTGGGCCCAGGGGTGATCGTCGGTCAGCGTCAGATGAATGACGGCTTCGTATCCGGCAGGGGTGATCGCGGCAAGGCGCGCCGCGGCCCCGCCGGTCAGCGCCAGGGTGGGCGCTCCCGAAGGGGCGTTGACCACGCCGATGTCCTTCATGAACACGCCGGCCTTGAACCCGGTTCCGACCGCCTTGGAAAAGGCTTCCTTGGCGGCGAAGCGCTTCGCCAGGGTTCCGGCCATCGTGTAGGGACGGCGCGCGGCCTTGGCCTTTTCCACATCGGTAAAGACGCGGTTGATGAAACGGTCACCGAACCGGTCGAGCGAGTTCCGGATGCGCTCGATGTTGCACAAGTCGGAGCCGATGGAGAGAATCATCGAACGTTCACCGCGCTTCGTCCATCAGATCGCGCATGCGGCGCACGGCGCCTTCGAGTCCGGTAAAGATCGCCTCGCCGATCAGGTAGTGCCCGATGTTCAGCTCTGCCAGCTGCGGGATCGCGGCGATGGGCTGGACATTGTCATAGGTCAGGCCGTGGCCGGCATGGGGTTCGATGCCGTTGAGTGCGGCAAGGGCGGCCATGTCACTGATTCGGCGCAGTTCGATCGCGCGCTGTTCGCCCTCGGCATGGGCATATTCGCCGGTGTGGAGTTCGACCACGGGCACGCGCAGCTGCATGGCGGCTTCGATCTGCCGCGGATCGGGGGCGATGAACAGGCTGACGCGGATGCCCGCATCGGCCAGGCGGCCGACGATCGGGGCGAGGCGGTTGTGCTGGCCGGCAGCATCGAGGCCGCCTTCGGTCGTGCGCTCCTCGCGCCGTTCCGGCACGATGCAGGCCGCGTGCGGTTTGTGGCGCAGCGCGATCTCGAGCATCTCGTCGGTCGCCGCCATTTCCAGATTCAGCGGCAGGTTGGTGGCGGCCTGGATGCGGGCCAGATCCTCGTCCCGAATATGGCGGCGATCTTCGCGCAGGTGCGCGGTGATGCCATCGCCGCCCACCGCCGCAACGATCTGCGCAGCGCGCACCGGATCGGGATGATCCCCGCCGCGCGCGTTGCGGATGGTCGCCACGTGATCGATGTTCACGCCCAGCCTGAGACTGTTTGGGCGCAAACGGGGCGGGGCGTGCCCGGCCATCAGGACTTGGCCCGGCTGCCGGGCTTTATCGCCTCGGTTGCGGCAAGTTCAGGGGGCAGATCTTCGGGCGCATAAGTCGGGAAGTTCAGCGCGACGAGCGGGAAGAACGGGACGCCAAGGTCGACGCTGCCGGCCGAACGGTCGACCAGCGCGGCTGCCGCGATCACTTCGCCGCCGGCATCCTCGATCGCCTTGATCGCCTCGCGGCTGGACAGCCCGGTGGTGACCACGTCTTCGACCATCAGCACCTTTTCGCCCGGGTTCAGCGAAAAGCCGCGGCGCAGTTCGAACGTGCCGGTGGGGCGTTCGACAAACATCGCCTCGACGCCGAGCGCGCGGCCCATTTCATGGCCGATGATGACCCCGCCCATGGCCGGTGACACGACCTTCTGGATGGTCTGGCGCAGTTCGCGCGGGATCTTCTGTGCGGTGGCTGCGGCAAGGCGCGAGGCGCGCATCGGGTCCATCAACACGCGGGCGCACTGCAGGTAATGCGCGCTGTGGCGCCCGGACGAGAGCAGGAAGTGCCCTTCGAGCAGGGCCTGGCTTGCGCGGAATTCGGAAAGGATCTCGTCTTCGAGCATCGGTACAGCCTGATAAGGTCGGTTGAAGCCTCGCAAATGGCCGCTGGCAGGCCCGTGGGCAACCCTTTTCCGCCGCCATGTTTCGTTGCATTGCCACATTGCCCGAATGGGTGTGGGGCAGGCGCGAAAAATATGCGCCCCGGCGCTTGAGGCTTGGCACAACCGCGCGTATAGGCCGGTCCGTTCGAGGGACGTAGGAAAGGCGCGATGGCACCTCTCCGAGGCAGCGCAACAAGCGCGCAAACAGGTAAAAAGCGGAAACTTTGACGATGAGTCTTGCCGATACCGCCCGTTCCATGGGCAAAGCTTTCCGGACCTTTGGCCGGACCCTTGGCGTCGCTGCTGCGCTGACTTTCGTGACTCAGGCAATCGCCGCTGCACCTGCAGGGCCGGTCGCTGCCGAAGCGCCTGCAGCCGTTGCCAGCGACTCGGCGGCTGTTGCCGCCGCTGCTCCGGCAACTGCGGCTGCGGCGCCTGCCGCGGCTGCCGAAGCCGCTCCGGTCGACAAGGGGTATTACACCCCGATGAAGCCGACGCCCGGCAAGGGTCAGCCGGTGGACAAGGGCTGGACCTTCCAGGACCAG
>JAPLPG010000261.1 GCA_026400375.1 Novosphingobium sp. | reverse complement strand
GGGCGCGGCGAAACCGCCGCAGACCACATCGCCCAGAACGTCGAAGATCACGACATCCGTGTCTTCCAGCAGGTGATGTTCCTTGAGCAGCTTTACGGTCTGGCCGACGACATAGCCGCCGCAACCGGTGCCCGCTGGCGGGCCGCCCGCTTCGACGCACATCACGCCGTTGTAGCCTTCGAACATGTAGTCTTCGGGCCGCAATTCCTCGGCGTGGAATTCGACGCCTTCGAGGACGTCGATCACGGTGGGGATCAGCTTCTTGGTCAGGGTGAAGGTCGAGTCATGCTTGGGATCGCAGCCGATCTGCAGCACCCGGTGGCCGAGCTTCGAGAAGGCGGCGGAAAGGTTCGAGGAGGTGGTCGACTTGCCGATGCCACCCTTGCCGTAGACGGCAATGACCTTGGCACCCTTGATCTCGTCGCGCGGGTCAAGCTCGACCTGCACGGAACCTTCGCCGTCCGGTGCGCTGAAGCGGGCTCTAGGGTCGAGCAGGTTCATGGTATTCTCCTATTCCGCCGGGATCGCGGCGGTAATGTTGGTCTGGCCGGCGCCCACGAACACACCTTCGAGGCGGTCTTCGAGTTCGTCGTTGGCCATGCGCAAGGCGGCGAGCGTCTCGTCATCAGGCTCCCACAGGCGGCGCTCGCAGGCTTCGAGCAGCCGGCCGGCGACGCGGGCAGAGCTGGTGGGATTCAGTTTGGACAGACGTTCGCGCATGGCCGGATCGAGCACGAAGGTTTCGCTGATCTGCTGGTACACCCACGGCGCCACCTGTCCGGTGGTGGCTGACCAGCCCACCGTATTGGTCACGTGCTGCTCGATATTGCGGACGCCTTCGAAGCCATGCTTGAGCATGCCTTCGAACCACTTGGGGTTGAGCGTGCGGGTGCGCGTTTCGAGATTGATCTGTTCTTCCAGCGTGCGCACGCGGGTTTGGCCCTGCGTGGCATCGACGATGTAGATGGGTGCCTCGATACCCTTCTGGCGGGCGATTGCACGGCTGACTCCGCCCAGGCCATCGACGTACTGGTCAAGGTCGGTGATGCCGGTCTCGACGCTCTCGAGGTTCTGGTAGACCAGATCGACGCTGCGCAGGGCGCTGCGCAGCAGATCGCGCTGCGCCACAGGCACGCCGCGCACGCCATAGGCATAGCCCTTGCGCGTTTCGAAGGCGTTGGCGAGTTCATCGGGATCGGCCCAGACGCCGCCGTCGATCAGCTGGTTGACGTTGGCGCCATAGGCACCTTCAGCGTTCGAGAACACGCGCAGCGCGGCGGTTTCCATGTCGCAGTGGTGCTCGGCCTGATGGGCCAGGCTGTGCTTGCGCACGAAATTCATCTCCAACGGCTCGTCGGCCGTGGCGGCCAGCAGCGCGGCTTCGGCCAGCATCCGCGTTTGCAGCGGCAGCAGATCGCGGAAGATGCCCGAGAGCGTGACGACGACATCGATGCGCGGACGGCCGAGTTCAGCCAGCGGGATCAGTTCCGCCCCGGCCAGACGGCCATAGCTGTCCATGCGGGGACGCGCGCCGAGCAGGGTGAGGACCTGCGCAATCTGCGCGCCTTCGCTCTTCATGTTGTCGGTGCCCCACAGCACCATGGCAAGGCTTTCCGGGTAAGGCTGCCCTGATTCTGCGTGGCGGGCCAGAACACTTTCGGCCTGAACCTGGCCCTGTTCGCAGGCAAACCGGCTGGGCAGGCGGAAAGGATCGAAGCCGTGAAGGTTGCGGCCGGTGGGCAGGACCTGCGGGTTGGCGATCACGTCGCCGCCTGGGGCAGGGCGGATGTACTGGCCATCCAGCGCGCGGATCACGGCACCCAGCTCATCGCAGGAATCGAGCGCGGCTTCGAGATCGGCGGCGGCTCCTTGCGGATCGGCCGTGGCCAGAGCCTGCAGCATCTCGGCCCGCTCGGCCCCTTCGAGGCGCGCGCCCAGAACGTGGAGGCCATGCGGAATCAGGGTCCGCTCCAGTTCGTAGAGATCGGCGCCGAGGCTGGTGATATCTTTCACCGCGATATCGAGCTTGGCGCAATCTTCGCGGATCAGCGCTTCGAGCTGGGCCTGTTCAGCCTCGTCGGTAGAGGAGCGCCAGCGCTCCACGCTCGTCTTCAGATCGGCAAAACCGCGATAGAGTCCGGCTTGCGACAGCGGCGGGGTGAGGTAGCTGAGCATCGTCGCACCCGCGCGGCGCTTGGCCAGGATGCCTTCCGAAGGGTTGTTCGAGGCGAACAGGTAGAAGTTGGGCAGATCGCCCAGCAGGCGTTCGGGCCAGCACTTGCCGGTCAGGCCAACCTGCTTGCCCGGCATGTATTCCAGTGCGCCGTGCGTGCCGAAGTGCAGGACGGCGTGGGCGCCAAAGTCATCGCGGATCCAGCGATAATAGGCGGCAAAAGCGTGGGTCGGGGCAAAATCGCCATCGAACAGTAGGCGCATCGGATCGCCTTCGTAGCCGAAGGTCGGCTGGACGCCGATGAACACGTTGCCGAATTCTGCGCCGAGGACATGGATGGTGGCGCCATCGGACTGGATCTTGCCGGGAGCCGGACCCCATTGTGCCTCGATCTCGGCGAGATAGGGTTCGCGCCGCACATGTTCGTCGGACGATATGCGGGCCGCGACATTGGCATCAGAACCAAACCGTTCCGAATTGCCCTTGAGGATTGTTTCGCGCAGCGCATCGACGCTTGCCGGCACAGTCACGCTGTAGCCTTCGGCCGAAAGCCGCGTGAGCGTGGCGTGCAGCGATTCGAACACCGCCAGGAACGCGGCCGATCCGGTTGCCCCGGCGTTGGGCGGGAAGTTGAAGATGGTTATCGCCAGCTTGCGGTTGGCGCGCTCGGACCGCGCCATGGCGATCAGGGCCGATACCTTGGCGGCAAGCGCTTCGGCGCGTTCGGGGCAGGCGCGCATGGCGTTGACCGGGCCATCGCTGCCGAAGACGCAGGCGCGGTTGCAGCCGGTGCAGGCCACCCCCAAGCCATCGGAGCGTCCGCCAAAAACCGTTGGCAGGATCGACCCGTCGAGTTCGGGGATCGAAACCATGATGGTGGATTCGACCGGCATCAGCCCCTGCCGTCCGGCGCCCCACTGCTCAAGCGTCTGGAATTCGAGCGGATGGGCCGCGATGTAGGGCACGTTGAGGCTGGCCAGAATTTCTTCGGCGGCCTTGGCATCGTTATAGGCTGGACCACCGACGAGCGAAAAGCCGGTCAGCGAAATGACCGCATCGACCGTGGGCAAGCCGTCCTTGAGGAAGAACTTCTCGATCACCGGGCGGGAATCGAGCCCGTTGGCAAAACCGGGCACGACCCGCAGACCGGCAGCTTCGAGCGCCGCGATCATGCCGTCGTAATGTCCGGCATCCTTGCTGATCAGATAGGAGCGCAGCAGCAGCAGGCCGACCGTGCCCTTGGTTCCCGCCTTGGCCGGCAGCAGCCTCACGCTTTCCGAGAGCTTCTGTTCGGTGCGCGGATGATAGACGCCGACTTCCGGGTACTCGCGCGGGGCCGCAGCGCCAGTCGTGCCACGGCGCGTCAGGCGATCGCCTGCGGCATAGCGATCAATCAGCGACCGGACCATCGAGACGACATTGTCGTCCGAGCCCGAGAGCCAGTACTGAAGGGTGAGGAAATAGGCCCTCACATCCTGCGCAGTGCCAGGGATGAAGCGCAGGATCTTGGGCAGGCGGCGCAACATGCGCATCTGCCCGGCGCCCGTGCTGGCCCCAGGCTTGCCCGATCCGCGCAGTTTCTTGAGCATCGCGAGCGGACCCTTGGCGGGCGCGTCCATGCGGTAGCCACCCAGCCGGGTCAGTTTCACGACTTCGCCGGCCGACATCATGCAGACCATCGCGTCGCAGCTTTCGCGTCGCGCTTCGAGCGTGGGCAGCATGGCGCGGATGTGGTCATCGAGGAACAGCATCGTGACGATCACGATATCGGCCCTGGTTATGGCTGCCTTGGTCCGGTCCAGCGCATCCCCGGCGCGATCCCAATCGGTAGCGGCGTGGAGCGTGAGCGCGATATTGTCCTGCGCAAGTTGCGCGTTCGCACGCTCAACCGCACCTTTGAGGTGATTGTCGAGCGTGACGATGGCCACGCGAACCTGGGGAGGATGACTACCGGGCATAGTGCGCCTTTGCGTCGTAAAGAGTGGCAAGATCGATCACCGTGCGTCCTTGCGCGGTCGCATAGGCTTCGGTGTTGCGGCGGGCCTTGCCCCGGACGAAGAACGGGATCTTGCGCAGTTCCTGTTCGGCTTCAGCCGACCAGGCAAGGCCAACGCCTGTCTGCGGTGCGGCCAACGCGACATCGCCCGGACTGAACTCGGTGGTGCGCTCGACATGGCTTTCGGCCTGCGGCCTTGGCTGGTTGTTCCCGTCCGGAGCCGGCGGGTGCGCTTTGGCGTGGAGGTGCGATGGACCAGCGGAATCCGAAAATTCGAAGTCATCGCGGAACATTGTCAGCAAATGCTCTTCAAGACCCATCACCAGCGGGTGAATCCAGGTATCGAAAATCACGTTCGCGCCTTCGAAACCCATCTGGGGGCTGTGGCGCGCAGGAAAGTCCTGCACGTGGACCGGCGAGGATATCACTGCGCAGGGAATGCCGAAGCGCTTCGCAATGTGGCGCTCCATCTGCGTGCCCAGCACCAGTTCCGGCGCTGCGCCGAGGATCGCGTCTTCGACCAGCAGGTGATCGTCGGTGATCAGCGGCTCGATATTGTACATCCTGGCCGCGGTGCGCATCTCGCGCGCGAATTCGCGGTTGTAGCAACCCAGGCCGCAGATTTCGAAGCCCAGCTCATCGTGCGCGATGCGTGCTGCGGCAATCGCGTGCGTGGCATCGCCGAAGATGAAGACGCGCTTGCCGGTAAGGTAGGTCGAATCGACCGAGCGGCTCCACCATGGCAGGCGGGAATTGGCATCGGCGAGGGCCGATGTCGGGTCGACACCGGCAAGCGCGGCGACTTCCTCGATGAATTCCTGCGTTGCGCCAACCCCGATCGGCACGGTGCAGACCGAAGCCTGGCCAAGCGCCTGGCTCAGCCAGCGTGCGGCTTCTGATCCGATCTCGGGATAGAGCACGATATTGAAATCGGCGCGGCCCAGCGTGCGGATATCATCAGGCGCTGCATCAAGCGGCGCGACGCAGTTCACGTCTATTCCCAGTGAATCGAGCAACCTGCGTACTTCGGCGACGTCGTCGCGATGGCGGAAGCCGAGAGCGCAGGGCCCGAGCAGATTGACCGAAGGGCGGCGGCCATCGCGTGGCGCCGGCTTCACGTCCTTGTCGGCCAGCTGGCGCACGATGCGGTAGAAGGTTTCCGCCGCTCCCCAGTTTTCCTTGCGCTGATAGCTGGGCAGTTCGAGCGCAACCACCGGGCAGGGCAGGTTCAGGGCTTCGGCAAGGCCGGCCGGATCGTCCTGAATCAGTTCGGCGGTGCACGATGCGCCAACCAGCAACGCCTTGGGCGTGAACCGTTCGTAGGCGTCGCGCACGGCATTCTGGAAGATGCTGGCCGTGTCGGTGCCCAGGTCGCGGGCCTGGAAGGTGGTGTAGCTGACGGGCGGGCGCTTTCCGCGCCGTTCGATCATCGTGAACAGCAGATCGGCGTAAGTATCGCCTTGCGGCGCGTGGAGAACGTAGTGAACCCCGTTCATCGCCGTTGCCACGCGCATCGCGCCGACATGGGGGGGACCTTCGTATGTCCAGACCGCGAGCTGCATTGCTCTATACCCTCAACACATCGCGCCGACGCAGCGGGCGCGCAAAAAGTTCGGCGAGGTCACCCGCCTGTTCGAAGCCATGGATGGGCGAGAACACCAGTTCGATGGCCCACTTGGTGGACAGCCCTTCGGCTTCGAGCGGGTTGGCAAGACCCAGGCCGCAAACGGTCAGGTCCGGGCGATCGAGCCGCACGCGATCCAGCTGAAGATCAACGTCCTGTCCCTCGCTCAGGCGCGTGCCGACCGGCAGGAGCGCCAGTTCGCGAGCATTGAGTTCGCGGTTCAGATAGGGGGTGCCGACCTCGACCGGGATCATCCCCAGTTCGGTCGCAAGAAAGCGCGCCAGCGGCAGTTCCAGCTGGGAATCGGGCATGAAGGTGATGGTCTTGCCCTCAAGCCGTTCGCGGCAATGGGCGATGGCGCGCTTGGCGCGCTCGCGCCCCGGGGCCACGACGCGGTTGAACCGCTGGGGATCGACACCGAACGCATCCGCAGCGGCGCGAAGCCAGTCGGTCGTGCCATCCGCGCCGAACGGAAACAGCGCATCAAGCCGGGTAGCGCCGCGACGCTGCAGCGCGCCGGCGGTTTCGGTGAGGAAAGGCTGGGCCAGCAGGAAGCGTGTGCTGGGGCCGACCGGCGGCAGTTCCGACATGCGGCGGGCCGGAAGGTAGCCGACGTTGGCGATGCCCAGTTCGGCAAAGAGACGTCCGAACTGGTCTTCGACGATATCGGGAAGCGCGCCGACGACGAGCAGGTTTGCCGCATCGGTCGCGGCGGCGGCGGGCATTTGCGGGACGATCGCGGTAAGGCAGGCATCCTCGCCCTCGGTGAAGGTCGTCTCGATCCCGCTGCCCGAATAGTTGAGGATGCGGGTGGACGGCGAGAACTTGACGTCGAGGCGCTGTGCTGCCTTGGCAAGGTCGAGCTTGATGACCTCGGAAGGGCACGAGCCGACGAGGAACAGCGTGCGGATTTCCGGCCGGCGCGTCAGCAGGCGATCGACGATGCGGTCAAGTTCGTCCTGGCAATCGGCCATGCCGGCAAGGTCGCGCTCCTCGATGATCGCGGTGGCAAAGCGGGGTTCTGCAAAGATCATCACGCCTGCAGCGGACTGCAACAGATGGGCGCAAGTGCGCGAACCGACGACGAGGAAGAAGGCATCCTGCATCTTGCGGTGCAGCCAGATGATCCCGGTCAGGCCGCAGAACACCTCACGCTGGCCACGCTCCCGCAAGATCTGCGGCTGGCGGGCGGGGGCGCAGACGGACTCGGGGGCGATCAGGGTGGTGTCGCCGATCATGCGGCAAGCCTTTCACGTTCGGCCTGAAGCCGGGCGGCACGCAGTTTCAGCAGGAACTGGGCGGCATTGATGACGTAGGCGGCATAGCCTGCCAGCGCGACGTGCATCCGCTGGTCGAAGCTGCCGTAATTGCCGAACAACATGACGAGGTATGCGGTGTGCAGCGCCAGGACGAGCATCGAGAAGACGTCTTCCCAGAAGAACGCGCGGGCAAACAGCCATTTGCCGAAAACGACCTTTTCCCAGATCGAGCCGGTGATCATGATGGTGTAGAGCGTGAGGGTCTTTACCAGCACCGACACATCGGCTGCCAACATGCCTTCGCCAGTGGCGAGGCTGCGCAGGACAAGGCCGACGCTCACAAGGAAAACGACGAACTGAAAGGGAGCCAGCAGCCCCTGGACCAAGGTCCACCGGGTGGAGTCGCGCCGGATACGTTCCTCTGCGGTGTAAAGCGCATTTGACGCTTTCTGCTTGCCGATCAATTGACCGGGAGCGTCAAACTGGAGCGCGTTACCTCTCATACTCGGCCAACTATCCTTGCCGTTGAGATTTGGAGAATACGCCTCACCGCAGACAAGTGTCAATCTGTCTTGACGACAAATAAGTGTGACACTTTCGGTTTGTCAGGCGAAGCGTTTCAGGGTAGGCTCCGTGTCCCGAACAGAGTCGAAAGATCGATGCGGCAGTCCGGGCGGGTGTATTCTGCATCCACACCAGGCCGGAGGGGTCTGCTATGGCTACTGTCTATGGTGCGGGATCAACCAGTCGAACCCAGAGGGGCGGCCGTAGTGCTCGGGGCCAGACAATGCGCACCAGTGCGCCGGCGCGGGATGGCGGCAGGGAAAGCGGCAGGATGTCACCGGCATCGGTGAACACGCTTATTCAGGAGCAGATCATTCCCCGCCTGCTGCAGGCACATACCTACGGCATGCCGCGCGTGGTGGCGCCGGGTATCCTGTCGGTCGAACCGGCAGACGCGGCCACCTTTGCCTCGCTACCGCTCAGCCTCGAAGCGGACGAGCTCCTCGACCTTGTCGAAACATACATCGATCACGGTGCGTCGGTGGAATCGATCTTCGTCGATCTGCTGGCGGCGTCCGCACGGCGGCTGGGGCAGCACTGGGAAGAGGACGAGTGCGATTTCCTGGACGTGACCATGGGCCTGTGGCGGCTTCAGGAGGTCATGCGGCAGGTGGCGCTCCGCCATCCGGCGCAGACGCAGATTGGCCCGCGGGGCCGGTCGGCACTTTTTTCGCCTCTTCCGGGAGACGAACATTCACTTGGTGCATTGATGGTCGAAGAGGTGTTTGCCCGCGCAGGCTGGCAGACAGACGTGCTAATCAACCCTAAGCGTCGGGAATTGCTGCAAATTATCGCTGAGAAACAATTCGATCTGGTTGGCTTGACCATAACATGCGACTGCACTACGGGCCTAGTCGCTGACCTCATTTCAGCCATTCGCAGCATTTCCCGCGCGCCGAAGGTCCAGATTTTGATCGGTGGTCAAATGGTAAATGCCAAGCCAGGCATCGTCGAAGAAGTTGGTGCCGATGGCACCGCAGTTGACGCCAGTTCATTCCTTGCTCTGGCCGACAGGCTGGTGAAGACGCCGGCCCGCCTTTGTCTGCCGACCGCGTAGCCGGGTCCACGATGTCAGCCCGCAAACACAGTTTACAGGGGAAGATCCCCTTCGGAAGCCCCGAACGTCATTTCGATGCGCTCGCTTCGGGTGCCGCCGCCAAGCTGGCGATGATCGCCGGGGACATTGCCCTTGTCATCGACGAAAGCGGCAAGATCGTCGACCTTGCTGCTGATCCCGATGAATTTCCCGATGCCGATCAGTGGCTTGGCCGCGAATGGCTGGATACGGTCACCATCGAGAGCAAGCCCAAGGTCATGGAAATGCTGGCCAACGCTCGCAAGGGCGTGACCCAGCACTGGCGGCAGGTCAACCAGATCACCGCCGACAGCGAAGTTCCGGTGCGATACGTCGTCGTCAACATCGGCCCCGGTGCCTGCAGCATCGCGTTCGGCCGCGACATGCGCGATGCCGCCGCGCTTCAGCAGCGTGTGCTGCAGGCCCAGCAGTCGCTCGAACGCGATTATCTGCGCCTGCGCCAGCTCGAAGCGCGCTATCGCATGCTGTTCGAGCAGACCGAGCAGCCGGTGTTCATCGTCGATGCTGACACCTTCAGGATCCGCGAGGCGAACCACGCCGCGCATGTTCTGTTCCGCGCACGCTTCGGCACGCTGCAGGGCGGCAAGCTGACCGCGATGTTCGCAAAGCCTGCGCGGGAAAGCCTGATCGCCTATCTGGGTTCGGCAATGGTCAGCAATTCGCTGCAGCCTTTGCCGGTCGAACCGGTGGAGGGCGGCGGATCGGTCATGCTCTCGGCCAGCGGATTTCGCGAAAGAGGCGGGCAATACCTGTTGATCCGCCTGCTGGCGGCCACAGGCGCGCCCGAGCAGTCATCCAATGCGATGTTGCAGGTCATCGAGACGATGCCCGATGCCTTCGTGCTGACCGATGACCGGATGCATATCATCGATGCAAACGCCGCCTTCGTTGAACTGGTTTCCGCAGCCAGCGTCGAACAGTTGCGCGAACGGCCGCTGGGCGAATTTCTGGGGCGCCCGGGCGTCGACCTTGATCTGATCGATGGGCAGCTGACCAAGCACGACCTGGCCCGCAACGTCGCCACCGTGGTTGGCGCGCGCGATGGCTACGAAGGTGAGCCTGTCGAACTTTCAGCGGTAAAGACATCGGGCGAACGCCCGCACTACGGCTTCGTGATCCGTCCGATCGGGCGCCGTCTGCGCGATCTTCCGGTCTCCAGCGATGCGCCGCGCTCGGTCGAGCAGCTGACCGAACTGGTGGGCCGGATGTCACTGCGTGACATCGTTCGCGAATCGACCGATCTGATCGAGCGCCTGTGCATCGAAGCGGCACTCGAATATACTTCGAACAACCGCGCATCGGCTGCCGAAATCCTGGGGCTGAGCCGGCAGAGCCTGTACTCCAAGCTTCACCGCTATGGTTTGGGCAACTTGGTCGACAGTGTTGACAGTTGAGACTGTCAATTTGATTTGACACTATTTGGGCCGAGGCATAGGGTTGCGCAATGGCGCGATCCGCAATCTCAGCCGGGATCACGCCGCCTCCGGCGGCACGTGATGTCCTTGAACTGCTTAAGCCAATCACTTGGTTTCCGCCGATGTGGGCGCTGCTTTGCGGCATCGTTTCATCCGGTGTCGCACCCCTGTCCCGCTGGTCGTTCATCCTTGCCGGCATAGCGCTGACGGGCCCTCTGGTCTGCGGGACCAGCCAGGCGGTGAACGACTGGTTCGATCGCCATGTCGATGCCATCAACGAGCCGGACCGGCCCATTCCGTCCGGACGCATTGCCGGGCGCTGGGGCCTGGCCATCGCCGTCATCTGGACGGCACTGTCGCTCGGCATCGCCGCGCTGACGGGCAAGTGGGTGCTGATCGCGACCGTGTTCGGGCTGCTCTGTGCCTGGGCCTACAGCGCACCGCCGTTCCGCTTCAAGACGAGCGGCTGGATCGGGCCGGCCGTGGTGGCACTGACCTATGAAGGGTTGAGCTGGTTCACCGGCGCTGCCGTCATGGCAGGAGCGCTGCCTTCTCTGCACATCCTGATCGTGCTGCTGCTTTACAGCCTCGGCGCGCACGGCATCATGACTCTCAACGATTTCAAGGCGGTGGAAGGCGATCGCGCCACTGGCCTGCGGTCCCTGCCGGTGGTTCTGGGTGAACGGCCCGCCGCGCTGCTGGCAAGCGCGGTCATGGCGATCCCGCAAGTGCTGGTGATCGCGCTGATGGAAGCCTGGGGGCACGCGGTTTCTGCCATCGCCGTTGCGGTGATGCTCGTGGTGCAGCTTTGCCTGATGCCGCGGCTGGTTTCAGCCCCGGCCAGAAACGCGCCCTGGTACAATGCGACCGGCGTTTCACTTTACGTATTCGGCATGATGGCGGCGGCCCTCGGCCTTGGAGGTTACGTGTGATGCAAAGCAGGTTCGGTTGGTGGTCTATCGTCCGGCTCGGCGCGGTGCAGGCCTCGATCGGCGCGATGGTGATGGTCGCCACCTCGCTGCTCAATCGCCTGATGGTGCTCGAATATGGTCTCGCCGCCGGTGTTCCCGCGGGCCTGGTGGCCTGGCATTATGTCGTGCAGCTTTCGCGCCCCATCTGGGGCCATGGGTCCGACATGGGTCGGCGTCGCACGCCCTGGGTCCTTGGCGGAATGGCCATGCTGGGCTTCGGCACGCTCCTCGCCGTCCACGCCACGACCATGCTCGATACATCACGCACCAGCGGAATTGCGCTGGCCGTGCTGGCCTTTTCGCTGATCGGCGCTGGCGTTGGCGCGGCGGGTACGTCGATGCTCGCCATCCTGGCATCGGGCGTGGCACCAGAGCGGCGGGCAGCAGCGGCGGCAACCACCTGGATCATGATGGTCTTCGGTATCGTGCTGTCGGCCGGAACGGCCGGAGCCTTGCTCGATCCCTATACCGAAGCACGGCTGGTGAATGTTGCCACCGGCGTCGTTGCTGTAGCCATACTGGTGACCTGCCTCGCCATGTTCAGGCTGGAGCAGAAGGTTGGCGTTCTGGCGCACAGTGCCGATGCCGTGCCGCCAGCCAGCTTTGCCGATGCCCTGCGCGAGATTTTCCAGGAGCCCGAAGCGCGCCGCTTTACGTTATTCATTTTCGTCTCGATGCTGGCCTACAGCATGCAGGACCTGATCCTGGAGCCGTTTGCCGGGATGGTGTTCGGCATGACGCCGGGCCAGTCGACGAGCCTTTCGGGCGTGCAACACGGCGGTGTCCTGATCGGCATGATCCTGACCGGCATCGGCGGCAGCGCCTTTGCCGGACGGCTGCCGGTCGAACTGCGGGTGTGGACCATGATCGGTTGTCTCGGCTCGGCGCTCGCACTCGCCGGATTGGCGATGGCCGCCCGCTTCGGGCCCGGCTGGCCGATTGCCGCCAACATTGCTGCGCTCGGCTTCTTCAACGGCGCGTTTGCAGTCTCGGCCATCGGATCGATGATGGGTCTTGCAGGCGCGGGCAAGCGCACGCGCGAAGGTGTTCGCATGGGGGTCTGGGGCACGGCACAGGCCATCGCCTTCGGGCTGGGCGGGCTGACCGGCGCCCTTGGCGTCGACGCGCTGCGCAGCGTGACCGGTGAGCCCGGCACGGCCTTTCAACTGATTTTCGCGCTCGAGGCAGGCCTGTTCCTGTTTTCGGCCATGCTGGCGATGCGGGTGGCATCGCACAAACGGCCAGGCGCCTTTTTGGGGACGGCAGGGATATGAGCATGATCAGCGCATTCGACGTCGTGGTGGTGGGCGGTGGACCCGCAGGGGCCACGGCCGCCTGGGATCTGGCGCGGATGGGCCACAGCGTGCTGCTGCTCGACCGCGCTGGCCGGATCAAGCCGTGTGGCGGCGCGGTGCCTCCGCGGCTGATGGACGAATTCGAAGTGCCGCAATCGTTGCTGGTTGCGCGCGCCCGCTCTGCCCGCATGGTCGCCCCATCGAACCGCGCGGTCGACATGCCGGTTGGTGAAATCGGCTATGTCGGCATGGTCGATCGCGATCATTTCGACGAATGGCTGCGCGCCCGTGCCGAGACGGCAGGGGCCGTGCGCCGCACCGGGACGTACGAGCGCATCGAGCGTGATCAGGGCGCAGGCGCCGTGGTGTGCTATACCGAGAGCCGGGGCGGAGACATCAGCCGCGTTCGCGCCCGTCTCGTCATCGGTGCCGATGGCGCGCGCTCGGGCGTTGCTCGCGAGAACATCCCCGGAGCCGAGCGCAACCCGTGCGTCTTTGCCTATCACGAAGTCGTGCGGTCGCCTGCCACGACCGAGCAGGGCTTTGACGGATCACGCTGCGACGTGATGTACCAGGGCCGGCTTTCGCCAGACTTCTATGCCTGGGTCTTTCCCCACGGCGAAACCGCGAGCATCGGCGTCGGCAGCGCCAACAAGGGGTTTTCCCTGCGCGGATCGGTCAGGACGCTGCGCGAGGATCTCGGCCTGGATGGGTGCGAAACGATCCGTCGCGAAGGCGCGCCGATTCCGCTCAAGCCGTTGAAGCGTTGGGACAACGGGCGCGACGTGCTGGTCACCGGCGATGCCGCAGGCGTGGTCGCGCCTGCATCGGGCGAAGGGATATACTACGCGATGGCCTGCGGCCGGATTGCCGCGCAGACGGCGCTGGCTTTCCTCGCTTCGGGCAACCCTGCTGCGCTCAAGCAGGCGCGCAAGGTGTTCCTGAAAGAGCATGGGCGCGTGTTCTGGATACTCGGCATCATGCAATACTTCTGGTATTCCAGCGACAAGCGGCGCGAACGCTTTGTCGACATGTGTGCCGATACCGATGTCCAGCGGCTGACCTGGCAGGCGTACATGAACAAGAAGCTTGTGCGCGCAGACCCGATGGCGCACGTGCGCATTTTCCTCAAGGACTGCGCGCATCTTCTCGGTCTCAAGCCGGCGGTGCGATGACCCGCGCAGCCTTCATCCCGATCGGCATTGCCACGCTGGCAGCAATCGGTGTGGCGCTGCTGGGCGGGACGATCACGGATCTCGGCCCGTGGTATGAATCGCTGGCCAAGCCTGCCTTCAACCCGCCCCGTCCGGTCTTTCCGATTGCCTGGACAACCATCTTCGCGCTCACTGCCGTTGCGGCTGTAACCGCATGGCGTGCTGCCCGGGATTCGCGCACATCCGATACGATCATCGGCCTGTTTGCCTTCAACGGATTCCTGAACCTGTTGTGGAGCATGCTGTTCTTCCGGGCGCAGCGGCCGGACTGGGCGTTGTACGAATGGGTCGCCCTTTGGCTCTCGATCGCATTGCTGATCGTCTACTGCGGGCGCGTTTCGCGTCTCGCGGCGCTGCTGCTCGTTCCCTACATCGTCTGGGTCAGCGCGGCTGGAGTCCTGAACTGGGAAATCGTCCGTCTGAACGCTCCGTTCGGCTGAGGGAGATCGGCCCGTGGAAAGCCTGTTCTCCAGCGGCCATGCCGCCGACATCGTGCTTGCCGCCTTGATCGTCGAAGGACTGTGGCTGGCCCGGAAGGGTTGGCCACTGCGTACCTTGCTGACCATGCTCCTGCCCGCAGGACTGATCGTGCTGGGATTGCGTGCGGCCCTTGTCGGTGCAGCATGGCCGTGGATGTCACTGCCGATCGCGCTGTCGTTTCCCGTGCACCTGGCTGACGTCCTGTCCCGCTCACCCCGGAGCTGACCTCGCAGGTCTTCTCGAGACTCGATTATCGAAACGTATCGTTCCCACAGCGTCGCCGGTGTTCCCCGGTGGCGCTTTCTCGTGTCCGTGCGGGCTGGCTATCGGAGCGTGTCACCTGCCGGAAGTCCGATGCAATCCGAAACCTTGCATCGCATCGGGACAAAAAAAGGGTTCGCCGGGACATTCCCTGGCGAACCCTCGAAGGACCCACATGTCTGCGGGGGATCAGTGCGTGGCGGTGCTTACCGCTGCAGCAGCCGGAGCCGCCGGTGCAGCTGGAGCCATTGCAGGCACTGCCGCCGGGGTGGAAGTCGGCGGGCCCCACAGCGCGGGGTAATCCTTGGCCATCTTGTATCCGCCCATCGGCTTCGACTTGCCCTGGTGGCAAGTTGCGCAGCTGACCTTGAACGGATCGCCCATCGGTCCCTTGCGGTGCGCCGGGAAGGCGTCCTTGAGGGAGCTGATGTATTCGCCATTGATGTTGCGGACCATGCGCAGGCCGTACCACGCGGTGGCCCGCTTCGGCGTGCTGATGTTCCAGGGCTTGAACGCCTGCGCGTTGTGGCAGAACGTGCAGTTCACGCCCAGCGACTGCGACAGATGCATCATCAGCGCGTACTGCGATTCCGTTTCCTTCGTCGACAGTTCGTTGGCTTTGGTCGGGTGGATGGTCTCCGATACCACGCGAATGCTCTTGTCGGCCTTGGGATCGCCGGTCAGATACATCGCCAGCGATGCATTGGGCAGCGATGCATAGCCAGACGCCGGGATCGGATCGTTCTGGCCATGACGGTTGCCGATGATCCCCGTCGCGCCGGGCGCGGGCAGGGCCCAGTAGTTGGCAGGGATGGCGTTGCCGCGATGGCAGGTCCAGCAGGTCACGCCAGTGGTCTGGACGTGCTTGTTCCAGTTCTGGTTGATGTTGCGCGTCATCTGCAACATCTTGCGCGCCACGACCTTGGTGTAGATCTCGTCCGAGGCCATATTTTCAGGGTTGTGGCAATAGTTGCAACCCTTTTCCGGCGCGATCCATGCAGTGATCGCGGCCATGGTGTAAGTGAACTGCTCTTCCGAGACATCACCCAGCACCTGGACGTTCTTGTAGGCAGCGCCCGCGCGCGGACCTTCGGTCGAAGGCGGATCGTAGGGCGGGGCAGGAACGTCGTCCTTGGCCATGGCGACCTTTGTAAGGACGACCTGGTCCATGCCCGTGCCACGATGGCCGTTCTGGGTCGATTGTTTCGGGCCCAGGTCGCACCCTGTCAGTGCGAGGGCGGCGGTCGCCAAAGCGGCGATTGCGATGGTCCGTCTCATTGGCCCGTGCTCCCCAAGGTTGCGGGATCGATCACCCCGGTATCGGGATAGAGCGAGGCGTAGCCGTGCTCTTGCGCCCAGAGATACCAGTTATCCACCACGGTTCCCGTGAGCAGGATGCCGATACCGCCGGTCAGCGTCGTCAACACGGCAAACCACCATGCCCAGCGATGGATAGATTCCATCGTGGCATTGAAGCCCATGGTCCAGCGCCAGAACAGGGCGGCGCGTTCTGATGCGGTGCCGCGATCGGTGATCTGCTCGATTTCACGCTCGCCGCCGTAACGACCCACCGCCAGGATGGTCGCGCCGTGCATCGCAAAGAGCAGGGTCGAACCATAAAGGAAGGCGATCGAGAACGCGTGGAACGGATTGTAGAACAGGTTGCCATACCGGATCGAGAAGGCTGCCGTCCAATCGAGGTGCGGGAAGATGCCGAACGGCACGGCCTCGGCCCACGAGCCCATCAGCAGTGGGCGAATGAAGCCCAGGACCAGGTAAAGCCAGATTGCCGAGGCAAAGGCCCATGGCACGTGCGTTCCCATGCCCAGCGCACGGGCGCGGGAATATGTGCGCACCCACCACAGCAGGATCGACGTGGTCAGGAAGAAGCCCGCCATGATCCACCAGCCACCTTCGGCCAGCGGCACGAACGGGGTGAAGCCGTACTTGGGCGCAGGCGGTTCAAGCGAGAGCCAGGGCAGCATCCGCACGAACTGGATGGGGTCCCAGTTCACCGAGGCGAGCATGTTTAGCCCGATGATCTCGAATGCGAAGAAGCCGAAGATCAGCGCGAATACGCCGGTCCAGCCCAGATACACCGGTCCGATCTGCGCATGGCCGATGATGCCCATGAAGTGGTTGAAGGAACCCTTGCCGATCCGCGGCTCGCTGCCGGGTGGGAGGGCGATCCCTGCCTCGGGTTCGCCCCGAAGCTGGACCTGTGTGAAAATGTTCTGATAGGTCGCCATCGCTCAATGCTCCTTCACGACCAGATCGGCAGGTTAAGCCACCAGGTCCACCATTCGGGCCAGCCCTTGGTCCACAACGGCCCGCTGATCACGATGCACACCGCGCTCCAGAACCCTGCGTTCATCGCCAGCAACAGCCCCACGCGGTGGATGCCCAGCGTGCCGACCGAATAGCCGATAAGGTCGCGGAAGAAGGTATCTTCGTACTCGGGCGACTTCACTTCACCGCCGGCCGGGGGATTGACCGCCGACAGGACCAGGGCGCCGTGCAGCGCAAGCGCCAGGGCCGTGGTGAAGAAGAAGGAAACCGCAAGCATGTGTGCCGGATTGTAGTGGAAGTGCAGGTACTGGTAGCCCGTGTTGGAAACCCAATCGAGGTGACTGAATATTCCGTAAGGGAAGCCGAAGTGCCATCCGCCCAGAAGGACGGGGCGGATCACCACCAGCGTGGCATAGGCGAAGATCGCCATGCCGAAGGCCGCGGGAACATGGTAGCCCATGCCCAGCTTGCGGCAGATCTCCACTTCGCGCAGCGCCCAACTGGTGAACGATACAAGTG
>JAPLPG010000015.1:1077-1736 GCA_026400375.1 Novosphingobium sp. | reverse complement strand
GCGCCAAGCCACCGAAGCGGCGGACCTCATCATTGCCGAACTGACGCCGTTCTCCAGCGCGGGAAAGCGGGCATGACCGACCTCCAAGCCTACTTCCGCCAGGAAGCCGCAATCTACCGCCTGCCGGTCCTCATGGCCAAGCAGCGTGAGAAGAACGCCCGCACCCGCTCTGTCGCTGCCCGGAAGGGCTGGGAAACGCGGAGGGCAGGGGCATGAACCAGAACGCCTGGACCGACGCCGACATCGCCATCGTCAAGCGCATGGCTGCTGAAGGTAGGCGAGCACGAGATATCGCCCTCGCCGTCAATCGGTCGGAAGCCGCCATCTACAACCTCCGCAAAACACGTCCAGAGTTTGAGCTCTCCGGCACAAGGGCTCTGGTGTTGGCGCCTGCGGACTTTGCTGAGCAATGGCAGGCCAAGAGCCTTGTCGCGCTTGCCAAGCACTATCGCCGGTCGCCTGCAACAATCTCGCGCTGGTGCAAAGAGCAGGGTCTGATCCGCCCACCATGCCTGAACATCGGCAGAGCGCCGCGCGAGAAGAAGGTGAGTCTCCCGAAAGCGCCAAAGCAGCCAACGGTATCGCGGCCCATCAGTTTCAGCCGCGCCGCAGTCGCAATGGCGCCCAAGGACCGCGTTTATCGCGATCCAACCGTAGCG
>JAPLPG010000015.1:0-1032 GCA_026400375.1 Novosphingobium sp. | reverse complement strand
TCCAGCCCGACTATATCCCGACGTTCCGCTGTCGGGCGGACGGCACGCAAGACATCGCTGGCAAGTTCTGGCGCTGCGGTCGACGCATCCTCTCCGACCAGGAGATCATCGACTTGGCGAGCAGCCTTCGTGAACGGCGCGCTCGGAAGGCCGCGGCATGAGCGCGGCCCTTGTCCGAGTCGAACTGTACCCCGCTGCGTGGGTTCACTTCGCCAATTCCAGCTTCACCTTTCACCGCGTGGCTCTGCCCGCACCCACCATCACCCTGCGCCAGCCGGCGCCCACGACAAGGAAATCCGCATGACCGAGATGCAGTGGCGGGTTTGTGCCGGATATGCGGACTATGAGGTTTCTGAATGTGGAGACGTGCGTCGGGCCAGCCACGTCGCAAACCAGCCAGGCCGTCGGTTGCGCGGGTGTATCGACGCTGACGGGTACGTTTGCTTTTCCCTAACGGACGAAGCGGGGAACAAGCGGTGGGTCCGCGCAAACCGGCTGGTTGCTTTAGCCTTTATCGGCCCGGCCCCGACCCCTGATCATGAAGTTGCCCACAACAATGGTTCCCGGCTGCACAATATGCCGGATAATCTTCGCTGGGCTACTGCAAAGAGTAATCAAGCTGATCGGAAGGCACATGGGACTTCACCAGCCGGTGTGGCCAATGGGCGAGCCACAATATCGGATGATGATGTTCGATACATTCGCCGGAGATACCGCGAGATAAAGCTCGCGCGCGGCAAAGTCTCCGAACTGGATCAGCAATTCAATCTCACCCGCAGCACAATCATCCGGATTGCGCGCGGTCAATCTTGGGGCCATGTACAATGAGCACTACGAACGTCGCAGCTGATGAGCTTCGCCTGTTGATTGAGAGGCTGGAGCGCCTCGATGAGGAAAAGCAAGGCATTGCCGACGATATAAAGGATGTTTTTGCCGAAGCTCGTGGGCGCGGGTACGAACCTAAGGCGATCCGCGAAATCCTGAAGATCCGCCGCAAGAAGCGCGAGGAATATCAGGAAGAGCAGTCGATCC
>JAPLPG010000129.1 GCA_026400375.1 Novosphingobium sp. | reverse complement strand
AAAGCAAGGTTCTTGCCCTCCCGCATGCGGGAGGGCCGCGAGACTTGGCCTTGCGCAGCAAGGCCCAGTCGCAGCGGGGTGGGTTTTCCCACCCCGCTTTCTCAATCCTCCAGCGGCACGCCCGGCACCTGCTTGGCGGTACGAATCGTCAGCGATGTCTTCACGCTCGCCACATTGGGGGCAGGCGTCAGCTTGCTGGTCAGGAATTCCTGGAAGCTCTGCAGATCGCGGCTGACGATCTTGAGGATGAAGTCGATCTCGCCGTTCAGCATGTGGCATTCGCGCACTTCGGGCAGGGTGCGCATGTGGTCCTCGAATTCGCGCAGCGATTGTTCGGCCTGGCTCTTCAGGCTGACCAGCGCAAACACGGTGATGGCAAAGCCCAGCTTCGATGAATCGAGATCGGCGTGATAGCCGCGGATCACGCCGGCATCCTCCAGCGCCCGCACCCGGCGCAGGCATGGCGGCGCGGTCAACCCCACGCGCTGCGCCAGTTCGACATTGGTGACGCGGCCTTCTGCCTGCAATTCGGCAAGAAGCCGGCGGTCAATACCATCAAGGGTTGCCATGCTGTGTTCGTTCGTCCGTTTCGTCAAAGCCCGCTCGGGGGAGTCGGAAAGAAGCGTGAGTCGCAACTTTCCGCACAAATCTTCTGTTCCGCGATAATTTTGTTGTTTCATAGTGCAAGCGCACCGCAATGCAACGCAATCGGCACAGGTCCCTTGGCCTGCATCGCAGTTTCTTGGCCTTTTTCAGGACTTGGCCACACTTTGTTAGCCTTCTTCAGGCTATTGCTGTGGCTCGGAGCGATGCTCTGCGGTATGGTTTCCCGGTGCGGAGCGTGAATGATCTTTGATGACCGCCTTGAAACCGTGCTGCGTACCAGCGCGGCCGGGAAGTCGGCGGCCCGCACGCAGTTGCGGCAGCTGGTCGATCTGCTCGGGGTGGTTCCTGTTGCCGACTGGAATGCGCGTCACGCCGCCGCGCTGCAACGGGTGGAAGCGCTGGAATCACAGCTTTCGGACGAGGAATGCGCCGCCGTGCTGCGCGCCGCGCCGCATCGCTCTTCCGTGCTGGTCTATCATTTCGCCCATGCCGGGCCGCGCACCGCAGCAGCGGCCATCGCCGCTGCCCGCCTGACCGAGGAAGACTGGCTGGCCCTGATCCCCCGCCTGCCAACGCAGGCGCGCGGGTTCGTGCGGCACCGCAGCGATCTGGGCGAACCGGTCCGCTCCTTGCTGTCACGCCTCGGCGTCAACGATTTCCTGCTGCCACAGCCGCCGCGCATGGTCGATAGCGCGGGGGAAGCCGCCCGTGCCGTGCTCGAACGCAAGACCCCGCATGATCTCGGGCCTGCTCTTGCGCCTGCGGCCCCCGTGCCACCACCGCTGCCGGTCGAAGCCACTCTGGCCCCCGCACCCGTCATGGCTGCACCTGCCGCAACCGGACCGGCGAATCCAAGCCTGGCCCCTGCTGCCGTCAGCACTCCCAACGATAGCGCCGCTGACCATGGGACCGATGAAGGCATCGGCGCCATCGTTCGGCGGATCGAGGCTTTCCGGCGCAAGCGTGAGGCGCGCGATTCAACCCTGCACAAGCAGGCCTCTGATTCTTCCATGCTTCAGGGGGCCATGCTGCAGGGGTCCGACGGCATCGCACCGCGCCTGCCCTTTGCCGATGTGATCGATCCCGAACGCCCCGCCCCGCTGTGGATCGATCTGCGATGCGATGCCGAAGGCGTTGTCGTTCACGCCGCGATCGATACGCCCGGCATGCTGGCCGGGGCGCGCGCGTTCTGCATCGATCCCGAAGCGCCGGTCCATTGCAATGCCGCGATGGCGCAGGCCTTTCGCCACCGCCAGCCGATCTCGGCCGGACAGTTGCGGATCGAAGGCGCGCCTGCTGTTTCGGGCACGTGGCAGGCGGATGGTACGCCTTTGTTTGCCCCCGATGGCGGGCGCTTCACCGGCTATCTGCTGCGCCTGCGCCGTCCGCTGGCAACCGCTGTTGCAGAACCGGCTCCCGCCCCAGCCCTCACAGTCGCGTCCCCGTCGGCCGAGGCCGACCGCCTGCGCCAGTTGCTCCATGAACTGCGCACGCCGATCAACGCGATCCAGGGCTTTGCCGAAATGATCCAGTCGCAGGCATTGGGCAGCACGCCGCACCAGTACCGCGCCATGGCGGCCAGCATCGCGTCCGATGCCGCGCAGATCCTTGCAGGGTTCGAAGAGGTCGAGCGTCTGGCCAAGCTGGAAAGCCATGCCCTTGCGCTCGAACCGGGCGAAGCCGATGCCGCCGCCGTCATCGCGCGCCTGATCGATCAGTTCTCCACCGTGCTGGCCTCTCGCAATGTCCGCCTGACTGTGGACCTGACCCACGATCTGCTTCCGGTCACGATGGCGGCCGAAGAACTGGAACGCGCAGGCTGGCGCGTCTTGTCGGTAATTGCCGCCAGCGTGGCTCCGGGTGAACGGCTTTCGATCACCCTCCAGCCCGATCGAGCGGGCGCGCAGCTGGTGCTGGCGCTCCCCGCCGCGCTCTACCGGCTCGATGATGCCACGCTGTTTGCGCCCGATGCCAGCAGCACGGCCGGCTCCCCCGCCGTCTCGGCCATGCTCGGCAATGGCTTTGCCCTGCGCCTTGCCCGTGCCGAATTCTCTGCCGCGGGGGGAAGCCTGCGGCGCGAAGGCGAACGCCTGTGCGTGATCCTGCCCACCGCCTCCCACAGCAATGGCGCCGCAGATCCTGGCACCACCGATCGCGCCACCCCGCTGGCCGCCGGGGCCTAGGTGCGCAGACCATGATTTCGCCCCTGCAGATACTGCGCATGCCCGAAGCGAAGGATTTTGTCCGTTTTGCGCCGCAATTCGGCACGCGTTTCGTGCTGACGATCGATACCGAAGAGGAATTCGACTGGTCCAAGCCGCTCGATCGAACCAGCCACGGCCTCGATCACCTGCCGCGCCTCGCCAAGTTCCAGCAGTTCTGCGAAGGGCTGGGCGTCGTCCCGATCTATCTGGTGGATTTTCCGGTGGCCAGCGATCCGCGCGCCAGCGAAGTCCTGGCCCACGCGGCAAAGACCGGAAAAGCCGAAATCGGCGTCCAGCTTCACCCCTGGGTCAATCCCCCGCACCACGAAGACGTCACCGTCCACAACAGCTACGCCGGCAACCTGCCGCCAGACCTTGAGCGCGCCAAGTTCCGCAAGCTGCGTGATACCATCGAACAGGCCTTTGGCGTGGGCCCGGCCATCTATCGCGCCGGGCGCTATGGCGTTGGCCCGAACACCGCGGCAATCCTTTCGGAATGCGGCATCGCCATCGATACGTCGGTGCGCACCAACTTCGATTACAGTTCCAACGGCGGACCGGACTTTCACCTTCATCCGCTTCGTCCGTGGTGGATCGACAAGCGCAGCGGGCTGATGGAACTGCCGCTGACCACGGTCTTTGCAGGGCGGCTCGCCCGGTTGGGCAAGAATCTTTATCCGCTGCTGTGGCGCGTGCCGCGGATGCGCGGGGTGCTCTCGCGCCTCGGCCTGCTTGAACGCATCTCGCTGACGCCCGAAGGCATCACGCTGCAGGAAGCCGTGCGCGGCATCGATGTCGCGCTCGATCTCGGGCTGCCGATGCTGGTGCTGTCGTTCCACAGCCCCTCGCTCGCCCCCGGCCACACGCCCTATGTGCGCAACGAAGACGATCTCGATCGCTTCTACGATTGGTGGCGCGGGGTCTTTGCCCACCTGGCGTCGCGCGGCGTAAAGCCCACGTGCGTGCGCGAAATCATCGAGGCTGCGGAAATCTGATCGCCTCTGCCCGCCGCGCCCGTCTTGCAAATGGCGGCAGGCCCCTGTAGCGGGAGCGGCGATGGGCCTGTAGCTCAGTTGGTTAGAGCTGGCCGCTCATAACGGCTAGGTCGCGGGTTCAAGTCCTGCCGGGCCCACCATCACCTTTCCGGCGATCATCCCGCCTTGTCGTGATCGGTCGCCAGACCCAGGTGCTGCGCCAGCTCCCTGAGATCGCGCGATGCGCCATCGCCGATCAGGCCGGGGACTTCGCTTTTCAGCCGCAGCACGCCGTCCTCGCAGACCAGCCGCGTTGCGGCGATCACCGCTTGCGATGCGGCACTCATGCGGCGGCACAGCCGGGCTGCCAGTCCCAGCGCACGTGCCTCTGCCAGCGCCGCCGCCGGGGCCAGCCGCGCCCATGGCTCCGGCACCTGGCCCTGTGCCTTGCCGACACTGCCCCGCAGCGCCGCGGCAATCACCGCCCGCCCGGCATTGTCCACACCCACCCAGCGCTTGGACAGGCCCCAGTCGCCCGGCAGATCGCGCCGCATGTTCGGCTCCACCCGCCCGGCCGCCAGGCACAGCGCCAGCGCCGCGCGGCCCAGCGGCGTCCTGGCCAGTGGCACCACGTCGTCCATCCACGCCGCAGCCGCATCGATCAGCGCCGCATCCACGGCCAACGGCGCCACGAAAGCCATCACGCCTGCCAGCAGCGGGTCCTCGTCGCGCACCTCGCGCGGCAACTGTCCGAACAGCACGCCTTCGCGCAGGCCCCACGATGAAAACACCACCCGCCCCGGTTGCAGGCGTTGCAGCAGCACCGCCAGCAGCGCGGCGGCATCGGGAATGCTGGCCAGGCGGCTTGCCGAAACGCCCTCCACCGGCCTTTGCAATTGCCCGCGCCGCGCCAGTTGTCGCGCCAGCGCCAGCGCTTCGCCCGCCTCCAGGGCAAAGCCGTGCGTGTCCTCCAGCGGCCAGTCCAGCCGCACCATCATCGCTGGCATCGCGCGCCGCTGCCGTCGCCACCACGTCCACGCGCGGCACGCCTGCCAGCGCGCGCATCGATCCGCCGACCAGATAAAGGTCCACGCCCGGCTCGGCCACCCAATCGGCCTGAGCCAGCATCTTGCCGATCTCGCGCACGAAAACGCGGTCACCCTTGGCGCGCAAGGGCGGCAGGCGCAGCGATCCCAGCGGCAGGCTCACCCCGTGGCTGGTGCCGCCATCGGCCACATCCACCAGTTCCAGGCTCCCGCCGCCCAGATCGCCGACGATCCCGTTCGCCTGCGGAAAGGCGCCCAGCACGCCTGTCGCGCTCGTCTCGGCTTCTTCCACGCCCGAAAGCAGGCGCGGATCGAACCCGATTTCGCGGATCCGGTCGAGAAATTCCCGCCCGTTGCTGGCATCGCGCGCCGCTGCCGTCGCCACCACGTCCACGCGCGGCACGCCTGCCAGATCGATCAGCGCCTTGTAGCGCCGCAGCGCCGCCAGCACGCCGGTCACCGCCTTGCCCGATAGCTTGCCGGTCTCTGCCACGTGCTTGCCCAGCTTGGCCGTCACCTTCTCGTTCAGCAGCGTCACCGGCGCGCGCGGCGGTCCGCCATAGACGACAAGCCGCACCGTGTTCGATCCGATGTCGATGATCGCGCGGGATTGCTCCCAGCTATAGATGCTCTGCTGTCCGGTCACTCAACCACGGTTAGCCGCCCCGCGCCGCAACGCAAGCTTCGGCACTTTTCGTCCACTGGAAAGCGCCGCACCGCGCCCCGAAAGCGATGGATTGGTCATGAAATAGCCGTGGAGGTTGAACGAGGGATCGCCCTTGCCCGACCGTTCGTAGTCCCCCTCCGGCCCCAGTCCCCAGCTTTGTTCGGTGTCCAGCAGGTTGGCCAGC
>JAPLPG010000252.1 GCA_026400375.1 Novosphingobium sp. | reverse complement strand
GTTCGAACTGCGCTCTGGCGCGCTCGGTGCGTCGATCAAGGTGGGAGAGTTCAATTCGCTGCAGGACCGGACGGCGCTGCGGGTGGATTCCAGCCGCGATGAAGGGCGCGACCTGCGCGGCATCTTTGCGCGGCTGCAGACGGGCGATGGTCAGGTCATGGTGATTTCCGCGCGCGAGGGGCGGTTCTTCGCCAATCGCGAGAGCCCCGACACGGTGATCCTGCGGCTGACCGATGGGCAGATCGTGCAGGACGGGCCGAAGATCTCGTCGCCCCGCGTGCTGACCTTTGCCAGCCACGATCTGCCGATCGACCTGCCCAGGATCGAACAGTTCCGCCAGCGCGGCGATGCCGACAACGAATATTTCCTGCCCGAACTGCTACGGATCGGCTGGAACGACGAGTATTCGAGGGAAATGCGCATCCAGTCGCAAGCCAGCTTCAACTACCGCATCGTCGAGGTGGTGATGATGTTCCTGCTGCCGCTGCTGGCGGTGGCGCTGGCCGTGCCGCCCAAGCGATCGACTTCGGCGTTGGGCGTGTTCCTGTCGATCGTGATGGTTGTCGCCTATCACAAGGTCAACCAGTACGGGCAGGACGTCGCCAGCCTTGGCCGGATCGACCCCGTGCTGGCATTGTGGGGGCCCTTCGTACTGTTTGCCGCGCTGATTCTGTGGATGTACTGGCGGATCGCCTATGTCCCCGGCGGCCAGCCCATCGGCGCGCTGGAGACCGCGTTCAGCAAGATCGCCCGCAGCGTGCGCAAGCTGTTTGCCGGCAAGCGCCTGCCCGGCGAAGCGCCTGCGCAAGCAGAGGAGGCCCCGGCCCATGCAGCTTGAATTCTTCCCCTCGCGCACGCTTGCGATCTATATCGGCAAGATGTTTGCGGTCCGCATCATTGCGGTGCTGCTGATGCTCGTGCTGGTGCTGCAGATGCTCGACCTGTTGAGCGAGAGCGGCAAGGTCCTCGCCGCCCCCGGCAATGGGCAGGGCCAGCTCCTGACCTATGTTTCGCTGCGCATGCCGCAACTGATCAGCCGGTTCCTGCCCTATTCGGTGTTGCTGGCCACGATCATCACGCTGATGACGCTGAACCAGAACAGCGAAGTGATCGCGATGAAGGCCTCCGGGCTTTCGGCGCATCAGGTGCTGGCGCCGCTGTTTCTGGTGGCGGCGCTGACGTCGGCGGTGACCTTTGCCTTCAACGAGCGCGTTGTCACCCGCTCCACGTCCACGCTCAAAGCCTGGCAGAACGTGCAATATGGTCCGATCCCGCAGGAATCGGGGACCAAGGCCAATGTCTGGCTGCAGGACGGGCCGAACATCCTGTTCGCGCGCAGCGTGGCGGGCGATGGCAGCGCCATGCACATGGACGGCGTCAGCTGGTATCGCCGCGATCCGACCGGCATGGTCACCGAGATCGTGACCGCAGCTTCGGCCACATATGCCAATCCCGGCTGGAAATTCCGCGCGCCCGTGCTGTTTGACGTGCAGAGCGCGCGCAAGGCCCCGCTCGGCCGCGACGAGATCTACGCAAAGTCGGTGGAGCCGGTCCAGGTCACCATCAGCCGGGTCGATGCCGACGCGGAATCGCTGGGCCAGTTGAACACCTCGCTATCCGCGATCCGCGAGGCGGGGTTCCGCACCACCGAGCTTGAGGGCAAATGGTGGCACAAGCTGTCCGGCCCGCTATCGGCCCTGCTGATGCCCTTGCTGGGGGCGGTCGCGGCATTCGGGCTGGCACGGTCGGGCCAGTTGTTCGTGCGCGCGGTGATCGGCATGGCGCTGGGCTTTGCCTACTTCGTGTTCGACAATGCCGCGCTGGCGATGGGCAACTTCGGCGCCTATCCGCCATTCCTCGCGGCTTGGGCACCGTTCGTGCTGTTCTTCCTGATCGGCGAGACCGTGCTGATCCGCACCGAAGAATGAAACGGAGCCTTTCTGATCGGTTAGTGAAAAGCTGAAAACCGGTTCCAGCTCTTAAGCACGACGTTTTTAACGCGCGCTCATCGTCGAGCGTACCAGCCGGCCGAGCAGCGGCATCAGGCCGACGTAGTTCGCCTTCTCGTACGTCGAACCAAGGCCGAGATGCGCACGCAGGCGGCGGTGCGCCTCGTCCAGCGAATGATAGGGCATCGACGGCAGCAGGTGATGCAGCGCGTGATAGCGCAGGCCGACCGGCGCCCACAGCGGCGCGAGCATGGCCGGAGGCGGCACGTTGACCGAATCGAGGTACTGCCCGGTCACGGTCATCGCTTCGCCCTCGTTCTCCCACAGGTGCGCCACCAGCGTACGGACCTGGTTGAGCAGCGCGGTCAGCGAGATCACCGCAAGGCCGATCAGCAGCGGGCGCCACGAATGCGTCGCGCTCCACCACATCACGAACAGCGCCCAGGCCGATGCCCCCAGTTCCTGCCAGAACACCATCCGGGCAAAATCGCCTTCGGGCGGGCGGCGGCGGAAATCGGGATTGATCGAAAGCGAGGAAGCTCGCTCCCACACCAGCTTGCGCAAGGGCGGGATCACCACGCCCAGCGGCACCAGCACCGCCGAGCGGATCAGCAGCCCTACCGGCAGCAGCAGTGCCGACAAGGCAAAGACCGGCAGGCTCCACGGCTTCATCAGCGCCAGCGGCAGATATTCGGGGTCTTCGCCGGTGCCATAGCGCGTGCGCGCGTGATGGAGCGTGTGCACCCCTTCGTACATGAGCGAAGGGATCATCATCGGGATGCCGACCAGCAGGTTCCACCCCAGGCGGAAACCGGGCAGCGCGGTCTTGTGGATGTGCGTCAGTTCATGGATGAACAGCAGCGCACGATAGAGCGCCACCGCCGAGACCACACCGGACAGGGCGGCGATGAACGGATTGTCGATCAGGATCGCGCCCGCCATCGCGGCATAGCCGAGCGCTGCCGACAGCAGCATGTCGGTCCAGTAGATTTCGGGCCGGGCCGTGGCGATGTCGCGCGTCAGGTCGACCGCGGCGCGGAGCATGTCCTTGTCATCAGGCGTTCCGGCAAGGCCCCGTGGGAGGCTGCCCGCAGCCTTTGCAGGCACAGCCGCAGGTTCAAGCGTATTGGTCGCAATCATGCCACAAAATCCAGTATGACCCGTATTGGCCGGTGGGAACCGGCTTTTTGCACCGTGCATCGCCCCCGCTCGGCATCACCGGCTTGACAATCTGACGGTGCAGACCGCAGTCGGGCAACCACAGTCTGACCGGCAAATGTGCTTACACGCAAACCCCGCCTACCCGCAAACAAAGGCAACAACGTGGCTTCCAGCGAAATAGTCATCACCCCGGTATCCGGCAAGGCAGACAAGAAGGCATTCATCGATATCGCCTATCGCCTGAATGCGTCCGAAACGAACTGGGTGCCCCCGCTGCGGATGGAAGCCGAAGAGCTGATCACGCCCGGCAAGAACCCGTTCTTCGATCATGCCGATGTGCAACTGTTCCTTGCCCGGCGCGGCGGCGCGGTCGTTGGCCGCATATCTGCCCATATCGATCACCTGGCCATCGGCATGGATCCGTCGCAGGGCATGGGGCCGGGAACCGGAAACTGGGGCCTGCTCGAAGCCGAGGACGAGCCCGTGGCCCAGGCCCTGATCGCCCGGGCGGAGGAATGGCTGCGGACCATGGGCATGACCCGGGTGCTCGCGCCGCTGTCGATGTCGATCTGGGAAGAGCCCGGCCAACTGGTCAAGGGCTTCGATCACCCCCCCACCGTGATGATGGGCCATCAGCCAAAGCGCTATGACGATTACATCAATGCCCTGGGGTATCAGCCTGCCAAGACGCTGAACTGCTTTGAAGTGGATATCACAAAGCAGTTTCCGCCCCTGATCCAGCGGATCGTCCAGTCCGGCGAAAAGAATGCCAAGATCCGCATCCGCAACGTCGACAAGTCGAAGTTCGATGAGGAAGCGGCCCTGATCCTCGACATCCTGAACGATGCCTGGTCGACCAACTGGGGCTTCGTGCCGTTCAGCGATGCCGAAATCCAGTACGCCGGCAAGAAGTTCAAGCCGATCGTGCGCGAAGACCTGATCATGATCGCCGAGTACGAGGGCGAACCGGTGGCCTTCATGATGACGCTGCCCGATCTCAATGAAGTGATCAGGCCGATGGGCGGCAGCCTGTTCCCGTTCAACTGGGCCAAACTGCTGCTGTGGCTGCGCAAGCCGCGCGTGCAGACGATGCGCGTGCCGCTGATGGGCGTGCGCAAGCGGCTGCATTCCTCGCGCCTGGCCAGCCAGCTGGCCTTCATGATGATCGAAACCATCCGCAGCAATTCGGTGGAATTCTACGGTGCCAAGCGTGGCGAACTCGGCTGGATTCTCGACGACAACCAGGGGATGAACGCCATCGCCGAGGCGATCAACAGCCACGTCAACAAGTCCTACGTGATCTACGAAAAGGCTCTTTGACCAGCCACCCTGCCCGACCGGCAAGGCCCGGCCGGACATCGCTGCCCGACCGGGCCGATCACCTGAAAAAAAGGTCCCCGACGTTGCCATCGGGGACCTTTCGGGATCGTATCACCAGCCGCTTGGACGGGAGGGGGGTCTCGGCGGTGACAGTCTTATAACGAGCGTCCCTTCGACCGGTTCCCGACCAAACCTATTTTTATTATCGTTATTTTTCAGTGCTTTATAAGTTTTATCCGATTTTTTTGCTCGCCAGAAGGTTTTAAATATAGGGTCGAAGCGTTTGCGAGCTCCCGTCCAGCCGCGCAAACCGGCGAGCCTCGGCAAGGTCGGGGATGCGGATCGAGGTCAGTTTCCAGTCGACGAGGCCAAGCCGGCGCAAGGCCTGCAGGCTGCGATTGGTGTGGACCAGCGAAAGCCCGAGCATGTCTGCGATCTGTCCTTGCGTGACGGTCAGTTGCAGCACCCCTTCCGGCGCAAGGCCGGTATCAAGGCCGCGCTGCACCAGAAAGACGGCAAGCGCGACCATCCGCTCCCGCGCGTTGCGCTGCCCCAACGAGACGATGTGCTCTTCGAGCGCGGCCTCCTCGTGCGCGGCAAGCCAGGTCAGGTCGAACGACAGCCGTGGCTGCTGCGTCACCAGTTCGAAAAACTGGGTTCGGGCAAATGCACAGAGCGTCACCCGGGTCAGCGCTTCGACCGAATGGCCCATCTCGCCATCCACCGCTGCCTGAAGACCAAGAAAATCGCCGGGGAACATGAAGTTGATGATCTGGCGCCGGCCATCTTCCAGCAAGCGCGTGCGCATCAGCACTCCGGACAGCACGGTAAAGAGATAAGGTGGGCGAGTCCCCTGAACGAAGACCTGCTCGCCACGATCGTAATGCACTTCGCCCTTGCGGAACGAGGCGATCCATTCGCGCACTTCCAGGGCATGGTGGTGCAGGCCCGAGCATTCGGCCAGAGGGCATTCACGGCACCGCTCCCCACCATTGCGAACGAAGTGCCCCATGTCGGCATGGCCAAGACCGGTCGCCGACTCATCGTCTCTCGCCATTGTTCCTCCAAGGTCCCCGATTTTTTCCAAAAGGCCAATCCCGGAAGCCAATCCAGAGCACGACAAACACGCCGCGCCTTGCGCTGCTATGTCAAATGACAGGGAACGTTCCCGAATAGTCACCTATTTGCGAAAATTGAGTCGGCAGTCACTGCGCTCATACAGGGGAATATTCTGCAAAAACAATTATCTGGCAAGCCGCTCGTGCTTATCGTCGAGGACGGCATTCTGGTCGCCATGGCAATCGAGGACGCTCTGATCGACCGCGGGGTCGATGTGGCCGTGGCAACCACGCTGACCAACGCGCACACGCTGGTGGAGCGCCGCCTGCCCGATGCGGTCCTGCTCGACCTGCACTTGCCCGATGGCCACACGCTCGATCTTGCCAGCACGCTGCACGAACAGGGGTGCGCCGTGGCATTCAGTTCAGGGTTCGACAAGGACACCCTCCCCCCGTCGCACGATTTTGCGCTGCATTTTAAAAAGCCTGTTTCTCCGGACCTTCTGGCCGATTGGGTCGTTGAGTCCCTGTGCCAGAAACAGGAGCAGCGGCAGAGCAGCCGGGGATGAAAATTATGCCTTGTTCCCGACCGGGAACCGGATGACGTTATTGCGCGTTTAAACGCACGTCACTGACCGGGAAGGTGTGGGAATGTCTCTGGGATCAAAAGTTGCCAACCAATTGCCGTATCTGCGCCGGTATGCCCGCGCGCTGACCGGAAGCCAGTCCACCGGCGATTCTTTCGTGCGCGCCACGCTTGAAGCCGCCCTTGCCGACGAAAGCCTGCGCGGCCTGATCGGAGAGGGGCGTCCGCAACTCTACCACGTGTTCAACCGCGTGTGGTCCAGCGCGCATGTCGAAACGGCCGAGCCGGTGGGCAGCTATCTCGAAACGCAGGAAGTTGCCGCGCAGGAACGCCTTGCCGCGATGACGCCGGCCAACCGCCAGGCGCTGCTGCTGACCACGCTCGAAGATTTCAGCGTCGAGGAAACCGCCTATATCATGGGCCGCGAGGCCACCGATGTCGAAATGCTGGTGCAGGATGCCATCGCCGAGATCGACAGCGAATCCGCCACCTCGGTCCTCATCATCGAGGACGAGCCGCTGATTTCGATGCAGCTTGAAGATCTCGTCCGGTCCCTCGGCCACGATGTCTGCGGCATGGCGGCAACCCGCACGCAGGCGCTTGAAATCGTCAAGCGCGAGCAGCCCGGACTGGTCCTCGCTGATATCCAGCTGGCCGATGGCAGCTCCGGCCTCGATGCGGTCGACGATATCCTTAAGCTGGGTTCGGTCCCGGTCATCTTCATCACCGCCTATCCCGAGCGCCTGCTGACCGGGGATCGGCCAGAGCCGACCTACCTGATCACCAAGCCGTTTCAGGAGCAGACGGTACGCACCGCGATCAGCCAGGCCCTGTTCTTCGGACACAGCCGCCCGCTCTGATTGCGCAGGGCATTTTCGGATAAGGCAAAGGGCGCGGGCAGCAATGTCGGCGCCCTTTGCTTGTGGCGTTGCAGCGCCGGCAGGACTTCAGGCGGCGGGGCGGCCCTGCCGGATCGCGAAGTCGGCCCGCCGCCGCACCGGGATCAGCAGCGTGCAGCGCACCCCTTCGGGCGCGAATTTGAGGTCGACCGGGTGCCGCAGTTCGTGCGCCACGATCTTCTCGATCAGTTCGGTGCCGAACCCGCGCTTGCGGCGCGCCTCGGGATTGATCGGCGGCCCGCCCAGTTCGGCCCACTCGATCCTCGCCACGTCTTCGCCCGCCATCTCCCAGCTGATCTTGACGCAACCGCTCTCGACGCTCAGCGCGCCGTATTTCGCGGCGTTGGTGGCCAGTTCGTGGATCGCCAGCCCCAGCGACAGGGCATCGTTCGGAGCAAGCTCCACGTCCGGTCCGCCAATATCCAGGTGCCGGTGTTCGTCCTGCGCATAAGGCGCAATCTCGGCGTGGACCACAGCTGCGACCGGCGTGGTGCCCCAGTCCGATTGGGTCAGCAGGTCATGCGTGGCCGAAAGCGCGCGAATGCGGCCTTCGAGGCTATCGGCAAAATCGGGAACACTGTCCGACCGGCGGCGGGTGAGCGAGATGATCGACAGCACGTTGGCGAGGGTGTTCTTGACCCGGTGGTTCAGTTCGCGGGTCAGCGAGTTGCGGATCGAGGATTGCTGTTCGAACCACGACAGCGCGATCCGGTCCTCGACCGCCTGCTGCGTCAACAGCCGCGCCAGCACCAGCAACAAGGTGGCCACGAGCAGGCCAAACAGCAAAGTCAGCGCCGACATGCTCGACAACATCGGCGTGGCCGGTGCTTCGACTTCGAGCAGGAACCTGTGCGCGGCGATTTCGATGTCCCGCGTCACCCTCCTGTTCGAAACCTGATCCGGCGCCGTTTGCGCCATGAGCCTTCGGGCGGCTTTGCCCGGCTGCCCCGGATCCTGATCGAACAGACGGACGACTGCACCTTCCAGCTGACCGGCGTTGGTCACGGATTCGAGGAACCGCTGCGCATTGAAGGACGAATAGACATATCCGCGCAAGTTTCTGCCGGCCCCTTCGGGACTGATCGAGAACACCGGCATGTAGACGAGAAAACCGGGCTGGCTGCCTGCGCCGGGGCCATATTTCAGGTCCACCCGTCCGGTCGCCGTGGGCTGGCCGGATCGTTCCGCCGCCTGCATGGCCGCACGCATCCTGTCGTTCGAAAACATGTCGAACCCGATGACCTGCTTGTCGCGTTCTGATGCCGGCTCGACGAACATGATCGGCACGACGCTCGATTGCCGCCGGTCTGAGGCCGAGGTGATCGTGAAGTCCTTCACGCCGCCGCTGCGCATGATCGCTTCGACCACCGGAACGTCGGCACGGCGAAACTTCATGGCCCAGCCGATGCCATCAGATCCGACATAGCGCCCATCCAGATGCAGCTGCCGCACGAAAGTGCGGAACAGCGGCCCTTCCACCATCTGCTGCGTGGCAAAGAGCGCCGCGCTCGATCGGAGATAGGCGACGTTGACATTCGATTGCCGTTCGATGCCCGAGGCGATTTCCTGCGCCACCTGCTGGGTCTGCGCGGTCTTGCGCTCGTGCTCGGCACGTTCGATGGCAAAGACGCTGAGGACCGTCACCGCCATCGTCAACGTGAAGATGCCGACAGGCACCCCGCGCGGGAAGCGTTCATACCACCTGGGGGTGAGCTTCTTCTGGGCAAGAAGCTTCTCCATCGCGCCTTAACGAACCTTCCAGGTTGCGGCCGGCACAACGCCAGGCCTGTCAATGGTGGCGATCTTGCCAACGACCACGTTCATTCCATTGCACCTTTTTCCCGACAAAGGAATTGCCCGATGCAAACTGGCACACCGCAATCGCAAGACGGGAACCGACTGGCCTCGATATCGTTCCTCAATCGAAGTGCTATTCGGCTCCATGCCGGTGGTGGCCCTGCGGCCAGCATCTGGAATGGATGTTTGACAGCTTGTAATTAACGCATCTGCCGCGCCAAATGCGGTCTACCGTGAAGTTTTCCTGGCTTGAATTATCCCTGGAGGGGGAGGCGTTGACAGAGCGAATGTCGAAAGAACCACAAATGAATTCCGGCAAGCAAAAGCGGAAAGGCGCCAAGCCTCCCGAATGGGCTGATGGGTTGAAGCGCCTGTACGATTCCGTGCTCGACGAACCGCTGCCCGATACATTTGCCCAGTTGCTCGACAAACTCGATGATCCGTCCAATGGCTGAGGCTGATCCCATCGCCAAGACCGTGCCCGCCGAAGAGATCGACAAATCACCTCGCCCGGCACGCGATCCCATCTCGTTCAAGCGCGAACTGACCGGCGTCGTTCCGCACTTGCGCGCCTTTGCCCGCGGCCTGTGCGGACGCCCGGATCTTGCCGACGACCTGGTGCAGGAAACGCTGCTCAAGGCATGGGCCGCGCAGGAACGGTTCGAGCCGGGCACGTCGATGCGGGCTTGGACTTTCGTGATCCTGCGCAACGCCTACCTCACCGACATGCGTCGCAACCGGTTCCGCGCCGATTACGATGAAACGGTTGCCGAACGCATTCTCGTGGCCCCGGCCGCGCAGGAAGGTCCGATGCATCTTTCGGACATGCACCGCGCGCTGCTGACCCTGCCGCCCGAACGCCGCGAAGCGTTGTTGCTGGTCGGTGCCGGGGGCTTCAGCTACGAAGAAGCCGCGCAGATCTGCGGATGTGCGGTCGGCACGATCAAGAGCCGCGTCGGCCGTGCCCGCGCAACGCTGACCCAGATGATCGAACAGGGCCACATTCCGCGCCGCAGCACCGACGACGCCGTTGCCCACTCGGCCATCATGAATGAACTCGAACAGACCGTGCTGTCCGGCAACCACAACTGAAGTCCTGCCTCCAGACAGCGAAGGCCGCCAGCTCATGCGAAGCTGGCGGCCTTTTTCGTGGATCAGGGCCGTAGATGGTTCAGGCGGAAGGCTCAGGCCGGATACGTCCAGTTGCCTTCGCGCGCCAGGTTCTCTGCCGCAAAATCCCAGTTCAGGTGCTGCTCGATCACTGCCTTCAGGTATTCGGGGCGCAGGTTCTTGTGATCGAGGTAATAGGCGTGCTCCCACAGATCGATCACCAGCAGCGGCTTGGCATCATCGGTGGCAAAGGTTGCCGCATCGTGCGTCTGCTCGACCGCCAGTGCGCCGGCCTTTGCGACCAGCCAGACCCAGCCCGAAGCAAAGTGGGCAGCCCCTTGCGCGGCCAGATCTTCCTTCAGCGCGTCGAGCGAGCCGAATGCGCTGTCGATGGCTGCGGCCAGATCGCCCGATGGCGCAGATGCCGATGGCGCAAGGCTGTTCCAGTAGAACGCGTGGTTCCAGCTTTGGGCGGCATTGTTGAACAGGCCCTTGTCGCCCTTGTCCTGGGCCGCAGCGATGATCTGCTCGAGGCTGGCATCGACAAGGTCGGTGTCCTGCACAGCCGCGTTGGTCTTGTCGACATAGGCCTTGTGATGCTTGCCATGATGGGTCTGGAGCGTCGTGGCCGAAATGCTCGGCTCGAGCGCGGTGTCGGCATAGGGCAACGGAGGGAGGGTAATGGCCATGTCGTCAGGGGTCCTTCGGTAAAAATCTGCAATGCAGATCAACGCGTCAGATGCGCATTGGTTGCCCGGCCGCAAGCCATGACGAGACACGGATGGGTTGCATTGTTCGATCGCGCAGTTGCAGTCTGCGCACCCGGACGGACCGGACCGACAACCTAGCGCAGCTTTTCCGGATCGTGGGCGTGGTCGACCGCCGCGGTCACGGCCACGTCCATCGTGACATTGCCCAGCGTCCGCATCAGATCGGGCAGCACCTCCACGGCCACCAGCAAGGCCAGTGGCTCGATCGGGATGCCCATGGCAATCGCGATCGGGCCTACCGATGCCACGAAGCTGATCGAACCCGGCAGGCTTACCGAACTGAGCGAGACCAGGATGGCCACGGCAACCCCGGCGATCATCGCCAACGGCGTCAACGTCACGCCATAAAGATGCGCGACATAGATCGCGACGGCCAGGTTCATGGCCGGGCTGGTCGCCCGGAACAGCGCAACGGCAAGCGGCATGACGAATTCCGCCGTCGTCTCGCGCACCTTGAGGTTGCGGCAGGCTCCCAGCATCGCCGGCAGCGAAGCGAGCGAGGATTGCGTCGACAGCGCAAAGGCCTGAACCGGCACCATCGCCCGGGCAAAGGCGCCCAGCGGCTTGCGCGCGATCAGCACCGCGAGGCCGTATCCTGCAATCGGCAGGGCTGCCCCGGTCAGCACCACGATCAGGATGTAGTGCGCCAGCGCGCCGATCACGGCCGTGCCGCTTTGCGCCGCCACCGCCATGCTCAGCGCGAACACGCCCAGCGGCGCCAGCGCCAGCACCCAGCCGATCACCACCAGCATCGCCGATGCCAAGGCCGCAAAGAACGTGGTCATCACCTCGCGCTGCGGGCCTGCCAGCCGCGATACCGCCAGGGCAAAGACGGCCATGAACAGGATCAGCGGCAACAGCCGGTCGTTTGCCGCCGCATCGATCACATTGGTCGGCACGATCGAGCGCAGGAAATCGGCAATGCCCGGCACTGGCCCGGCATCCTTGCCCGAAAGCGTTTCGCGCAGCGCTGCCCCCGCCTCTGCCGGGATCGGGAACAATCCGATCAATGCCGGAGTGACGACGGCCGCCGTTGCCGCGCTGAATGCCAGCACGGCCAGGAACAGGCCAAGACTGCGGCGGGCCAGCGCACCGGCGCTGGCCGTGGCCACGGTCTGCGTCACGCCGGTAAACAGCAGCGCGGCCACCAGCGGCACGATCGTCGCCTGCAAGCCGCGCAGCCACATCTCGCCCACCGGCTTTACCCAGGTTTCGACCAGAGGCAGGGCCGTCGGCGCGGCGAACGCCACGATCAGGCCGATCGCCAGCCCCGCGATCAGGCCAATGAACGTCCACGCAGCAGGCACTTGCGCAATCGGCGGCAAGGCCATCGCCGCCGATTGCGGAGCAGGCGCCGCGTGCGGGGCCGGCATGGACGAATTTTCAGAAGGCGGTAAGGTCATGTTGAGGTGACTTTAGCTATGTCAGACGGCATGGCAACGCGTGCGCCGGCAAAAGGGCACGCAAGCAAAGGGAAAAGCCGTTCAATGGCACGCAAGTTCTTCGGCACCGATGGCATTCGCGGCCGCACCAATGCCGGCGTGATGACCGCCGCCACCGCGATGAAGGTGGGGCAGGCCGCCGGCACCTGGTTCCAGCGCGGAGATCACCGCCACCGCGTGGTGATCGGCAAGGACACGCGCCTGTCCGGCTACATGATGGAATCGGCAATGGTCGCGGGGTTCACCTCGGTCGGCATGGACGTGGTGCTGCTCGGCCCGATGCCCACGCCTGCGGTCGCCATGCTCACCCGCTCGATGCGCGCGGATCTGGGCGTGATGATATCGGCCAGCCACAATCCGTTCGAGGACAACGGCATCAAGCTGTTCGGCCCCGATGGCTACAAGCTTTCGGACGAAGCCGAACTCGCCATCGAGGCGCTGCTCGGCCAGGAACTCGATCTGGCCGACGCCACGCAAGTGGGCCGCGCCCGCCGGATCGAGGATGCGCGCGGCCGCTATATCCACGCGGTCAAGGCCAGCCTGCCCGACAACGTGCGGCTCGATGGCCTGCGCATCGTGCTCGATTGCGCCAATGGCGCGGCCTATCATGTGACCCCCTCGGCCCTGTGGGAACTGGGCGCCGAAGTGATCGCCATCGGCGTCGAACCCAACGGCAAGAACATCAACCTCAACGTCGGCTCCACGCATCTCGATGCGATCAAGGCCAAGGTGCGCGAAACCCGCGCCGATATCGGCATTGCCCTCGATGGTGACGCCGACCGGCTGATCGTGGTGGACGAGAAGTGCCAGACCGTGGACGGCGATCAGATCATGGCGCTGATCGGCACGCAATTGCACGCGCGCGGCGAATTGCGCGGCGGCGGAGTGGTGGCCACGGTGATGTCCAACCTCGGTCTTGAACGACACCTAAATGCACACAACCTGCACCTGGAGCGCACTGCGGTGGGCGATCGCTACGTTCTGGAGCGCATGAAGGCGGGTGGATTCAACGTCGGCGGCGAACAGTCGGGCCACATGATCCTGACCGATCACGCGACGACCGGAGACGGCACCGTCGCCGCGTTGCAGGTGCTTGCGGCCATGGTGGCCAGCGGAAAGCCCGCTAGCGAACTGCTGCACTGTTTCGATCCGGTGCCGCAACTGCTCAAGAACGTGCGCTTTTCGGGCGGAAAACCCTTGGAAGACAAAACGGTAAAGCAGGCCATCGCCGAGGCGGAAGCTCGCCTTTCCGGCAAGGGCCGCCTGGTCATCCGCCCCTCCGGCACCGAACCCCTGATCCGCGTCATGGCCGAAGGCGATGATGCCAGCGAGGTCGAAGCGGTGGTCGACGATATCTGCAACGCCGTGCGGAAGGCCGCGTAAATGCTTGAAATGCGGCCCGATTGCGAACGCTGCGGCACAGACCTTCCGGCCGAGGCACCGGGCGCGTTCATCTGCTCGTTCGAATGCACCTTCTGCGCCGAATGTGCCGAGGGTCTCGACGACCGCTGCCCCAACTGCGGCGGCGAACTGATGGACCGTCCCACGCGGGCCAAGGCCCTCCACGCCAAGAACCCGCCGTCGGCGGTGCGCAAGTTCCGTCCTTCGACAAGCTCAGCATGAGCGGAGTGGTTGGCCGAACAGAAAAGTCCCGCTCATGCTGAGCTTTTTGAAGCATGCGAGCAACCTTGGTAGCGCCCAATGACACCCCCCCGCATCCTTTCCATCGCCGGCTCCGATTCCGGCGGCGGCGCTGGAATTCAGGCCGATATCAAGACGATAACCATGCTCGGCGGCTATGCAATGACCGCCATCTGCGCGCTGACCGCGCAGGATTCCACAGGCGTCCACGCCGTGGTCCCGGTCGATCCCGCCATGGTCGCCGCGCAGATCGACGCCTGCGCGAAGGACATCGGTGTCGATGCGGTAAAGATCGGCATGCTCGGCTCGCCCGAAATCGCGGCAGTGGTGGCGGATCGGCTGGAAAACCTGCGCGTTCCCATCGTCTTCGATCCGGTGATGATTTCCACCAGCGGCGCGGCACTGGCCGATGCCGCAACGATTGCCGCCTTTGAACGGCTGATGGCCATCGCCACCCTGACCACACCGAACGTGCCGGAATTGCAGGCTCTTGGCGGTGACGCAGCGATGCGCGCGCGGGGCATCGCCTATATCGCCAAGGGCGGCGACGCCGAAGGGCCGGACGTGACCGACCGTCTGGTCATGCCCGGCCAGTCCGACCGCATGTGGACCGCACAGCGCATTGTCACCCGCCACACCCACGGCACCGGCTGCACCATGTCGAGCGCCATCGCCACGTTCCTTGCGCGGGGCGACACGATGGAACAGGCGGTTGAAAACGCGCGTGAATTCGTCCGCGCCGCCCTGCTGGCCGCGCCCGGTTTCGGATCAGGCCACGGCCCGCTCGGCCATCAGGCGGTACGCTGACCGAAGCTCAGCAATCAAGATCGTAGAACTTCACGATGTGGCTCCACGCCTCGTCCGCGGTTTCCACTTGCGTGAACAGCTTCAAGTCTTCGAAATTGATGACTCCTTCCTCGGCCAGCGCCTGGAAGTTGACGACGCGGCTCCAGAAATCCTTGCCGAACAGCAGGATGGGGATCGGCCGCATCTTTCCGGTCTGGATCAGCGTGAGCAGTTCGAAGAATTCGTCGAAGGTGCCGAACCCGCCCGGGAACACGGCGACAGCCCGCGCGCGCAGCAGGAAATGCATCTTGCGCAGGGCGAAGTAGTGGAACTGGAAGGACAAGTGCGGCGTGACATGGGCATTGGGCGCCTGTTCGTGCGGCAGCACGATGTTCAGCCCGATGGATTCGGCGCCGACTTCCTCGGCACCACGATTGGCGGCCTCCATGATCGAAGGCCCGCCGCCTGAACAGACGACGAACTGGCGCTGGCCATCCTCGACCACGCCGCAGGTGCTGGCGATCTTCGCCAGTTGGCGCGCTTGTTCGTAATACTTCGCCTTGGCCACCAAGCTTTCAACCACGGCCTTGCGTTCAGGCGTGGTCGCCGTTGCCAGGGCAGCTTCGGCCATGTCGGGCGGCGGGATGCGCGCCGAGCCATACATCACCAGCGTCGAGCCAATGTTCGCCTCGTCCAGCAGCATTTCGGGCTTCATCAGTTCCAGCTGGAACCGGACCGGACGCAATTCCTCGCGCAGGAGGAAGTCGGTATCGCGGAACGCCAGCCGATAGGCCGGGTCCTGCTGCTGCGGGGTGGTCTTGGGATGCTTTTCGACAAAACCGGCTTCCTGCTCGGCCTTGTAGAACTTGCGCTTGGT
>JAPLPG010000299.1 GCA_026400375.1 Novosphingobium sp. | reverse complement strand
GCAGGCGCTGGAGAACTGCGAGAACGCGCTTTCGGCCGCTCGCACCTCGCAAGCGCGGCTCGCCATCAATGCCGAGGCGCTTGAAGCCGCCGAGCAGGCCGCGCAACAGGCGCGGCGCCAGCACGAACTGGGCCTGATCGACTTCTTCGTGGTGCTGGCTGCCGAACAGTCGCTGCTCTCGCAACGCGAGGAACTGGCAACGACCGCCGCCGCCAACGCCATCGCCATCGCCGAACTGCGCGCATCCCTGGGCGAACCCGGCCCCGAATAAAGCGCTGCCGCAAAGCCGCTCCCGCAACTCAGCGCGCGATGGCCAGCCACCACCGGCGCAGAGTCGGACGATAAAACCCGGGCGCAGATTTCCGGGGTTTTTTCAAGCTTTGGCGGGGATTGGCGAACAGGCCAATGGTGCCCGGGGACGGATTCGAACCGCCGACACGCGGATTTTCAATCCGCTGCTCTACCAACTGAGCTACCCGGGCATCGTCCGTGCCGCGATCTGTTTGCAGACCGGGAGGCGATGGGAAGCGCGCCTATGGCGAAGCGGGGCGGGGTTGGCAAGTCCTCTGGCGTGAAAATTTTGTTGGGAGGGTCAGTCTTCCGGGTCCTGCTCGGCCGGACGACCGGGCAGGGCGTAGCCATCGTCGAGCCAGCGCAGCAAGTCGCGGTCGCGGCAGCGGGTGGAGCAGAACGGCGTGTGCTCCTCGATGCGGGGCTTGCCGCAGATCGGGCAGCGTCTGATCCGGGGCTCGGTCATGCAGCGATGCTCATGCCGGAACGGCCTGTGCAAAGCCGCCGGTCAGGGCCAGCGCGGGATCGGCCTTGCGGCGCACGGGGCGCCCGGTGCGGCGGGCAAGTTCGGCCTCCCAGGCGGGCTGCAGCGCATCGAGCACGCGCGGGTGGGCGCTGAGCAGCAGGGCCCCCGGCTCTGCCACGCGCTCTGCCTGGCGCAGCAGCACGCGGGCGGCGGCGGCGGCAGGCTGGCGGGCAAAGCGCGCGATCAGCGAGGGCCGTTCCAGCCGCGCGACCAGCTGCACGAAGCCGAAGCCGTTCATGCCGGTGCGCTCTCCGGTCCAGTCGATCAGGGCGTTGGCCAGCGCCTTGTCCACCTGCTGGCGGTCCTGCTTGTCGGCCAGAGTGGGAAAGTCGATGCCGATATTGCCGCCGATGTCGAGGCGGTGCAGCGCATCGGCAATCGCATCGACCGCGGCCAGCGCCAGCTTGAGCGGGGGCAGCGTGCCATCGATGTCGATCAGCGTCATCGCCGGCGTCGGGCTGATGATGATCGACCCGCCGGGAAAGGCGATCTCGCCGGTCTGCGCCTGTTCGACCAGATCATCCCAGCCATTGCTGGCAAAGGCGCGGCTGGTGGCGGGCAGCGCGCGCACGCTGGCGCCGCTGGCTTCGATCTCTTCGCGCAGGGTTGGCGCGGGGCAGGGCGTGGCGCCGGGGGCAGGGCGCACCACTGGCAGCTTGGTGCGGCCCTTCTCGGCAATGGCGGCGCGCACCACGCGCACCATCAGCGGCTTGCCCTCGGTCGCCTCGTGCGGGAGCTGGTCGATCAGCGCATCGCTGCCATCGTCAAGGCGCACCGTGCCGCGTTTGCTGCCTGCATGGCGCTTGACCAGCTTTGCCTGGGCGGTGAGGCCGGGGCGCAGGCCTTCGCCCCATTCGACGCGGGCCGACAGGATCGCGCCGTCTGCCACCAGGATCGCGCGCTCTTCGGCGATGCCGTCTTCGTAAAGCCATTCAGCCGACATGAATCATTTCACCTTCACGCCGGCGGCCTTCAGCAGCCTGCGCGTTTCATAAAGCGGCAGGCCGACCACGCCCGAATGGCTGCCCGAAAGCCAGTCGCAGAACCCTTCGGCGCTGCCCTGGATGGCATAGCCGCCGGCCTTGCCGTGCCATTGCCCGCCAGCGATGTAATCGTCGATCTCTTCGCGCGACAGGCGCTTGAACCGCACGATCGTTTCGGACAGCGCCTCGCGCAGGGCACCGTCCGGCGTGATCACGGCAATGGCCGAGAACACGCGGTGACGGCGGCCCGAGAGCAGCGCAAGGCAGCGACGTGCGGTCGCCTCGTCCTCGGCCTTGGGCAGGATGCGCGCGCCTGCGCCGACCACGGTATCGCCCGCCAGGATCACGCAGCCCGGAGCCAGTGCCGCAGCGGCGCGCGCCTTCTCCGCCGCCAGCCTCACGGCGTGGGCGCGGGGCCGCTCTGCCTTCAGGGGGGATTCGTCTATGTCGGTGGCGACGACGCGAGCCGGGGCAAGGCCCAGGCGGCCGAGCAGTTCAAGCCGGCGCGGGCTGGCCGAAGCCAGGACCAGTTCGGGCTGCGCAAGTTCGGGAGAGGGGATCGCGGGCGAAGCGTCGCCCGCCATCAGAAGCCGCCGGGACCGCCGCGACCGGGCATGAAGCGGTAGGTGATGCGGCCCTTGGTCAGGTCGTAAGGGGTGAGTTCGACCAGCACTTCATCGCCCACCAGCACGCGGATGCGGTTCTTGCGCATCTTGCCGGCGGTATGGCCGAGGATTTCATGGTCGTTTTCCAGGCGGACGCGGAACATCGCGTTGGGCAGGAGTTCCACCACCTGTCCGCGCATTTCGAGGAGTTCTTCTTTCGCCATCGGCGGGTTCGGATGCCTTTTATCAGAGTATGCCAGAGTGTTCGTCAGCGTATTCGGCAGAGCGCACGGGCCGCGATCAACGGTTCATGCGCACAGGATTCCGTGCCGCCCTTAGCCTTGCTTGCCGCAAAAGGGAAGGGGGCGCGGATGGCGGCGCATCTTTGGTTCAGGTGGCGCTACCTATCGCGGCGTTTATGTTGCAGTGCGACAATCTGTTACCAAATGCGCGTGGTTCGCGCAGGACCGCTCCGGCATCAGCAGCGTTGTGATTTCCGGGCCGGATGACGGCACACACGCTTCAAGGCAGGCTTCAAGGGTAATGACCGTGACAAGAACCGCAGCGACATCGCTGGCTACGCTGGCATTCTGCCTCCTCGCCACCAACCCCGCGCTGGCGCAGGACGTGACCGCCGGAACCGATGATGCCGCGCAAGGCGTGCTGGATGGCGATGAAGAGGACATCATCGGCGAGCCGGGCCAGATCCTCGTCATTGCCACGCGGATAAAGGGGCAGGTCGATACCACGCAACCGCCGATCGCCGTGCTCGATGAAGCGGCGATTGCCTCCTACGGGGCCGGATCTTTGCAGGAATTGCTGGCTTCGCTGGCCCCGCAGACCGGGTCCGGCCGCGGGCGCGGCGGCGGCATGCCGGTGGTGCTGCTGAACGGCATGCGCATTTCGGGCTTTCGCGAACTGCGCGGCATCCCGCCCGAGGCGATCCGCCGCGTGGAAGTTCTGCCCGAGGAAGTGGCGCTGAAATACGGCTACCGCCCCGACCAGCGCGTGGTCAATTTCATCCTCAAGGACAATTTCAGCAGCTTTGGCAGCGAAACCGAATACCGCCTTCCTGCCAGCGGCGGCTTCAGCGAGATTGAGCAGGAATTCACGCTGACGAAGATCGCCGGCGGCAACCGCATCAACATCACCGGCAAGCTGGAGGATGCCAGCCCGCTGACCGAGGCCGAACGCGGCATCTTCCAGCCGACCAGCGGCGCGCTGGTGGCGGGCGATCCCCTGGCGGCCGATTATCGCACGCTGATTGCCGACAGCAAATCGGCCCAGATCAACGCCACGCTGGCCCGCGCGCTCAGCGGCGGCGCGGGGTTGAGCGTCAACCTGCTGGCGCAGCGCGATGATTCGCGCAGCCTCAACGGGTTGAACGCGATCACGCTGACCGATGCCAGCGGCGGCTTTTTCCGCACCACGCTGGACCCGCAACCGATCACCACGCGCCGCCGCACCACCACGCTGCAGGCTGGCGCAGCGCTCAACAAGCCGCTTGGCGGATGGAATCTGGCGCTGACCGCCGATGCCGGCCATGTCGAAACCCGCAGCACGATCGATACCCGTGCCGACCTTTCAGGATTGCAGGCGCTGGTCGCCTCAGGGGCGCTGGGTGCATCCGGTGCGCTGCCGACCAGCGCGATCATCCCCGGCGTGGCCGACCGCGCGCTGTCGAAAACCGATTCGCTGACCAGCCTTGCCACGCTGACCGGCAGGCCGTTGCGCCTGCCCGGCGGGGAAGTGTCGCTGACCGTCAAGGCCGGGTTCGATTATTCGGGCATCGAAAGCAACGATACCCGCAGCACCGTGGGCACGATCAACCTGAAGCGCGGCGATGCGCAAGGCGGGCTGAACATCGACCTGCCAATCACCAGCCGCAAGGAAGGGTTCGGCACATGGCTGGGCGACCTGTCGTTCAATGCCAATGCCGAAGTGCATCGGCTTTCCGATTTCGGCACGCTGACCAACTGGGGCGGCGGGCTGACCTATAGCCCGGCCGAAAAGCTGACCCTGCAGGCGAGCTATGTCGCGGCGGAAAAGGCCCCCGGCCTGACCGCGCTGGGCGGGCCGACCACGGTGACGCCCAACGTGTCGATCTTCGATTTCACCCGGGGCGAAACGGTTCTGGCCACGGTGATCTCGGGCGGCAATCCCAACCTGGTGAAGGAAAGCCAGCGCGACTGGAAGTTCGGCCTGAACTGGACCCTGCCGTTCCTCAAGGATTCGACCTTTGTGGCCGAATACTTCCGCAACCGCTCCACCAACACCACCAACGGCTTTCCGCTGCTGACGCCCGAAGTCGAAGCGGCCTTTCCCGGGCTGCAAGGCCAGCCAAGCCGGGTGGTGCGCGATCCGGCCACCGGCCAGATCATCTCGGTCGATCAAAGCTCGGTGACCTTTGCGCAGGAAAGGGGCTCGCGCCTGCGCGATGGCATCTACGTGCTGCGTGCATGCGATGCGCTGGTGGTGAAGCGCGTGACCATCCGGCCCGGCGGAAAACTGATCACCATCTCGAGCGACAATGCGGCTTATCCGACCTGGTCTGATGTTGATCGCTCGACCATCCACGTGGTCGGCCGGGTCATCTGGTTTGGCCGGTCGGTGTGATCTGAAGTCCGGGCAATTTCCAGCCAGTCGCTGGCGATCCGGGGGACAATCCCAGGCGCTCACGCGCTCTCGCTCAGCCGCCAGGTACGGGTTCGGGAAACGACACCGCTCGGCGATCACGTCGTCG
>JAPLPG010000011.1 GCA_026400375.1 Novosphingobium sp. | reverse complement strand
CTGCCCTCCGAGATATCGGACGCCGCGCGGATCGCGATCACGCGGGCTTTCGCCGCGCAGCTCGTCGAGCGCTACGGCGTGGCGGCAGATGTGGCGATCCATGCGCCACACCGCGAGGGCGATCAGCGCAATCACCACGCCCACATCCTGACCACCACCCGGGTTTTGTCTGCCGAGGGGCTGACCGACAAAACCCGGATTCTCGATGCCGCCAGCACTGGCGGGCCGGAGATCGAGGCCATGCGTGGCGTTTGGGCCGAGCTGCAAAACCATGCTTTGGAACTGGCGGGGCAGGAGGGGCGCGTCGATCACCGGTCCTTGGAGGTGCAGCGCGAGGAGGCGCTGTCCCTTGGCGACACGGTGAAGGCCGAGGAGCTGGACCGCGAGCCGGAGCTGAAGTTAGGCCCCGCCGCCAATGCCATCGAGCGCCGTGAACAATTCGCCGCCGAGGCCGAGGGCCGCGACTATGAACCCCTGACCCAGAGGGGCGCGCGGGTGCATGCCACCCGCCAGGCCAAGGCCATGTTCGCAGAAATGCGCGAACGGTTGGAGCTGGCGCGCGATGTCTGGGCGGAGGCGCGCGAAGAGGGGCAGGGCCATGTCAGCGCCGGGTTGGCGGCGTTGCGCGCCGTCGCAGGGCGGCAGGCGAAAGAGCTGGACCAAGGCGAGATCAAGCAGCGACTGGCGCGTATTGCGGGGCGTAATCTGGAGGCAGATGGCACCGGTCATGATGCCGGGTCTGATGCTATCCGCGACCGGCTGAAGCAGGTGCTTGGGCGGGACAAGCCCGATCCGAGGATCGAGCAGCAGCGAAAGCTGGAAGAAGAGCGCGATAAGCAGCGTCAGCTTGAGCTGGAAAGACAGCGCGAACGCGATAGAGATTTGGGCTGGGAACTTTAAGAACAGTGGGGTGCGCCCCTTCAAGGCGTTTTCGAGGGTCGGGTTATGGGCAAGGAGGAACTGTCGCGCGAGGAACTTTTTGCGCTTGTTTGGGAAAAGCCGACAGTCGAGGTCGCCAAGGAACTGGGCGTTTCAGATGTTGCGGTTGCGAAGCTATGCGCCCGTCTTCAGGTCCCTAAGCCACCAAGAGGCTATTGGGCACGGGTGGAATCCGGTCAGACGCCTCGTCGCACCCCATTGCGCGCCTTCCGCGACGAGATCGAGGCGCGGCGGAAAGCAATGGCCAGGCCGCTGCCCGGCGTGATCAGCTTGTCGCCGATCCAGCGCAAGTTTGTCGATCATGCGCTGTCGGAACTTGCAGCCAAAGGCCTAGATGTTAGCGGCGTCCGTATCGCCTCAAACCAGATCAGAGGGATTCCGCCCGATGTCGCGGCCCAAATGCTGCTGCTGATTCAGAACCGATATCTTGCCTGGATCAAAAGCGGCGAAGTCGATGTAGCCCTCACCCATGGGGCACAGCAAAGCTTAGGCGGCTTTGTTGACAAGATTCTGCCTATCGCGAGGCCCCAGATCGTTGTTATGGAGCGCGCCGGTCGCAGCTTTATGTCCCCCGGCAAGGAACCTACGATCCTGATCCATCTCACGGCAGACCTTCAGGATCGCATCGCCCAGCTTGCCCGTCTCGTCCGCGACCAGCAGCTAAATCATGTCGTCATGCCGCTTGTGACCCTCGATCATGCCTGGTCAGCCCACCACGTCTATTCCGCCGAAAGCTACACCATGGCCGAAAGTGCCCTGTGTATTTCAGCGACCGAAATCTGGGTCACTTGCACGATTGAAGTTCCGCGCTTTCGGGACTAGGAGCGCGAAACCTTCTTAACTGAGCATCTGCGGTTGCGTGATGTCATGCCGATCGAGCTGATGCCGACGAAAGAGGTGGAGATTCCAACACCTCTGAGGCGGATCAGGATCAAACAGCATTGGCCGCGCTTGCGCGCTTTGATCGAGGCCGAGCGCGTGCATGAGATGTTGGAGCGCAGTACTTATGACATCGAGCGCAGTGTTCCTGATGAGCGTTTGGCCGTCTCATACCGGATTTGGTTCGGAGCCGAGAGGCCATTGTTGGGCGCGCGCAATGCCTGGGAGCGGCTGACCGAAGAGATTGAAAGATGGCAGCAGGAGCTTGAAGCAGAACGAGCGGACCTTTGCTGCACCATTCTAGGGGTCGAGTTGGGCGACATTCTGGTGAAGCCGGAGAAGGGGCAGATCACCCGACTTCAGGTTACGCGGACCAGCATGAACATCAGCGATGAACGGGTTTTCTTTGTCATCGACGGTCTGCGGTTCCGAAAGGACGGGACGACAGGAAAAAGGGTGGAAAGCATTTGGGTCAACTTCCAGAGCTAGCGCCTAAAGCCCGAAGGCGACCACCCGAGCACCCTGCCAAGACACCCTTTTCCGAATGCAGCTCCGCCCAGGGGGGCAGGTTCTGCACCCGAGTACCACGAGCACCACGAGGACGCATGAGCACTATGATCACCATGATGACTGTCAAAAGTCTTTAAGTCACTGATATCTTGAGAAATAGAAAGTATCAAACCGCAGACTCAAGT
>JAPLPG010000158.1 GCA_026400375.1 Novosphingobium sp. | reverse complement strand
TTTCGAAGTTCGGCGCACCGGGCCCGGCCGGCTCGTTCGACTCGAACGAAGGGTTCTGCAGCGAACGGAACTGCGCATGGGCAGGCTGCGCGGCCAGGGCGAGCGCGAACAGGCCCGCCAGCGCCTTGCCCAGCCTTGCGCATTGCCTGCGCCAGAATGCCCCGCCGTTGCTCACCAGCCTCCTCCAGCGCCAACAGGCGCCGACAACGGGTACGCAGGAGCGATTAACATCGGGTTAGGCATAAACACCCAGCCCTCACTTCACCTGCGCCCGGAACTGGAAAACCGCGCTGGAATTGGCGGCCAGCTCTCCGCCCGGCGTGATCTGCAGGGCCGCCACTTGCGCATCGTACCCGCTCACCGGCGTATAAGTGAGCGCGGTTCCCCCGTTCTGGCGATAGGATATCGAGGTGGCTGACAGCGTCAGCCCGGCGCTGTTCACCAGCTTTACCGGCAGGCTGGTCGTGCCATCGAACGCCAGGTTGCGGAAGGTCACGTTCGCCGGGAGCGTATCGGCCAGGACGATCGAACCCGCATCAAGGGTCGTCCCGGTCGGGTTGGTGACGGTCAGCGTGTAGATCACGTCATTGCCCGGAACGTTGAAGGCCCCGGTCTCGCCGGTCACCGGCGCCGATGACTTGCCGAAGGTGACGGCGGGCATTTCGCAGAATCCGATGTTGCTGATGCCCATGCCCTGCTGGCCGGTGGTGGTCTCGCCGGGATAGTTGCCATAGCGCAGCGTGACGCTGGTCACCGGCTGCGGAAAGTCGAGCGTGAAGCGCCCGGCAGCCGTGCCGATATCCGACGTGGCCGTTCCCGCCATCTGCGCAGAGGTGGTAAGCGCCGGTGCCGCGGTGCGCACGCCAAAGGCGATGGAGGAGCCGGTCGCCGTGCTCGTGCCGCTATTGTTGTTGCCCCACTGCGTCGTCATCGTCGGGGTATAGGTCGCTGCGCCATTGCTGCCGGTGATCGATACCCAGTCGCGGAACTGGTTGGCGCCATAATCGATATCGTCCGCCGTCATCGTGAACGACACGACCGGGGTGGCAAAGGTGAAGGTGACCACGATCACGCGGGTCGTGCCGGTGATCGACGCCGTGCGCCCGGAAAACGTGCCGCCGAACGTCAGGTGGCGGGCCGTTCCGCCAGACATCAGCGTGGTGATGCGGGGCATCGTTTCGCCACCCACGGTCGTGCCCGTCAGATCGGCGGCCGTCATCCGCACCGTGAAGTTGGCGCTGCCGCCCGCGGTGCGCGTGGCGGTGTAGGTATAGTTCGTGGCATAGGCCAGCTGCGTGGTGGCCTGGTTGGTATAGGCAAAGGTGTACTGATTGGCCGCGCTGCAGCCTGCGGCGCGCGCGTTTCCTCCCGCCAGCACGCAAAGTGCCGGATAGACGAGGGCGGGTACGATCGCCCCGCGAAGCCTGCCGATCATCGCGGCTGCCTGCTGCCTGTCACTGGCGCAGCCCGAGGAAGGCCAGGCTGTTGCTGTCGAACTTCATGCGCATCGCCACGAACACGCCCTTTGCGGTCTGGCGGGCGCTAGTGAAGTCCGGGTCGCGGTAGCCGGTGATGTTGTAACCGATTGTAATCATGGTGTCCTTGACAAGGCTGACGCCGATTTGCGGGCCAATGGCAAAGCTCGTCGTACTGTCGGACAGGTTGTGGCGCACCGTAGCAATTGAACCGATCTCGACCGATTTGCCGATACCGATGCGTGCATCCACGCCGCCGATCAGCGAAGTTCCAGCCAGATCAAAGCCTTCGTAGGCGTCGAAGGTGTGCCGTACGGCGGCAAACAATCCCAGTTCGCTGCGCTGCGCGGTCTCGGACCGGGGCGACCAGTTGAGCGATGTGCTGGCCATCATCCGCGTCGACCGGGCGTCGGTGCCGCCAAGCAGCGCCGTGCGGGAATCGGCGAGAGGATCGCTGGCCGATGCCGCGCCGCCGCGAATGTCATCACTGCGCAGTTCAAGCTTGCTCAGCATGGCAAAGGCGCTGTCGGCAGGGCGGTGGGCCAGCGATATGGCGGCATCGAAAATGCGGCTGCGCTGGCCGTTCTGGTCATGGGCGCGGGTCATGGTGAAGCCTGCGCCGACCATGCTGCCTTCACCGAACTGCCGGATTGCGCCGAGTACCACGCCCTTGCGGTCGGTCAGCTGACCATTGCGCAGCTCGCCGCGCCCGGTCACGCTCCAGCGATCGTGCCGCCAGGTCGCGCCAAAGGTAAGCGCGGTGAAATCTTCGGCGATCGTTCCGGCATCGCCAAGATTGCCGCCGCTCGATGCGGGCTGCGCGATGTTGACCAGCTTGCTGGCATCGATCCCGGCCAGCGTCGTCGAATGGTCGATCGTCGCGTCGAGGGTCAGCGTGGACGTGACCGGCAGCGACTGGGTCAGGCCGAATGCGGCAAAGCTGCGCTTGCCATATTCGCTGAGCGTTTGCTGGCCCAGCGTGGTCTGGGCGCGCGCGCCGTCCCATGGGCCGATATCGAACCCGGCCTGCACCGTATCGGCAGAAACGGTCTTGCCCGAAGCGCGCTCATAGGTGCCAAGCAGCTTGATCGACGGCGTGAACGCATAGGCGGCGCCGACGCGGTAGCGCGAGGGCAGGTCGATGCTCTCGGCCGTGCCCAGCGCCACGCTGGCCGCGCCGCTGATTTCCAGCTTGTTGTCCAGCAGGTGACGCGTTGCCCCGGCCTGCAAGGCGGTGGTGCGGGCGGTGCTGCCATCGGTCAGCCGGTCATCGAACATGGCAATGCCAAAGCGGGCCTCGGTTTCGCGCGTGCGCCACACGCCGTTGACTTCGGCGGCCTTGCGCTGTGCGGCATCGGTCAGGCTATCGTCGAACCAGGCGCTGGCGTTGACCGAAAAGGCATCGTCCAGGCGGTAGCGACCTTCGACGCCCACCTTGCGGCGGCCGCGTTCGGCATTGTTGAGCTGCCCGAGGCCAAAGCCGCGCCCGGCGGAGCGGACATAGGCCAGGGCATCGATGGCGCCATCGTGATGCTCGATCTCGGCAATCCAGGCGTTGTCGTAGTCCCCGCCAAGGCGGCTGACCGCCGCTTCCGCGCGCAGTTCGGTGCCCAGCCCGATGGCCGCGCGCAAGTCTACTGCAGCCAGGTCCGACCGCGCACCGTTGTTCGCGCCGGTATCGGTGATCGCAGTGGCGCCGATGCGCACCGCGCCGCCAAGCGTCGTCACGTCGGCCCGCAGACCGGCGTTGATCTCGCCGCCGGTGACCTGGTCGATCTCGTAATCCACGATGATGAAGCGCGGATTGAGAGCGTCGTCACGGCTCAGCACCGGCGCGCGGAAGGTGATCGTGCCGCTCAGCAGGTCGATGTCGTAATCGATGAAGCGCTGAAGCGTCTTCGTCTCGACGATCACTTCCGAACGGAACCGGTCGCGCACCTGAAGGGTCACGATTTCGCTGTGGGCAACGATGCGGCGACTGGACAGGCGATACGGTCCGGAAATGCCGCCGCCCTGGATCTCGTCGCGGCGGTGCGTATCGCCGGTGCGCGCGGCAAAGCCCTGCACGTGAACCGCGCCAAACGCCCCTTCGGCCGCCGCGCCGGTGACCGTGCGCTGATAACGGGCGAGCACGGTCTGGTCGAAGGCGGTCACGAAATCGCCATAGATCGCATAGAACGCGCGCGCCTCGACCCGGACATAGAGCTTGTCGCGGCTGGCCGCATCGAAGCGCCGGCTCGAACCATCGGCAAAGACGGTGTAATAGGCGTTCGGATCGATCGTGCCGAGCAGGCGCTGCTGGTCCTTCTGCTTGGCGCTGTCGTAGCTGGCGGTGAGCAGGACCTTGCCCAGCACGCGGCCCTTGGCATAGAAAGCCACGCGCGCATTGTCGCCCAGATCGCTGTCGAACCGGCCATCGCGCTGCATCTGCCTGGCGACCGAGCTCTTGCCACCCGCCGCTTCGGCAAGGCCCACCAGCGTCCACTTCTGATCGCCCGGCGCGATCCAGCTTTCCAGCTGCTGACGGCGGGTCATCATCTCGTCCTTGAACAGGAACTCGGCCCGCAGCGGACCGCTGACCATGGTCGGGGCAAGCTCGACATAGGCCATGCCGTCATCGCCCTTGACGACAAAGGTCGGCGCGGCGCGATCCAGCCCGGACAGGGTACGCGTCTGCATCGCGTCAATCGCCAGCGCGCTTTCATAGGGCTGGTTCAGCGTGAATTCGCCGGTGATCCCGGCGTGGACCGGGCGGCCGTTGCGGTCGGTAACGCGCAGTGCCAGCACCGGGCGGGTCGTGCCATCGGCAATCAGGCGGGACTTTTCCCGTACCAGCGCCACGCGCGCCGGAACTTGCACGAAATGGACTTCACGCTTCAGCCGCGCCGTCTCGTGGCCATCGGCGGCGCGAACCACCGCGCCAAGCACGGATTTTTCGCCGGCAAGCGGAAGGCCGCGCCACACGCTGACCGCAAACCCCTGCAGCGAAACGCTCTGGCCATCGAAGGCAACCGGATCGACCGGCCTGCCGTTGATCGTCAGGTCCACGGTTTCGCCCTTGCGGTGGCGAATGGCCACGCGGATCGTGGGCGCGCGCGGATTGTGATCGGCTTGCGGGAACAGAAAGTCTGTCGGCCCGTCGCCCAGGGCGAGCCAGTTCGTCTCTGCCCCGGCAGACTTGCGATCCTCCAGCTCTGCCTCGCGAACGGCAGCCGGCTTGACCACTGCGACCGGCTTCTCCGATTCCGACAATACTGCTTCAACTACAGTGGCTTGCACAGGGCTCTTGACGGCCTGTGGTAAAACGGCGCTGAAATCGGCGACCGCCAGCGTGCCGCCCTGGCCGGTGATGAACCGCGATGTTGCACGGCCGGCGCTGCGCGTCGAATTTGCGCAATCGATGAAGCGGCCGCCTGCGGGCAGGGTCTGCTCCGCAACCTGGACCACGTGCGTTCCGGGCACCAGGCCCTCGAAATGATAGCGTCCTTCGGCATCGGTCACGGCAAAGCTGCCATCTTCCAGCATCACGCGCACGCCGGCGATGCCCGGTCGCGCGTCGGTGATGCTGCAATCGCCTGCGGTCACTCGCCCGATCAGCGTCATCCGGCTGGCCAGAACCTCGTCCTCGATCCGCACGCGGGCCTGCGCCGTTGCGGTCTGGCCACGGTCGTCGGTCAATTGCACGATGTTCAGCGCCTCGCCCGCAGGCGCATCGGGGCGGGCGGTCATGGCATAGGTCACCTTGACCGTCTCGCCCGGCGCCACCCGGCCCAGAGCGATCGCCAGCTGGCGGCCGTTGCTGGCAAAGCTGGCCAGTGATCCTGCGATCTGACCGTTGATGCGCACCGATTTCGGCACGAAGCGCAGCCACCGCGAAGGCGTGTCCTGCAAGGTCACGTTGAACAGCGCGCGCTTGCTGTCGGGGTTGCTGGCAAGCACGGTGAAGATCACCGGATCGCCGGGGTTGACGATCTCGCGCGAGGCGGTCTTGGTGATGGTTGCCGCAATGGCGGGCGCATCGGCGGGAATGTCGACACGGACCGGCGTCGGCGACGTCAGCGTGACGACCCCGCCGAACGAGGCATCGCTCAGTTCGACCAGATTGCCTTCGGGGCGGCGGATCGTGCGCAGGGCCTCGATCGGCACTGTTGACGGCACGGTGTACTTGCCGGTTGGCACAACGCGCAGCCGATAGCGGCCAAGCGCAGCCAGCGGAAAGCGGTATTCCCCGGTGGGCATGGGATGGACCGTGCCTGCGGCATCGGTCACGGGCTGGCCGGTCACCACGGTGGAGGGCCACCCGGTCAGGCCATCGTCGCCAAAGACTTGCGCCGGTTTGCCGGTGGCATCGTCGATCAGCGTGATGGTCACCCCGTCAAGCGGCGTGCCGTCGCTGCTGTCGAACACCAGGCCGTAAGGGTCGGCCAGGACCTGCACGCTGCTCACCGGCATCGCGCCAAGCACGATGCCGCTGTCGGCGATCTCGATCGTGATCGAATCCCCTGACCGCACGCTCAGCTGGCAATCGCGCTGCGTGGGGCTGGGCGGTATCGGGGTCGTCGCGATGGCAGCAATGAACTCGCCGGTGTCGACGCCGGTTTCCGCCACGGTCAGCAGTTCCTCGTCGCCCGAAGACGTTGTGGTCTTGATGCGTAGCTGGTCGATGGCATCGGGCGCGCGGTTGGCCAGGGGGGCCGAGATCCGCACATAGAGCACTTCGCCGATGCGGAAGCTGTCCGAAGGAAGCAGCGCGCCATGCAAGGTGATGCCGGTCTGCGATCCCGCGGCAGTCATGCTGCGCTGGCCGCACTTTGGCATGGTCAGCGAGTACGTGCTCGAACCATCGGGAATGTAGCGCAAGGTCTGCAAGGCAACGGCTGCGGAATCGACGCGGAACGAAACGGTGTTCGACGTCGCGGTCAGGGTCTGGCCGCGATCCAGCCAGTTTGCCGTGGCGGTGTTGGTGATCGTTCCCTGCGCGATGGCCGCGCCGGGAATGATCAGCAACATCGCAATCATCAGGCCAGACAGCCAGCGCTTGATGAAGGATGATGAAGTGGTGAACATGTTCGGGGCGTGCCGGCCCTGCCGTGATGGCAAGGCCGGCGTGCTCTTCAGTTGATCGTAGCGCGGAACAGCAGGGTGCGTGTCGTTGCCGCCGGAAGACTGGAGATCGTCCCGGTCACAATACCTGCCGCGTGGCTGCCGGCGGTCGTGCCGTCTGCCTGGCAGGTGCCGCTGGAAACGGTGCCATCGACCTTTACCCCGAACGAGCTGTCATAGGTCACCGTCGAGGGCAGCGGGTCGTTCACGCCCACCGACGATGCGGCCGTCGCGCCCGCGGCGTTGGTCACCGCGATGCAGTATTCGATCGTGGCGCCGGGGATCATCTTCGGATTGGTGGTGAGGTTCACCGGGTCCGAAACGATCCGGCTGGTCTTGACGACTGTCAGCGCGGCCGTGGCCACGGTGTAGTCGTCGCGCGCCGAATGTGCGGCATCGCGCGCGGCATCGTCGGAGCCTGCGACCGTATCGGCAAACACCGTATCCATGCCGGCGGTGTTGGCGCCGGTGGTCTGGACCAGTGCCGCACCCTGGGTGTTGGCAACGCCGGCTTCACGGCCGGTGGCACGCAGGGCAACGCCCGCAACCGTGCCGTTGGCTAGGCCCAGCGGAATGTCGGCGACGATGAACACCCGGCGCGTGGCATCGGCGGCCACTTCGTCGAGGAACGTCACCAGGGTGTCGTTGGCCGAATCGAAGGTGCCGTTGTTGTTGGTGTCGACGAACATGCGAACGTTGGTGGCGTTGAAGCTGTCGGTGCCTCCGCGCGGCGCAACCGTGCCATCGGCCAGCTGCAGGGCTTCAAGCGCGAAGTCGAGCGGCGCGTTCGATGTGTTGGTCACGGTGAAGGTGGTGACCTGCGAAACCGAACCTGGCGTCACCACGGTGGTGGTGTTGCCGACTTCGGCGACCGTCAGGCTGATCTTGCGGTCGACCACGAGCGTGTCGCTCGCCGTCTGGGTGTTCTGCGTGATACCACCGACCTGGAAGCTGATGGTCGCGGTGTTGGTGATGGAGCTGCCTGCGGTCGTCCCGGCCGCGTGCGCCGTTGTTGCGCCAAGCGCAAGCAGTGCAAGCGCACTGGTAGCGCCCAGCATTCTGCTGGTGCATTTCATTGTTACGATCCCTGTGTGAAACTACCTGCTTTTGGAGCCGCCAGCAGGCGTGGCGGTGTTTCGCAGCCTGTTCAGCGAACGATGGCGTGATACTCGACCGTGCCGCTCGCCCCCGGAGCGATGGCCGGTACGGTCCAGCGAAGGTGCGTGATGTCTTCGGCGCGGGCGGGCCGGACCTTGCCGTCGGCGTCCTTCACGGTCAGCGCGGACAGCAGGCCATAGGCCTTGCCGCCATCGACCGAGACCTGCAGCGCTGCCGCACTGTCATCGGCCACGCGCACCGCCTGAGGCACCGGATTGGTCACGACGAAGTTGTCGACCTGCTGGCTGCCCTTGTTGGCGTATTTGGTCGAGAACAGCAGCTTGTCGCCGGGAACGACCACCTTGGGGTCTTCCAGCACGGTCTTGCTGCGGCCGTCGACTTCCACGACCTTCTCCAGCTTCACATCGCCTTCCAGGGCGACGCTTGGGGGCTGCTGGGCCATCGCAGGGGCGATCGCCAGCGAGAGTGCGATTGCTGTCGAGATGAGCCTGATCATATCCTGGTCCTCAATCCTGTGCGTCTGTGACGGTTCAGTTGATCGTGGTCTTGAACGTGACCGCGTTGCTGGCGCCGCCAGCCAGCGTGCCCACCGTGACATCGATGCCCGAGGAGGACGCGACGCCCGCATCGCCATCGGCGGCATCGGTCAGCGCGGTGCCACCCAGCGCGATCGAATTGGCGACATAGGTCGTCCCGGCCGGAATGGCGTCGACGATGTGCAGGTCGCTCACCGAACCGCTGCCGGTGGCCGTGGCCGCGATCGTGAAGGTGACGACAGCGCCGGGCACCGGCTTGGACCCGCCGAACGGATCGGCAATGACGAAGGACTTGACCAGCGCCACGGTGGCCGAGCTGGCGATCAGCGAGCCCAGCGCGTTGGCATTGGCAGTGGTCGCACCGACCACGGCATCGCCGCCGCCCTGGCCCTGTCCGGCAAAGCTCGTGCCCGGCGTTCCGGCACCGGTCAGCGCCTGTGCGGTCACGCGGACCTGGCCGGCCAGGCCATCGGCCGTGCCCGAAGGCTGCGTCACGACCACGAAGATCACCGTGCTGCCATCGGCGGCCAGTTCGGGGGTCGCCCCGCCGTTGGTGATGACGATATCGACGCCGGGTTCGTAAGTGCCGTTGCCGTTGCTGTCGATCGCGATGCTCTGGATCGTGGCGTCAAAGCCGTTGCCGCTTACTGCGGACGAAACATTGATGGAAAATGCCTCGGCACCATTGCCGGTGTTGTCGAGCCGGTAGGTCAGCACTGCGCTGTTGGCGAGCGAAACCGTGCCAGCGTCGAGCGAGCTGACAGCCACGTCCAGCAGTTCGTCGACACGGATCGAAACCGTGTTCGAACTGACCGTCGTGGTCGATCCACCGGTGCCGTAGCTTGCCGATGCCGTGTTCTGGATCAGCGTTCCGGCATTGACACCTGCGGCATGAGCTTGAGACGCGCCAAGGGCCGTCGAAGCGGCGAGGGAGGCGAGGGCGAGGGTTCTGAATGCGTTCGTCATGGGCCGTCAACTAGGCCCGGGTTGGTTACCAAACACTAAAGCAATGCGTGAAAACCCTCAGTTTTCTTGGCTTACATTGGTTAACCGACCGTGACTTACGGACTGAAAGGGGGTCTGTGATAATATCGTTCAATATCTGTCAGTTGAGCATCGATCGCGGCGAAAACGCAAAGATGCTTCCATTTTCGCAGCGTAATGTTTTTCTGCCGAAAGGGGCTGCGCACAAGAAGAAGCCGAATCGGATTCGACAGCGATTCGACGATAGACATGGCGTAGTGTCAGCGCTGGCGCGCGTCGTGCACCGGCTACTGACGTTCGCATCGCATTTTGAAGTTGAGGGCGCTTGCGCAACGCAACTGGTGACCCCTACGGGAATCGAACCCGTGCTTCAGCCGTGAGAGGGCCGCGTCCTGACCGCTAGACGAAGGGGCCTTGTGCCAATTGCCCCGTGGAGGACTGCTTGAACTGCACCGATGCTTCCGTCCTGTCGAAGGACCGGAAGTGGTGACCCCTACGGGAATCGAACCCGTGTTTCAGCCGTGAAAGGGCCGCGTCCTAACCGCTAGACGAAGGGGCCAGTGGGCTTGCGCCGCTGGGCAGGTCCGCGCCTCTAAGGGGACTATCGCGGGGCGTCAAGCGGCGAATTGCAGAAATATCTCAATCCGCAAACGCGGCATCCTCGACGTGCAGTTCCGCTGCCGGACGGCTGCCCCAGTCATCGACCTTGGCGCGGCCCGCCAGCCACAATTGCCGCCCGCGCGATGCATGCAGCAGTGTCTGGCCCATCTCGCTCTGCGCGGCGCGAAAGGCGATGGCCTTGAACGATCGTCCGTCTGCCCCGGCCGCGACCATGCGCACGTGATCGTTGCCCACGATGTCGCACTTGACCAGTCGGACCGGCCCCACCGCCACGCGCGGGCCCGGCCAGCCCACGCCGAACGGGCCTGCCGCCTCCAGCGTCTCGATCAGCGCAGGCGTCAGCCCTCCCGGGCTCAGCGACAGGTCGAGCAGCAAGGCCTGCGATGCCCGCGCGCTCACCACGTCGCGGGCGAGGCGCTCGTCCAGCCAGTCGGCCAGCGCATTGACCTGGTGGGGGGCAATGGTCAGCCCGCACGCCATGGCGTGCCCGCCCCCGGCCATCAGCAGCCCGGCCTCGCGCGCGGCGATGATCGCCGCCCCCAGGTCGACGCCGGCAATCGATCGGCCCGAACCCTTGCCCTTGCTGTCGCCCGTGCCCGATGCATCGCGCTCATCCTCACCATCGAGCGCGATCACCAGCGTCGGCTTGCCGGTCTTTTCCTTGATCCGGCCGGCCACGATGCCGATCACGCCGGGATGCCAGCCGCGCCCGGCAACGACCACCACGGCGCGGTTGTGCTGCGCGGCAATCTGGGCTTCTGCGGCCTCCTGCACTTCCTGCTCGATCGCCCGGCGTTCCTCGTTCAGCTGCGAAAGCTGCGCGGCAATTTCACGCGCCTCGTCGGGATCTTCGGTCGTCAGCAGGCGCACGCCCAGCGTCGCCTCGCCCACGCGCCCGCCGGCATTGATGCGCGGGCCAAGGGCAAATCCCAGGTCGCTGCAGGTCGGCGCCCGGCTCAGCCGGCTCGCGTCGATCAGCGCGGCAAGGCCCACGTTCTCGCGGCGCGCCATGATCTTGAGTCCCTGGCTCACCAGCGCGCGATTGAGGCCCTTCAGCTGCGCCACATCGGCAACCGTGCCCAGCGCCACCAGATCGAGCAGACCCATCAGGTCTGGCGGCTGCCGCCTGTTGCGTTCGAACCAGCCACGCGTGCGCAGTTCGCGGACCACGGCCACAGCCAGCAGGAACGCCACGCCCACCGCCGCCAGATGCCCGTGGGCTGCCGCTTCGTCGCATTCGTCCAGCCGGTTGGGGTTCACCAGTGCGGCGGTCTGCGGCAGCTCGGACGAGCATTTGTGGTGGTCCACCACGATCACGTCCACGCCCTGCGCCGCTGCCATGGCCAGCGCCTCGTGCGCCATCGCCCCGCAGTCCACCGTCACGATCAGCTGCGATCCATCCCGCGCCAGCCGCACCAGCGCTTCGCCCGATGGGCCATAGCCTTCCAGCAGGCGGTCGGGGATGTAGTGGCCGGCAGACACGCCCAGCGCGCGCAGGAGCCGCACCAGCAGCGCCGCGCTGGTGGCGCCGTCAACGTCATAGTCGCCATAGATGGTGATGCGCTCGGCCGCTTCGATGGCGTTGCAAAGCCGCGCCGCGGCCGTCTCCATGTCGCGGAAGATCGAAGGATCGGGCAGGAAGTCCCGCAGGGTCGGGCGGCGGTGGCGATCGAGATCGTCCGGGCTCACGCCGCGGGACAGCAGCAGCTGGGTCACGATGTCATCGCCCAGCCCGTCGCCTCGCGTTCCTCTGATCGCATCGGAACCGGCGCCAAGATCCATGTTGCCGCCGCGCCAGCGCCAGGCCTGGCCGGAAAGGGAATGCGTTATCGCCGTTACTGGAATCATGTCGGTGCGCTATAGCATAGCGCGACGCGCGAAAAGGGCAGGCCGCAGTGCGATTGCGCACGGTCACGGACTTGTCACCGGGTCATAAGGCTTCATCGTTCCGTGCAGGCACTTGCGATTCCCGTGGTGATTCCTGCGGTGTTGAGGAGGATGGCGACATGCGCAAATTCACAGGTCAGATGGCGGTGGGTGGACTCGTGGTGGCAGGGCTGGGCGTTACCGTGGCTGCGCAGCAGGCCAGCGCCCCGGTTGCCCGCTACGAAATGCGCGCCGAAACCGTCTCGGGCATTGCCGGCATGGGGGCAGGCGGCGGGATGGGCGCCGCCATGGCGATGGCATTCGGCGGCACGCCCAAGGCGCAGCACATGCTCTGGCTCGATCTCGGCTCCAACCGCACCGCCGCCGATGGCAAGCCGAGGGCAGAGCACTTCATGCCGACCGGGGCAAAGCTCGGCAAATCGGTGCTGCTGACCACGCCCGTCCCCGAAAAACCTGCGCCCCGAGAAGCGCGCGAGCCGGGCGAGCGTGATTTCCAGCGCCCCAAGGGCCGCATGCTGATCTTTTGGGGCTGCGGCGAACATGCACCGGCGGGGCAGCCGGTGGTCATCGATTTCAGCAAGCTTGCGGCAGGGCAGGTTCCGCCTGGCCTGTTCACGTCGTCGGTGCCTCTGGACCGCTGGGTTTCTCCTTCTGCATCAAAGACCTATGGCTACTGGCCGGGAGAAGATGGCAAGTCGGCCAAGCCAGATTCGGTGCTGATCGGGGCACACCGGGTCGCCGGCAACTACGCGCCGGACATCGCGTTCTCGCTGACGAAGGACTTCATGGGCCCGCTTGATGCCTCGAACACCCTGCAGACCAATGGCGCAACCCTGCTGCGCTGGGGTGCGATTGCCGAGGCCACCGGGTACTACGCGATGGTGATCGGCGGAAAACAGGCCGGGCAGCGCGGCGAAATGGCCGATATCGTGTGGTGGTCGTCCAGCGCCAGTCGCCAGTTCGGCGGTGGTCTTGGCGATTGGCTGGCACCTGCCATGGTCAACAAGCTGGTTGCCGAAAAGACGGTCCTGTCGCCGCAGACGACAACCTGCACCGTCCCAGCCGAGGTCAAGGCCGCCGCGCCCGATTACATGTTCGGCACGCTCCATGCCTATGGGCCCGAGGAATCCTTTGCCTATCCGCCGCGTCCGGCAGATCCCAGGATCAAATGGTCACCGGAATGGACGGCACGCATTCGGCACCGTTCGACCACCGGGTTCCTTGTCGGCATGGATGCATCCGGGCGCAACCGATCGACTTCGGCCGACAAGCCAAGTATCGAATGCAAGCCAAAGAAGAAAAAGGGTTTTGGTGGTTTGTTGGGTAATGCAGTTGCAGGTGCCCTGGGCGTGCCGGGAGTTGCCGACGATGGGTGTTGATCGGGTCTGCCATTGGCCCTGCTGATCGTCTGGCACAGCCGCACCGGTGCCGCCCAGGCGATGGCCAGGGCCGCGTTCGAGGAGGCGCGGGCCGCGGGGCCATGTCACATGCTCGCGGCTGCAGAGGCGCGGCCCGAAGATCTGATCGCCGCGCAGGGCTATCTGTTCTGTTGCCCCGAAAATCTTGGCACCATGACCGGCGCGATGAAGGAGTTCTTCGACTGCGCCTATTATCCCGTGCTCGGCCTGATCGAAGGGCGACCCTATGCCACGATGATCGCAGCGGGATCGGATGGATCCGGTGCCGGACGGCAGATCGACAGGATTGCCACGGGCTGGCGATTGCGTCGCGTCGCCGAACCGCTGGTGATCTGCACCAAAGCGCAGTCGCCTGCGGATATTCTCGCGGCCAAGGAACTCTCCGCGCACGACCTGCAATTGTGTCGCGATCTGGGACAGGCGATTTCGGTCGGACTGGATTTAGGAGTTTTCTGAAGTTTTACGCTTATATGATCCGCAGCGAACCTAGCTTTGTTGGCCAGAATCACGCCTGACCGGCAGACCGCTTGTGAATGGGGCCGTTGTGAAAAGGGAAGCACGTGGACGCCAGTTTCCAGTCTGACGGTTGCGCCCCGATCGCCGCGCTGCTTTATGAGCCTTCGCTGTTGCCGGGGCTGAAGGATCTGGCCGCCAACACCTCCGGCGCTTCCACCTTTTCCGTGTCGCACAGCCCCTCGGCCGACGCCGGGTGGGTTGAACTGCTACGCGATGGCCTGACGTTCGATGTGCATGGCCTGGCTGGCGGACCGGCCCAGGCCCTGCCGGACATCCGGGCCGGCGTGGGGATGGACCCGGCGGCGCACAAGGACCTTGCGGCGCTGCTGCTGGCGCCCGGACCGCATCTGGCGGGCGCCCAACGGTTGCTTCCGGTGATTCGAATCGCTGCCGACCTGCTTGCCGATGTGGCGCGAATCGGCCCCGCAACCGCGATTGCGTGGCTTCCTGCCAGATTGATGGTCCGGACCGACCTGTTCGTGAAGGCCGTGCGCCCGTGGTTCGATGGCGGGCCGTTT
>JAPLPG010000222.1 GCA_026400375.1 Novosphingobium sp. | reverse complement strand
GCTGGGTCATGCCCGGGCGGGCGATGACCCCGCGCATCCAGTTCGAAGCGATTTGCGCAGGGCTTGGCCTGCCGCCGCCGGTTGTCGCGGTTGAAACCTCGTCAGTCGAAACGATGATTGCCCTCAGCGCCAACAGCGCGCTGCTGTGCTGGCTGCCCCGGCCCTTGCTGGCCGCGCATGTCGCCAATGGCACGATGCGCAAGCTTGATATCCCGTCGATGGAGCGGACCCGCCGTTTCCTGCTCTACCGTCGCCGCTCGGGCGTGCTGCCCAGCGCCGCCCGCCAGTTCCTCGATTATTTTCCGCTGCAACAGGCCGCCGATCGGGGTGGTTGACGGGCCCTGCCAATCGCAGGAACACTCGCGCACACACGTGAGAGGACCTGTGCAGCATGGCGGAAGTGGTGGTTGTCGGAGCCGGGGCGATGGGGTGCCTGTTCGCTGCGCGGCTGGCGCTGGGCGGGCAGGACGTGACGGTCGTCGATGTCGGCGCAGAGCGGCTTGACCTGATCGCACGCGAAGGCATCTGCCTCCACGATGACGATGGCACCCACGTGGCAAGCGTCGGCGCGGCGCTGGCAGGCGATGTCACGGGGCCGGTCGATCTGGTCATCCTGATGACCAAGGGCATGCACAGCGCCGCGGCGATTCGCTCGGTCGCGCATCTCGATGATGGGCGCTGCCTGGTGCTGACCTTGCAGAACGGGCTGGGCAATGTCGAAGCGATCGCGCAAGTCTTTGCGCAGGACCGCATCCTGTGGGGCGTCACCGATTTCCCGGCAGACCTTGAAGGGCCGAATCAGGTGGCGTCGCACGGGCAGGGACATATCTGGCTGGGCGGCGCGAACGGCGCGGCCCATGCTCATGCCGATGGGGTGGCGGCGCTGCTCAACACCGGCGCGCTGAACGCTGCGGCCGATCCGCAGGTGCAATCCGCCGTCTGGGAAAAGGTGGCGTTCAACGCCGCGCTCAACGCGCTGTCGACCATCACCGGATTGCCGGTCGGCGGGCTCGATTGCGCCGAAGGCCGCCGCATCGCGGTCCAGGTGATCGATGAAACCATCGCCACTGCCGCCGCGCGCGGCATCGCGATGGACCGCACGCGCCTGCTCGCCAAGACCGACTTCGCGCTGGCCAACCACCGCACGCACAAACCCTCGATGCTGCAGGACCGCCTTGCCGGCCGCCCGACAGAGATCGAATCGATCAACGGCGCGATAGAAAGATTTGCGATGGAAGGCGGCATCGCTGTCCCCACCACCCGCCTGCTCGCCGACCTCGTCAGAATGGGCGAACCGCACTGAGGGGGGACGCGGCGAGGGTTCCCCGGAGGGGTAATCCGATCCGGAATTTTCAGCTGTGGTGAAGGAGAAAACTGGAGCGGGCGAAGGGATTCGAACCACGCTCGCTGCGGCTTGCCGCGGAGAGCCAAAAAGACTCGAGGGTTCCCCGAAGGGACAATCCGATCCGGAATTTTCAGCTGTGGTGAAGGAGGAAACTGGAGCGGGCGAAGGGATTCGAACCCTCGACCCCAACCTTGGCAAGGTTGTGCTCTACCCCTGAGCTACGCCCGCTCGTGCGTTTCTGGCCGTTGGAGAATGTCCCCTCCGGCTGGGGTGTTGGGGCCTCTAACGGCGACTCGGCATAAGCGCAACTGCAAAATTGCAACGCGGGCGAAGTCTTTCGGTCGGGGCCCGTTTCCTCTTGCCGAATGGCCCTCTTGCCGAATGGACGCGCGACACCACATTGTGCGGCAAATCCTGAAGTGCACCTAAACGCACCTAGATGCACCTGAACCAGTCGGAGACATACCTTGGCCAGCATGGGGCTTAGCCTGGACGAACAGAAAGCGGTCGACCGCTTCCGCACCAACGTGGTCGAACCGTCGATGACCAAGCTGGTCATCCTCGATTTCTGGGCGGAGTGGTGCGGACCGTGCAAGGCGCTCACGCCGGTGCTCGAAAAAGTGGCGGCGGAGTATGCCGACAAGGGCGTGGTGCTGGCCAAGGTGAACGTCGACGAGGAGCAGTTCATCGCCGCGCAGTTCCAGGTGCGCTCGATCCCGACGGTCTATGCGATGTTCCAGGGGCAGCCCGTGGCGGACCTGACGCCCGCGCGGGGAGAGACGCAGCTGAAGCAGTATCTGGACCAGCTGCTGGCCAAGCTGCCGGTCCAGGCCGGAGAAGCGCCGCAGGACGTGACGCCGCTGCTGGCGATGGCCGAGGATATCCTGGCCGAGGGCGATGGCGATCGCGCCGCCAGTGTCTTTGCCCAGATCATTGAAATAGCACCCGATAATGCCCTGGCCCATGCCGGGCTGGTGCGTGCGCTGATCCTGGCGGGGCACAAGGAAGAAGCGCAGGGCGTGCTCGATTCGCTGAGCCCCGAAATGGCCGGCGACGCCGTGTTTGCGCAGGCGCGCTCGGCGCTGGCGCTGGCCGCAGAAGCGCCGGAAGAGGGCGAGCTTGCCGCCTTGCGCGCTGCGGCGGCGGAGCGTCCGGCCGACATGGACGCGCAACTTGCCTTTGCCAACGCGCTCTATGCCGCCGGAGACCGCGACGAGGCGGCGGCAAAGCTGCTGGCGATGATTGCGGCGGACCGCGCGTGGAACGATGGCGCGGCGCGGGCGCGGCTGCTGCAGATCTTCGAGGCGACCGGCCTTGAAGATCCGTGGGTTGCGGCCACCCGGCGCAAGCTTTCCACCGTGCTGTTCGGCTGATCGCGATGGGCACAGCCACCAGATCCACGCGCCTTTCGGTCTTCCCGCTGGCAGGGGCCGTGCTCTATCCGGGGCTGCAACTGCCGCTGCACATCTTCGAACCGCGCTACCGGGCGATGGTCAGCGATTCGCTGGCGCGCGACCGGCGCATCGCGATGATCCAGCCGCAATCGGCAGAGCCGGGTGCGCCGTTGTTCAGCGTCGGCTGCGTCGGGAAGATCGCCGATGTCGAGGCGATGGAGGACGGGCGCTTCAACCTCCTGCTCGAAGGGGTGGCGCGGTTTCGCGTGATCCGCGAACTGGAAGTGACCACGCCCTTCCGCCAGGTCGAGGCCGAATTGCTGGAAGACGACATGGGCGAAGTGCTCAGCGCGGTCGAGCGGGCCTCGTTCGAGCGCGAATCGCGCAAGTTCGCCGATGCGCAGGGCTATTCGGTTGACTGGGATTCGGTCGGGCGGCTGGACGACATGTCCCTGATCAACGG
>JAPLPG010000140.1 GCA_026400375.1 Novosphingobium sp. | reverse complement strand
GTCGGGCACCCACAGCCCGTCGGGGGCGCCGCCGCTCTGCCAGAACACGTCGATCGGGATCCCGCCGCGCGGATACCAGTATCCACCGATCCGCAGCCAGCGCGGGCTCATCTCGGCGAACAGGCGCTGGCCGATGCCAACGGTGACATCCTCGTGGAAGCCGGCGTGATTGCGGAACGCGCCGAGGAACAACTTCAGCGACTTCGATTCCACGATTGTCTCGCCCGGCGCGTAGTCGATCACCAGATGCGCGAAATCGGGCTGGCCGGTGACCGGGCAGAGCGAGGTGAATTCGGGCGCGGCAAAGCGGACGAGGTAGAGCGAACCCTTGCGCGGGTTGGGCACGTAATCGAGTACGGCCTCTTCCGGAGAGGCGGGCAAGCTGGTGTTCTGGCCCAGGAAAAGTGGTGTATTGGTCATGCGTCTGCCTGTTTTTCCGAAGTGCACCTAGATGCACCTAACTGCACCTGGCCGCACGTTGCGCGCACTGTACCACGCGCTGACGATGGGAGAATGGCACCGCCTTTGCACCTGTCGCACGCTGCGAGCAAGTGAGCGCATCGTGCCTTTTGGTTCAGCCGCGATTAAACCGCCATTACCTCTGGCCAGCACCATGTCCTCCCGCCTGCGCCCCCCCATCGCGCTCCTGTCCCTGCTCGTCGCCGCTCCGGCCATCGCGCAGGATGCAAGCACCTACCAATTGCCGCCGGCATCGACCGCGGCCCCGGCGGTGCAGGGTCCGGTTGTCCCGGAAGCCCCGCCCCCGCGCCCTGCGGTGACGCCCGCACCAACCGTTTCCGCTGCGCCATCGCCATCGCCGACGATCACCGTTCCCCCGCCGAGTTCGGCACCCGCGCCAGAGCGGACGGCCCCGCCGCCCCGTCCGCAACCGACGACGAGCGCCGTTCCCGAGGCGCTGCCCGCCCCGACCGCTTCGGCTCCCGCCGCTGCACAAGACCCTGTGATCACGCAGGATCTGGAACCCGCAACGCCCCCGGCCCCACCCCCACCCCCGGCCCCGCCCCAAGTTGCCGAAGCCGCCGTGCCGCCGCGAGCAACGTCGTGGGTGTGGCCCGCCGCGCTGCTTGCCGCACTGGCGCTGATCGCCGGAATGGGCGCGATGCTGGTCTGGCGCAGAAAGGCGCAAAAGCTGCCCGACGCGCCGTTCGAACGGCCGGTGGTCCCGGCACCCGCCCCCGCCACGCCGCCCGCACCGGCTTTGCCGAGCCCGCCAGCCGATGCTGCGCCGCTGGATGTGGCGCTGGAGAGTGTGCGGATGAGCGCGAGCCTGGTGAATGCGACGCTGGCCTACCGCCTGTCGCTGACCGCGCAGGCCGATACCGGGCCGACAGAGGTGCGCGTGCAGATGACATCGGCGCATGCTTCGCGTGCGCCCGAGGAGCAGTTCGCCGCCGCCGAGGTGCCGCCGAGCCATCGCCTGGCTGGATTGCAGGCCGGTCAAGCCACTGTTCTGGAGGGAGAAATTCGCCTTCCGCTGGCCGCGATCACGCCGATTCGCAACGGCAACTTCGCCCTGTTCGTGCCACTGGTGCGGATCGATGCAGCCGCGGCGATGGGCGATTCATCGCTCGACGTGCGCCGTGCCTACGTGGTCGGGCTGGACGAAGGCGCGCCCGGCGCGCGGTTGCAGCCGTTCAGGCTCGACCTCGGCCCGCGCGTCTACCCGCGCATCGGCCAGCGTGAGCTGACCCTTCCGGCGTTTTCGTGAAACGCCGCCGGCTCCACCGGAGGCCTGTCGAAACATTGCCATCCGATTGTTTTTGATGGTGACGCAGATCACAGCCGCGTCTAGTCTGCTGCACGTGCGAACTCGCAAAGACGGGTCGTGCAAGCAGGCAGGAGCAATGAAGCTTATGGATTCGCTGGTTTCCACCCAGTGGCTCGCCGACGAGATGGGCGCGAGCGACTTGCGCATCGTCGACGCTACCGCATTTCTGCCCGAGCATGGCCGGGTGCCACTGCTGGAATATGAGGCGAGCCACATTCCGGGCGCCGTGTTCATGGACCTGACGGACCTGGTCGACACTGCCTCGCCAGTTCCCAACACATTGCCTTCGGCCGAGAAATTTGCCAGCCGCATGCAGGCGCTGGGTCTTGGCGATGGCAGCCGGATCGTCATCTATGACGACAGCCCGATCAAGTCTGCCACCCGCGCATGGTTCATGCTCAACAAGTTCGGCGCGCAGAACGTGGCGCTGCTCGATGGCGGGATTGCCAAGTGGAAAGCCGAAGGCCGCAAATGCGCGCAAGGCACGGAAACGCTGCGCCAGCGGCATTTTACCGTCTGGTCGGATGACAGCCACGTGCGCAGCAAGGCCGATGTGCTGGCCAATCTGGACAGCCAGGCCGAACTGGTGATGGATGCGCGCGGGGCGGGCCGCTTTACCGGCGATGTGCCCGAAGCGAACCCCGCGCTGGCCAGCGGCCACATCCCCGGCGCGCGCAACCTGCCCTATTCCAGCCTGTTCAATCCCGACGGCACGTGGAAAGCGCCCGACGCGATCAAGGCACTGTTCGAAGCGGCGGGCATCGACTTGTCACGCCCGCTGATATCGTCCTGCGGATCGGGCATGACCGCCAACGTGCTGATCTTTGCCGCGCACCTGATCGGCAAGGAGGACGTGGCGCTTTACGACGGATCGTGGAGCGAGTGGGGCATGGACCCGGCTACGCCGAAGGCTGTGGGGGCGGCTTGAGTTTGGACTGAGCTGCGCGCGTTGTTGTTGGCTGTATTCCCGCCTTCGCGGGAATGACGAAGATTGGGGAAGATTTGCGGGAGCGTTGTGTGTGAAAGCGCACGCTGCAAATCTGCAGTACTGCCTGATTACGACCAGTCAAATTCCGCCAGAACCAAACCATTCGTCATTCCCGCGAAGGCGGGAATACAGTAGCGACTTTCGTCTGAAACGCGAGTTTTCGCCTACGACCTACCTTCTCGCTTCAGGGCGCAATGGTACGCTATATGTTGGCGTCACGTCGGATCTGCTGGCGCGCATTCACCAACATCGTGAGGCGACGTTTCAGGGCTTCACCGACCGGCATGGCGTGAAGCGGCTGATGTGGTTTGAGCAACATGCCACGATGGAGCATGCCATCAGGCGCGAAAAGCGGACCAAGAAGTGGGAGCGGGCGTGGAAGCTGCGGTTGATCGAGGAGGGGAATCCTGACTGGCGCGATCTGGCTGAGGATTTCGGTTTTCCGGCGCTGGAGTGATTTGCTTTAAATTTAGCTTCGCGCAGGTTTGTCGCTGGATTCCGGCCTTCGCGGGAATGACGAACCGGGCGTGGCGTGGCGGGCCAACCTTACCGATGACTTCCTGCCCCTCCCTCTGCTATCGCCTTCGCCATGAGCAGTTCTGACGATCTTGACGCCCTCGGCCCCGCGACGCGCGGGGTGCTGGCGGGGCGGCGTGATGGATGGACGGGGACGCCGCAGCATCCTGGGGCGGTGGTGAATCCGCCGGTATGGCGGGCTTCGACGCATCTCTATCCGGATATGGCGGCGTTGCGAGCGCATCCGGCCAATGAGGATGGGCAGTTCTATTATGGGCGGCGAGGCGGACCGACGCAGTGGGCCCTGGCCGAGGCGCTGACGCAGCTGGAGCCGGGGGCAGCGCAAGGCGGCGGCGGGACGGTGCTCTATCCGTCCGGCGTGGCCGCGATTGCCGGGGTCCTGCTCACCGTGCTGCGGCCCGGCGACGTGCTGTTGATGACCGACAACGCCTATGAGCCGAGCCGGGCGATGGGGCGCGGGTTGCTGCGCGATTTCGGCGTGGAGACCCGGTGGTTCGATCCGACGGACATGGCCTCGTTCGAGGCAGCGTGTTGTGAGCGCACAAAGGCGGTGCTGCTGGAAAGCCCCGGCAGCCTGACGATGGAAGTGCAGGACGTGCCCGCGCTGGCGGCGGCGGCGAAGGCGCGGGGGATTGTCACCATTCTCGACAACACCTGGGCCTCGCCGCTCGGGTTCTCCGGTTTGCGGCATGGCGTCGATATCGT
>JAPLPG010000269.1 GCA_026400375.1 Novosphingobium sp. | reverse complement strand
TGGCTTGCGCGATACGCGGTGCCAAACTCGCAGGGAGCATAGGAAAGCCATTTAGTTCAGTCAATGAACTAAAAGCTGGATGCTGGCGTTTTCGTTGGGGATCAGAAGGTAAGGAACACTTCCTCGATCGCCACGGCGGCCGCGCCACGCCCGGCAAGGTCGCCGGTGATAGCGAGGGTCTGCAGCTCGGTCCGGTCCTTCAGCGAGGGCAGGACCTCGGCAGCGTAGACGGCGCGAAGTTCGGGTTCGATCACATCAAGGAAGCGGCCGCGGCTGCTTGCGAGAATGACGCGGCCGGGATCGTGTTCGTTGACGTGGCTGGCGATAGCCACCCCGAGAGCGCGGGCCGCGACGGCAAACACCGCCTTTGCGTCTTCGTCGCCTTGCCTTGCCAGATCAACGACCTGGGAGAAAACTTCGTCGCTGACGGGCGATTGCGGGGGTTCCATACCCTTGCGCTCTGCCAGCATGTCGAACACTGCCGCAACGGTCGCGTATGCGGCCAGACACCCCGTTCCGCCGCAGAAACAGCTCCGTCCGTTCTCGAACGCGATCTTGATGTGCGCCATTTCGGAATTCATGCCGTTGAAACCGGACTTCAGGGTGCCATTGGCATAGCGCGCACCGCTCATCCCCCATTCCATCATCGCAAACAGGCTGAAGTTGTCCGAGTGTTCGACCGGCCCGAACCAGTGTTCGGCGCGGGCAATGACCGTGGCGCGATTTTCCACGACGACCGGCAAGCCGATCATTGGCTCGAGCAGGGCCTTCAGGGGCAACGGAGAGGGCGGGGGAAGGGGCCGCTGTTCGCCGAATTTCGGCAGCCAGTGGACGACGCCTCCACGCTGGTCGATCTGTCCGGGGATCACGATGGCCGCAACCCTGACGGCCGGACGCAGCGACGGTGCGCCGTCGAGGCATTTGCCGACGAGGTCGGCGATGATGCCGGGCAAAGCGTCATTCGGCGCAAGTCGCGGCATGGCGCCGACATGGGTGTGAAGGCGGGTGCCATGGAGATCGACGATATCGACGCTGGCGGTGTCATCCATCAACGGAAACAAGCTGATGGCGTAGGCAGCATCCTGCCGAATGCGCAGATTGATGCGGGGACGCCCCCGGGCGCTTTGCAGAGGCGGATCTTCGACAAGCAGGCCCTTGCCGATCAGTTCGTCGGCCAGCGCGGTTATCGTCGCCTTGGTCAGCCCGGTGCGCTGGGCAAGTTCGACACGCGATACGGCGCCCAGCCTGCGCAGCGTGCGCAAGGTCTTGAGCCGGTTGAAGGATTGATCGCTCAAGCGCACTGCGGGTGCTTCCGATCTTTTCTGATGTGCAACGCCTGCCGCCCGCCGGATGATTGCCCTGCGCCTGCGGACGGCACCCTATGGCAAGGTTTTGCGGCCCGTTGCAACACCAAGTCCGATTGTGCAGCAGAAAAGCCTGGCGCAATGGCCACGCTGGCCGCGTCAATTGCGGCGGCCATTTATGCCGAGCGCGGAGAAGCTGTCAGCGTCGAGCTTCATCCGCAGGCTGAGATAGGCCCCCTTGTCGATATCGCGGGCGGCGGAGAAATCAGGGTCGCGGAAGCCTTCCAGATTGTAGCCCAGCGTTACCAGCATGCCATTGCCGGGAACGACGCCCACGGTCGGGCCGAAGGCGTATTGCGTGACCCCTGACGTAAGATTGCTGCGGATTGTGGCCGTGCCGCCGACTTCGAGTGCCGACGTCAGGCTGACGTGCCCGTCCAGCCCGCCCAACAGCGCGAAACTGCGAATGCCGACGCCGTCGATCCGGTCGAAGCTGTAGCGACTGGCGAGGAACAGCGCGATTTCGGCAGCGCCAACGCCGACATCGTCGAACCGGCCCCTTGGCGTCCAGTTGGCGGAGAAGCTGGCCAGCAATCGGCGCGAGATCGCGTCGTTGCTGGTGGGCAGAGCAAGGGCGTAAGTGTCGAGGCCGGAGAACGTCAGGTCTAGGCTTGCCAGGGCGCCGGAAATCTCGTCGCTGCGGTATTCCAGCTTGCCCAGCATGGCAAAGAGTGACCCTTGCGGGCGGTGCGCAAAGGCCAGTGCGGCATCTATGACCTGGCTGAACCGGCCCGTGCGGTCCCTGACGCGGGTCCACGACAGGCCCGAACCTGCCATCGAACCTTCGCCGAGTTGGCGGATCGCGCCGAGCGAAAGGCCCTGCCGGTCTGACAGGTCGCCGTCGCGCATTTCGATCCGCGCCATTCCGGTCCAGCGGCCGCGACGATAGGTGGCGCCGAGCGAAATGGCCGTGAAATCTTCGAAGACCGTCTGGTCGAGGCTCAGTTGCAGGCCGCTCGCTGATGGCTGCGCGGGGTTGATGACATCTGCAACGGGGGCCTTGCCGCTGATGGTCCGGCTGGATTCGGCTGTGGCGTCGACAGTCAGGTCTGCCGTGACCTGGACCGCCTGCGACAGGCCGAAGGCGGCAAATGCGCTGCTTCCCGCAATCGCGTCCCGCCGCTGGCCAAGATCGGTATTGATCCTGCCGCCCTGCCACGGGGTCACTTCGACCCCGCCGCGCAGGGAGCGGGTCGTGTAAGCCGTGCCATTGGCCAGTTCATACGATGCATTGATCCGCACATCGGGCGTGATGGCAAACCGCCCGCCGAACTGGTGGCGGACTGGAAGATCGATCGAGCCTGCCTGGGCCAGCGCGATGCTGGTGCCTGCGTTAATCTCCAGGCGCTTGTCGAACAAGCGGCGGGTGGCCCCGGCTTCGATGACCGAGGACGAGAGGTTGCGCCCGTCGGCGGTGATATCCCCGAAATGCGAAAAGCCCAGCCGCAGGTCCGACAGGTTGGTGCGGTAGGTGCCTTGAAGCTGCAGGGCGCGGCGGCGGCTGCTGTCGGCAAGGCTATCATCCTGCCATGCGCTGAGCGTGGCCGTCAGGCTGTCGCTCAACCGCGTGCGTGCATCCACCCCGAACTTGCGGCGCCCGGTTTCGGCCCCGCTTTGCTGGCCGACGCCGAAGCCGGGTTCCAGCGCCTGCGCATAGGCGCGCAGATCGGTATCGGCGGTGCGATGCTCGACCGCCACGGCCCAGCCTTTCGCGGTCTCTCCGGCAGACTGGCTGAACGCCAGTTCGGCCGACAGTTCGACATGTTCGGTAACCATCCGCGCATCGACGGCGCCGATGTGCGTCCGCGCGCCATCGCCCTTGTCGGTCAGCGCGGTCATGCCCAGGCGCAAGCGCTGGCCTGCGGTATTGACGGTGGCGCGAACCCCGGCGTTGAGCTGGCCATCGGCCTGCCCGTCGGCTTCGTATTCCACCACGATGATCTGCGGGTTGAGGTCGCTGTCGCGGCTCGCCACGGGCTGGCGAAAGCGGATCGTTCCGGCCAGCAGATCGACGGTGTAATCGGCAAAGCGCGACAGTGCGCGGCGATCGAGCACGATTTCCGAGCGGAAGCGGTCGCGCGTTTCGATGGTGACCCGTTCGGTGTTGGCAACGATCGCGCGGGTGCGCAGCGGATAAGGGCCGGATATCCCGGCGCCGGGGATCTCGTCGCGGCGGAAGCGCGAGCCGACATTGGCGGCAAACGCCTGGGCCTGGACCGCGCCGGCACGGGCCTGCGCCGAAAGACCGGTTGCGGTGCGGGTGTAGCGTGCGAGTGCGGTCTGATCGAAATTGGTCTGGAAATCGCCATAGAGCGCCTGGAACGTGGCCGTTTCGATGCGGACATAGAGCTTCTCACGCGAGGCGGAATCGAAGCGGCGGCTGGAGGCATCGGCAAAAACGGTGTAGTAGGCGGACGGATCGATCGTGCCCAGCACTGGCTGGTCTTCAGGCTGGCGGGCGCTATCATAGGCCAGCGTCAGCAGATACTTTCCCAGGACGCGGCCTTTGGCATAGAGGGCAAGGCGCGCGTTTTCGCCCAGATCGCTGTTGGGCGCCTTACCGCGTTGCATGGCATCTGCCACTGTCCGGGCGCCGACCGAGCCTTCGGCAAGGCCGACAATGGTCCATTCCACATCGCCCGGAGCCAGCCATGCTTCAAGCTCCTGCTGCCGCAGCCGTTCGCCTTCGCCCAGTTCGAACGCCAGCCGCACGCCCCCGCTCACCATCGTCGGCGCAAGTTCGATGATGGCAATGCCGTCGTCGCCATCGATCCGCCAGCGCGCGCCGGTCTGGCTCGTGGCAGAGCGCAGGCCTTGCTTTGGTTGCTGCTGCTGCTGGTTCAGCTGGCTGATCGCTTCGTGGGGCGCGTTGATCGTGAAAGTGCCGGTCATGCCGGCGCGCAAGGGCCTGCCCGAAGGATCGAGCACGCGCACGGCGAGCACCGGGCTGGTCTTGCCATCGGCGATCAGGCGGGACTTCTCGCGCAGCAGTTCCACTTTGGCAGGCCGCGACGAAAAGTGGACGTCACGGGCGAGGCTGGCCGATACCCCGCCCAGCGTATTGATGATCTCGGCCGTCAAGCGGGTGGTTTCGGCGTTCAGCGGGATGCCGCGCCAGACCGATACGGCATAGGGCGCGCTCTTGTTCGACAAGGTGCCGTCGAACGCGAGCGGATCGACCGGCTTGCCGTCGACCATCAGCCTGACCGACTGGCCCTTGCGATGGCGGATCGCCACACGGATCGCAGGCGCGCGCGGGTTATGGTCGGCCTCGGGGAACAACCAGCCGTCGGGCCCGTCGCCGAGTGCCATCCAGTCCCGCGCGCCCGCAGCATATTGCGCTTCGCTTGCCCCGGCCGCCCCGGCGGCCGAAGGGCCGGTTCCGGGCGGGTCGGTCGGTTGGGCCGGCACTGTGGCTTTGGGTTGGGCAGGGGGCGGGACCCAGCCTTGCGGCATGATCACGCTGAAATCGGCCACCAGCAACGAACCGCCCTGGCCGATGATGAAACGCGATCCGGGATTGTGGGCGTTGCGGGTGGAGCCGGTGCAATCGGCCAGCTGCGCATCGGTTGGCAGCGTGCTGCGCGCGAGCTGAACCACGTGGGTTCCGGGCATCAGGCCTTCAAAATGGTAGCGGCCATCTTCGTCGGTGACGGCAAAGCTGCCGTCTTCCAGCATCAGGCGCACGCCGCCGATGCCGGCGCGGCCTGCGGTGATGCGGCAAGCCCCTGCCGAAACGCGGCCGATCAGCGTCATCCGCCCGGCGATGGTGTTGCGTTCGACCATGACGACCGTGCTTGCCGCGAGCGGCGTGTCGGAACCGAATGCGACTTCGGCCCGGTGAACCGCACGCCCGGCTGCGGCATCGGGGCGGACTTCGGCCGCGAAGGTGATCTGCGCCGACCGGCCGGGCGCGATCGCCGGGACGGGCAGCTCAAGGGCCAGACCATCGGGTGAGGTGCGGACCTGCCGTGCGATGTCGGTCCCGTCCAGCCGCACGGTGTTGCGTTGCAGCCGCATCGTGGGCGGAATGCTTTCGGCCAGCGTGGCGGGAGCAGAGGGGATCGCGGCCGCGGTGTTGGTCAGCGTGATGGTGTGAAAGACGACATCGCCCGGCTGCACCCGTTCGCGCGAGGCGCTGCGCGTGATGCGCAGCGCGGCGGGGGTGCCGTCTACCGGCAAGCGCACTTGCGCGAAGACGGTCTGCGAGCCCGGGAGCGTGGCGGCAAGCGTCAAGGGTGCGCCTGCCTGAACCGTCATCACACAGGTGCCGGGGGCAGCTGCTGCGGCCGAAGTGGCAAGGCGCATCGTGAATTCGGCGGTATCCGGCCCGGTTTCTGTCATGGCGAAGATCTGGCTGCCCGTTGCGGTTTGCGCCGTCAGCGTGATCGTATCGATGGCTGCGGGATCGCGATTGGCGGCAGATCCGATCAACTGCAGGACGATGTCTTCGCCAGGCGTGATCCGGCTGACCGGACTTACGCCAAGGGCGATCGGCAAAGGCGATGGTGCGGAGCCGGGGCGGCAGCCATCCGGCGCAACCAGCAGGCGTCTTGCGGACTGCGCTGAAAGGGCAAAGACGCGCAGGTCCGTGGCAGTGCTGCCCACGTTCAGGACCACGCTGTTGGAAAGCGCAGCGGCCTTGCTCTCGCCCACGCTCCAGTCAGCGCGGGCGATGTTGGTGATCGTGTCCGCATGCGCTGCTGCGGCGGTGCCTGCCGCGATTGCAGCAGACAGCACCAGCATTGCCGCCTTTATGCAGCGCGCGAGGAGCCGGGCCATTGGCGCCGGTGTCAGTTGATCGTGGCGCGGAAGTAGAGTGTCCGCGCCGCGCCTGCGGCAATGTCCGACAGCGCGCCAGTCACGGTGTTGGCTGCAAACGCGCCGCCCGACGTGCCATCGCTGTTGCAGGCATTGCTGCCATTCAGCGTGCCGTTGACGAAGATCCCGAAGCTGCTGTCATAGGTAACGTCGGCCGGCACGGGATCATTGATGCTGACCCCCTGGGCCGTCGCGCTGCCGGCAGCATTGCTGACCGCGATGCAGTATTCCACGGTGGCGCCGGGGATCGCCTTGGGATTGGTGCCAAGGTTGACCGGATCGCTGACGATGCGGGCAGATTTTACCACGGTCAGGGTCGCCCCGAGCACGGTGAAGCGGCCGACTGCCGAAAAGGCGCCGTCGTATTGCGCGTCGCTGGCCCCGGCGGCGTCGGCTAGAACGGTATCCACGCCAGCGGTGTTTGCGCCGGCAGTGGCCGTCAGCAGCGCCCCTTGCGAGGACGCCGTGCCGCCGGCATGGGCCCGCGCGGTAAGCGTGATGTCGGCGATGTTGCCGGTGGCAGTGGCCTGGGGAACGTCGACGACGACCAGCAGGGCGTAACTTGCGTCTTCGGCAAGTTCATCGATGTAGGTGACGAGCGTGTCGCTGCCGTCCAGCACGCCATTGCCGTTGGCATCGTGGTAGTAGCGCACGTTGGTGACATCGAAATCGTCGGCCGAAGACTGCGCCACTGACGGTACGAAATCGATCTTGTCGTTCGAACTGTTGGTCAGCTGGTAGCCGAACACCGCTCCGCTCTGGTTGGGCGAAACGGTCGTGCTGGCACCGGCGCTGCGCACCACCGTGAAGACGACCTTGCGATCGACCGTGACGGTTGTGGAGCGCTGGATCCGCGTCTGGGCAAAGCCTCCGACGGTGTAGTCCACGTTGGCCTGGTTGGTGATCGTCGAACCGGCGCTGGTCCCCGCCGCCCAGGCCGGAGTCCATGCCGCCGTGGCCAGTGCCAGCGCTCCGGCTGCCAGCAGAAAACGGTTGGGGGAGGGCATGACCTGGCGTGTTCCTGTGGGTTGCGGTGTTCCGGGCGGTGGCCGGAGATCCGGGGTTCGTTCGATCGTGGAAAGGGCGTCCTGCGTGACACAGGACGGCAATGGCCTGCCAAACTTCAGGCGGCGCGCGTGCGGGGGGCGGATCATCTGACGATGGCCGCGAAGGAGCGTTCGCCGGTCTGGCCCGGCGCAACAATGCCAAGCGTCCAGCGGATGTGCGTGACATCATCGCGGGTTGCAGGGCGCATGCCGCCATCGGGTGCCGGCACCTCTAGCCCGGAAAGCCGGCCCCAGGTGCGCCCTTTGTCGACCGAAACGATCAGGTCGTCTATCGCATCGGGTGCAAGCTGGACCGCCGGGTGCAGCGGATTGGTGATGACGAAATCGCGCGCATCCTTTGCGGCATCGTTGCGAAAGCTGGTGCGGAACACCAGACGATCACCCGGCACGACGCGATCGGCGGCCACGCGTTCGGTCCGGCTGGTGCCATTGGCGTCCTTTACGGTCCGTTCGACAAGCACGTCACTGTCGATCGCCACGGCCGGTGCGCCCGGTGCGCCCGGTGCGCCCGGCACGGCCTGTGCAGCAAGCGGCATGGCGGCAAGAAGGGCGCAGACGGTGGCAAGCGCGGTCAGGGCAGACGTGTGGAACATCCGTGTTCTCCGATCAATCAATCCGGACGGCAAAGGTGATGGTGTGGTTTGCGCCGCTGCTGGCGGTGCCCAGATTCACCCGGACCACGCCGGAGACGAATGCCCCCGCATCGCCATCGGCAGCGTCACTCAATGTCCGGTCGTCCAGACGCAGGCTGGCGGGCTGGTAGGTTACCCCCGGGGGTAGCGGGTCGGTTATCACGAGATCGGACACCGACCCTGATCCCGAGACTTGCGCCTGAATGCTGTAGGTCACCTGTGCGCCGGTCATTGGCTGCGCGCCGCCATAGGGATCGACGACAGTCGCGCTCTTGACCAGTGCCACGGCCGGCTGGTTGGCGACGATCAGCCATTGACCGGCGGTGCTGGCGCTGCTGGTGCCGACCACGGCGGTTGCGCCCAGTTCGCCCTGGCCGGCAAAGGTGGTTCCCGGCACGCCGGTGCCAGTGGCCGGGCGGGCCGAAAGGACCACTTGCGCTTGTCCGGCGGCGGTCACGTTGGCGGGAAAGCCCACCTCCACGAAGACGCGTGTCGAAGCATCGGGCAAGATCAGTGCGGTCTGGGCAGGAATTTGCAATTCGACGTCGATGCCGGGATCGAACATGCCATTGCCGTTGGAATCCAGGGCGATCCTGCGGATGACTGGGGGAAAGTCGTTGCCGTTGGGGGCCGGGTCAACCATCAGGACGAAGGCTTCGGGGCCATTGCCGGTGTTGGTGACCGAGAAGGAGAGGACTGCGCTTTCACCATCGGCGCGGACCGCGGTTCCATCAAGCGATGCCACCGCCACCGCCAGCAGCTCGTCAACGACGATCAAGGCGGGGTTGGACGAGATCGTGCTGGTAGCATCGCCGACGCTGTAGGTTGCGGTTGCCGTGCTTTCGATGCGGACGCCTGCGGGCGTGCCTGTCGCCCGGGCACTGCCTTGCAGCCCGACAGTGGCGAGCGACAGGCATGCCAACAGCCACGCGTAACGGGGCGTTATCAGCCGAAGATATGGCGAGGCCATGCTCATGCTGGCCTGATACGCCGGGAACGGTGACTTAAAACGGGTCGAAATTATAAGGTAAAATACGTGAGCTTGTTTGTTAAGTATATGATTGTCAGCGCAGGATATAAGAATTACGTATTTTTACATGCGATTTATTCACCTTTGCTTGAGGAATATTCCCTGTTCGCAGGACAGGTAATCAACTGATCTTGGCGCGCAGCTTCAGTGTGAGGACACCTTGCGGCAAGCCGTTGGGCAGCCTGCCTTTCGGGTTGATGCAGACATGCCGCACCTGGGGATCGTAACCGGGCTGCGGCTGGTATGTGCACTGCGCGAAGGCGGTTGGCGCAGTGGTGCTGTTGGAAAAGCCGAGATCACCCCCGGCGGTGAAGGTCAGGCCAGGGGCGGGGCTGGTAAAGCCTACCACGCCACCGAACGCCGGGGTCGGCGCGTTGTAGAAGCTGTTCGTTGCCGCAAGCGAGATGACGGCAAAGATCGAATCCTGATCGGTGCTGCCGGTGCCGACATTGCTGATCGATGTGGTCAGGACGATGTCGTTGCCGGGCGCGGCAAATGGATTGTCGGCAGGCGGTTCGAACACGCCGGACGTCATGTCCAACGTCAGCTGCGCCAGGCCTTCGGCAGTGGCAACGGCAGAGAACTCCGAAGTGGTGTCCCACGCGCCCCCGGCCGTTCGCCGGGTGGCCGTGGCCGAGACGATATCGCCGATCGCGACGGCCGACAGCGTCGTCAGCGTGCCAGAGAACGCCTGCGCCCCGCCGGCATGGGTGATGTCGACGTGGCCGAGATAGCGTTCGCCTTCGCCAAACCCGCTGGGATCGGCACTGCTGTTGGCAAAGAATTCGATGCGGTAGCCACTGGCCGCAGCAGGGGCATCGAGCGTGAACCGGTATTGCAGGGCATTGGAGCCGGTGACATGGATCGAGCCGATCTGCGGGAAGTTCAACAGATCGTTCGCGCCTGTATCGCCATCGCCTGCGTCATTGAGCGTGACGCCGTTTTCACCAAGATCGATGCCGATCATGCCGTTGGCGTAGATGCTGTTGCTGACCAGCGCGGCGCGCGTCGAGCCGACCAGGTAGATCCCGTTGCGGGTGTTGTTGCGGATGGTGTTGCCGATCACCTGGATATTGCTTCCTGTGGTATCGAGCCGGATGCCCGAACGCGCGCTGTTGGCCAGGGTGTTGCCCTGTCCGGGCGCGCTGCCGCCGATCAGGACGTTCGAATAGGTGCCGCCGCCGCCCATGTAGATCAGGTCTTCGAGATTGCTCGACATGATCGACGAGGTGCCGTTTGCGCCCACGCCGATCCTGTTGCCCTGAACGGTTATGCCATTGCCGGTGCTGTTCCAGAATTCAATCAGCGCGGAGTCGTAGCCGCCGATGACATTGTTCAGGATCGCGTCGTTCGTAGAATTTCCAAGATTATCGAACGAAATCGCGTCCTTGGTCGCGGACCCTTCGTTCTGGCCATTGGCGACCGCCACATTGCCGGTGGCATCGGTGCCGATGTAATTGCCATTGATGGTGATGGTTGAATTGGTGGAACTGCCCTGGATTCCACGCCTGCGATTGCCCCCGATCACGTTGCGCCCTGCCGCCGTGCCATCCCCGATCGAGACATTGCTGGCCCCGTCGATCCAGATGCCGTGATCGTTGTTGGCAAAGGTGCCGCCGGTAATCGTGACCGGCTGGATCAGGTTGCCAAGGATGGTGATGTTCGACGAACTGGTCCCTACGCGTATCCCGTCGCTGCCGTTGCCGCCGATCGCGTTGCCTTCATTTGCACCTGTGCCGCCAATGGCAATGTTGCTGGCGTTTTCCACCCAGATCCCGCGCGAACCGCTTCTGGCGATGGTGTTGCCCCTGATGCGGATGTTGGAGATCCCCTGAAGGACAATCCCATCGCGACCACCTGCGATTTCGTTGGCGTCGGTCGAGGCCGACCCGCCGATCAGGACATTGCCTATGCTTCCGGGCGAGAATTGTATCGCAGCCCCCGTTCCATTGGCCAGCAAGGCACCAAGCGTGCGGTTGAAACCGATGCGGTTGCGCTGGATATAGACCTGATCGGTCGATGCGGAAATGGCATCGTCGGTATCCAGCACGATCCCCGCCCCGTTTCCGGAAATCAGGTTTCCGGTGATGTCGCGCCAAGTGCCCGATCCGGAAAAATGGTTGATGGCCGTGCCATTGGCCCGCGCTGCCGTTCCGGCGCTGTCGGTGCCGATGAAATTTCCGCGGATGGCCGTGTCCGAACTGGACTGGACGGTGAGCACGCCGGTTGTGGAATTTGCCGCAATGACATTACCCTGGCCCGCGCTCAATCCGCCGATGCGCGCGCTGGCGCCGTTTACCCATACGCCGCGCGTGTTGCCGCTGCTGGTGCCGTTGGCCAGGAGGCCGAGATAGTTGCACTGCACGGTTGCTGTGTTGCTGGCGGGCAAGAGCCGGATCGCCTGATCGAAGCCGGTGATCGACAGGCCCTTGACGGTCTGGTTCGTGCCCCCCAGTTGCACGCCATCGAAACTGCTGCTGCCGCGCAGGTTGATGCGCAGATCGTGGCCAGCACCGGCCCACAGATCGCGGCATTGCGTACCCGGCTGGGTCGTGCCGTCGATGCTGTCACCATTGCCGGTCAGGGCAGCCAGGGCCGATGTCAGCGTGATGGTGTGCGGGCCGGCGCCCGCGATGTTGAACGTGATGGTATCTGCCCCGGAGTTGGCGTTGGCCCACACGATCGCATCGCGCAACGATCCCGGCCCGCTGTTGTTGGTGTTGACGACAAGACCTGACGGGGGATCAACGGCCCGCACCCAGACCCGGTTGATCGTGCTGTTGGTGTCGTTGGCGGGGTCATCATCGACCTCCCAGTCGTTGCCCACACCCAGGGCCCACTTGTAGAAGGCGGTGCGGCGGAAGGGGGTATCGGTCATGGCCAGATTGCCCCTGTTCGACAGCGAACTAGTGGCAGCCGCCGGCAGAAACCCGGTGTGGCCGGTCAACGCGGTAAAGCTGGTTGCCACGCCGTCCATGGTGCCGATGCCGGTGCGCAAGTAGCTCGCGCCGATGGCCGTCCGGAAATGTATCACCCGCGCGTGGCCGCTGGAAATTCCATACCAGCGGGTCTCGATCGAGCCGGTGAACTGGTTCATCGCGGCATTTCCGGCATGGCCCCAGCGCGTGGCGTCGCTGCTTTCATTGGCCCCCAGCGCGGCAGTCGACTGCACCGGCAGGTTGGCGCCCGCGCCCAGTATGGCCAGCGCCGGATTGGTGTTGGCAGGGCGCACATATTGCAGCACCAGCACCCAGCCTCCGCCTTCGCTGGTGTCGATGCTGGCGGCAAAGGTGCCTGAACCCAGATTGAAGAAGTAACGTCCGGACGCAGACGCCTTGTAGGCTTCGGACAGCGAAGTGTACGGGTCCAGTGCAGTGCCGGTGCCGGCGTTGGCAGGCGTGACCTGGCAGATCGCCGCAAGCACCAGCGCGAACAGCAGTCTTGCCGCTTGGGCCAGCGTCCCTTTGCGCAACCTGTGCACCACCTGCATGGGAAACCGCTCCGACGGGCATCGACATCGCAAGCCTGCATGCATCGCATCGGCTCATGGCGTCTGTGCCCGCTGGTTCATCACAGTATGGATAATGCCGCGCTAAGGAATTCTACGAGTGCCTTGCGGGCGCAGCGTGGGATGATCGCTGAAAGGGGAACAATTCCAACGGTTTGTGCTTTTCCAAGCAACGGCCTCCGCAGGGGAGGCGTCATGCGACGGAAAAGGGGCGAGATTGACACCCCGGTGGCCAGCCAGATTGTGGATCGTGAGGCACGGTCAAAGCGCGGGCAACGTGGCTCGCGATGCGGCCCATGCCGAGGGACTGGCGCGCATTGCCCTCACTCATCGTGATGTCGATGTGCCGCTGTCGGATCTGGGGCAAGAGCAGTCTGCGGCACTGGGGCAGTGGTTTTCCTCGTTCCCCGCGTCGGGGCGGCCGCAGGTCATGCTAGCCTCTCCCTATGTCCGTGCGGTGCAGACCGCCGAGATTTTTCGGAATGCAGGCGGATGTGATGCCGAGCTGCCCATTTGCCTGGATGAACGGCTGCGCGAAAAGGAGTTCGGCATCCTCGATGGGCTGACAACCGATGGCATCCGGCATTTGCAGCCCGAGCAGGCGGAATTCCGCAAGCTGATGGGCAAGTTCTATCACCGGCCACCGGGAGGCGAATCCTGGGCAGACGTGATCCTGCGCCTGCGCGCGCTGATGGACACAGTCTCGCTGCATTATGGCGGCCAGCGGGTGATGATCGTGGCGCATCAGGTTGTCGTCCTGTGTCTGCGCTATATCATCGAGAACCTGTCCGAAGCCGAGATCCTTGCGATCGACCGCGAGGCCGACGTCGCCAATTGCGCAGTTACCGAATATCGCTGGGAGCAAGGCGCAGGCGCCGACGGCAAGCTTGTCCTGGCGCAGTACAACCTGACAGCGCCCTTGACCGACAAGGCAACGCCGGTCACCGCCGAGCCCGACAAGATGGTGGCGGCGCGTGGCTGAGGATGTGCGTCCTCTCGACGACGACTGGATCCGGCGCCATCCGCTGCCGGTTCCCGATCACGATACCGACAAGAACGGGCGCGGGCGGGTTCTGGCGATAGGTGGCTGCCGCACCGTGCCCGGCGGCATCCAGCTGACGGCCGAAGCTGCCCTTCGCGCAGGCGCGGGCAAGGTGCAGATCGCCACCGTCGAGAGTGCCGCGCTGGCCGTGGGCATCGCCATGCCGGAAGTTGCGGTGTTCGCGCTGGCGGAGAGCGCTGCGGGCGAGATCATGGCGGAAGATACCGATCTGCTGCGCGATCTGATTGGCCGATGCGATGCCGTGGTGGCGGGGCCGGCCATGTCGGATGCAAGGGCGGCGTCGCTGATCACGCGTTTGCTGGGTGACTTCTGCAAGGCGCAACTGGTGTTTGATGCCGCAAACCTGATGGGCCTTTCGGACCATGCGGACAGCTTGCGAGCCTTGCCGCGCCCGGCGGTGCTGACGCCGCACATCGGTGAACTGGCTGCCATGATGTGCTGCGATTCCGACCTGATCGAGCGTGACCGGGTGGCTGCCGTGCGACGTGCCAGCGCGCACTTCGGGGCGGTCTGCGTGCTGAAGGGAGCAACCAGCCTGATTGCCGCCCCGGATGGCGAGGTCTTTGCGTTTGCCGGGGGCGGCGTGGGGCTGGCAACTGGCGGGTCCGGCGATGTGATGGCCGGGATCGCCGCAGGATTGTGCGCGCGGGGGGCCGATGCGCTGGAGGCGACCTTGTGGGCGGTGTGGCTTCATGGCGAGGCGGGTCGGCGTTGCGCCGAACGGGTCGGGCCGATCGGGTTCCTTGCGCGCGAATTGCTGGCGCACGTACCAGCGCTGATGCGCGATGCCCTTGATGGCGGTGACACGCCATGAGGCGGGTTCTTCCTGTGCGGATTCGTACTGACGCAGATTAGTTTGCCGAAACGCGTTTGGCTCGAATCCCTGCGTTGGGCGTTTCATCCCTGATCGCGGCTGTGCCGTGCCTTCAGGAGATATGCCCATGACCACGAAGAAAGAGACCAAGTCCAAGACCGCCAAGCCGGCGTCGAAAACCGGACGCAAGACCGCCCGCGCCGCGGCCAAGCCCGCTGATGCGATCAAGCTGCTGAAGGACGATCACAAGGAAGTGAAGGGCTTCTTCAAGCAGTATGAAGGTCTGGAAGACGACGCGGAAAAGCAGGCCCTGGCCGACAAGATCTGCCTTGCCCTGACCGTTCATGCGCAGATCGAGGAAGAGATCTTCTATCCCGCCACGCGTGAAGCCATCGACGATGACGATCTGCTGGACGAGGCCGAAGTCGAGCATGCCAGCGCCAAGCAGCTGATCGCCGAAATCCAGGCGATGAAGGCGGGCGACCGTCTGTTCGATGCCAAGGTCACGGTGCTGGGCGAATATATCGACCATCACGTCGAGGAAGAGGAAGGGGAAATGTTCCCGGAAAGCCGCGATAGCGACCTCGACCTCAAGCAGTTGGGCGAACAGCTGGCAGCACGCAAGGCCGAGCTGATGGCACAGGCCGGAATGTGATGCGCGCGCGCCGGTTGCCGAGCAAGGGCAGCCGGCGCGCACCACTGTCAGGTTCCTGCAGGGTCCACGGCCTTGCCAAGATTGATGGCATGAACTGCCCGGAACGGCCAAAATGAAAAGCACAGGGACGAACGAGGTCGGGACGCACTGCGATTGCCTGGTGATCGGCGGGGGCCCGGCAGGCTTGACGGCCGCCATATATCTCGCCCGGTTTCACTTGTCGGTCACCGTGATCGATGCCGGGCACAGCCGCGCGGCAAGCATTCCGATGAGCCGCAACGTGCCGGGTTTTCCCGAAGGCATCACCGGCACTGCGCTGCTCGACCGGATGCGGCGGCAGGCGCGGACTTATGGCGCCAACTTGCGGCGCGGCACGGTGACCGAGCTTGCCCGCGAGGGCGACGGTTTCCTCGCGACGACTGCCCAAAGCGCAATCCGTGCCCGCACTGTCCTGCTGGCGACAGGCGTGATCAATCGCCGCCCGCCGATGCTGAGCGAGGCAGATCATGATCGCGGGCTGACATCCGGGCTGATCCGTTACTGTCCGATCTGTGACGGCTACGAAGTTACCGGACAGCGAATTGCCGTGCTGGGAACGGGAGAGCGCGGGCGTGGCGAGGCGCTGTTTCTGCGGTCCTATTCAACGGACGTGACCCTGGTCGCACCCGCTGGCGGTCACACCCTTTCCGAGGGCGATGTCGCGCGCCTGACCGAGGCGGGCGTGGTGATTGCCGGCGCTTGCCGTACGATCCGAATTGGCCCTGACAAAGTGGAGATGAACATCGAAGGTGCGGTGCAGGCGTTCGACACCATGTATCCGGCGCTGGGTTCGGATATCTGTTCACAGCTTGCCGGCCAGTTGGGGGCAAGCCTTTCGGACGAGGGATGCCTGCTGGTCGATTCCCACCAGCGCACCGGTGTTCCGGGACTTTATGCTGCAGGCGACGTGGTGCTGGGTCTTGACCAGATTACCCATGCAACCGGAGAGGCTGGTGTCGCTGCGACCACGATCCGGAACGATCTGGCCGCAGCGACACCGGCGGTCGTCAGGCGGCCGGATTCGCGTCGAGGTCTACCATGAGCTCGCGCGGCCAGTAGCGCAGGGTCCGGCACGCGGTGATGAATGCCGTGGCATCATCGGGCGTGGCCAGCGGCAGGCAGGCTTCATCAAGATCATCGGCAATGCCTGCCTTGGCAAACAGTGCCTGGGCTTGCGCCGAGATGCCGATGAACTTGCAATGCGCAAAGGCATCGGTGACGAAGTCCTTGGCTGCGGCATCGGTTGAAAGCAGGGCGGCACCCTCTTCCGAGACCACGACAGCCACGGCATCGAACAGGACCGAGGGTCCGCCGTCGATCTTGTGGCGTGCCGCCAGCCATGTCCCATCGGAAAGCGTGACGCCACCGATCTTGGGCGCGACGATTTCGAACACCGCGCCTTCGCTATCGACAGCGGCAACCAGAGCGTTGATCAGATCGGCATCGCTGCCATCGCTGACCAGGATACCAAGCTTGCGACCCTTGAAGCTGTCCGGACCGTTTTTGACGATGCTCAGCTTGTCGGAATTCGGCAGGTCGGTGATGGTCTTGCGCGCCGCTACAGCCGCATCGGGCATGGCAAGGCCAAGGCCATTGGCCACGGTCGCCGCCAGCATGGCGTCGATGTTCAGCAGATGCGACACCGTGCGCGACCGGATATCCGGACGTTCCACTTTCGACAGTTCGAACACCAGCGCATCGCCGATGTGCTTCTGTTCGATCGGGGTCTGGCTCATGTAGAACTGCCGCGCTTGGCTGTAGTGATCGGCAAAGCTTTCCGATCGCACGCGCTGCTTCGGCCCATCGGCCTGTTCGGCATAGGAGGTGAAACCGCGCACCGGATCTTCGCGCGGGCCGCCCTGCGTCGGGCCCCAACTGTTGGGTTCATAGTTCACGCGCCCCTTGGGGTTGCGCATGGCCATGTGGCCGTCCTGCTGGAAATGGGCCATCGGGCACTTCGGTGCATTGATCGGGATATGCGTGAAGTTGGGTCCGCCGAGCCGCTTGATCTGTGTATCGAGATACGAGAAATTGCGCCCCTGCAGCAGCGGATCGTTCGAAAAGTCGATGCCCGGGGGCACGTTCTGCGTGCAGAAGGCGACCTGTTCGGTTTCGGCAAAGAAGTTGTCGACCACGCGATCCAGCACCAGACGGCCGATCACGCGGATGGGCACCAGTTCTTCTGGTATGATCTTTGTGGCATCGAGCACGTCGAAATCGAAGCTGTCGGCAAAGTCATCGTCGAACAGCTGCACGCCCAGTTCCCATTCGGGGAAATCGCCACCGTTGATAGCATCCCACAGGTCACGCCGGTGGAAATCGGGATCGGCCCCGTTGATCTTGACGGCCTCGTTCCACACGACCGACTGCAGTCCCTGCTTGGGCTTCCAGTGAAACTTCACGAAGGTCGACTTGCCCTGCGCATCGATCAGGCGGAAGGTGTGGACGCCGAAACCCTCCATCGTGCGATAGGATCGCGGGATTGCCCGGTCGGACATGGTCCACATGATCATGTGGAAGCTTTCCGGGGTCAGGCTGATGAAATCCCAGAAATTGTCGTGCGCGGTCTGCGCCTGGGGGAACATGCGATCGGGTTCGGGCTTGGCCGCATGGACCACGTCGGGGAACTTGATCGCATCCTGGATGAAGAACACCGGGATGTTGTTGCCGACGATGTCCCAGTTTCCTTCCTTGGTATAGAGCTTGACCGCAAAGCCGCGCACATCGCGGGCAAGATCGAACGATCCCTTCGACCCGGCGACGGTCGAGAAGCGGACGAAGGCCGGGGTGCGTTCGCCCACGCGCTGTAAGATATCGGCGCGCGAAACGTCGGCCAGGCTGTCAGTCAGTTCGAAATAGCCATGTGCGCCATAGCCGCGCGCATGGACGACGCGTTCGGGGATGCGTTCATGATCGAAGTGGAAGATCTTTTCCCGGAAGTGGAAGTCTTCAAGCAAGGTGGGGCCGCGCGCGCCCTGTTTCAGGCTGTTCTGATCGTCGGCGACCGGTATGCCCTGCTGGGTGGTGAGCGTTGCCACGTCTCCTTCGGCGACCTGCCGCGTTTCGCCGCCTTGGCCCTGTGGTTCGGCATAGGACTGGGAAATGCTGGCGTCTGCGGGTATCGGCGATGCCTTGGCTGGCGTTTCACCGCCCATGTCTGCGCCGGCAAGATCAGCCGGGGACAGCGAGCCTGCAGGCCTTGCGGCAGAGTCCGGATTTTTCGGCGTTTTAGCCATGTTGGCTCCTTTTCGGGTTGAGACTTCCGCATCAGGCCTCGGAGATGAGGCCCCGCGTCAGGGCAGGCGGCAGGTCGAACGACTGCGACCGACAAACCGTCGGTCCACAAACAGTGCCTGCATCTCAAACCGGAACCCGATGATTTCTGGGAAGTTTCATGAATCACAGAGAAACTAACCTGCGTTGATACGATTGCCGGATTTATCCGTGACCCTCGGACCGTTGCCTTCCTTGAGGGCGGGCCTGGCATTCATCGTCCATGCAGTGCCCACAGGAGCGAGTGCATGTTCACAGACAGATTCCTGCGAGACAAACGCGGCGCCGCGCTGGAGCCTGATGAAAGGGCGGCAATCGAAGCTGCGGTGAGCGAGATCAGGGACATCGCGGCGCGCACCACGATCGTGCGGGCGGGCCAGCCGCTCCGCCACAGCACGCTGCTGGTCGAGGGGATCATGTCGCGCTACATCGATGATCGCGAAGGTGTCCGGCAGCTTGCTGCGGTTCATTTCCCGGGCGATTTCGTGGATTTGCACGGCTTTCCGCTCAAGGTGCTGGAGCACGATGTCCAGACCACCACCTCCGTCAGGGTGGCCATCGTACCGCATGTGGCGCTTGAGCAGATCCTGGCCGAACGCCCGCAACTGATCCGCAAGCTATGGTTTGCAACGCTGATCGACGCGGCGGTGCACCGTGCCTGGTTGTTCCGGCTCGGGCGGCTTGATGCGGTGGGCCGCGTGGCCCATTTTCTGTGTGAAACCAATGCGCGGCTGGTCGCTGCCGGGCTTAGCGACGGGCATCGGTTCAATCTTGCGTTGACGCAGACCGACCTTGCAGAGATTTGCGGCCTGACCAATGTTCATGTAAACCGGGTGATGCGGCAACTGCGCGAAGATCGGCTTTGCGTTTTCCGTTCATCGATCGTCGAAATACCGGATCCTGAACGATTGGCCGTGCGGGGCCAGTTCAACCCCGACTACCTCTATCTCGAACACCCGGAGCCCGTCATGTCCCCTGTAGAGGTACCTTGATGTTTCCCAATGAGACGTTGCTCCAGCCATCGGAACTGCCGGGCGTGGCGAGCGCAGAGAGCGGACTGGTGATCCTTGAAGGGCCACAGGGTATTGCGGTGACAATGACAATCGAGGCTGCCTTGGCCACAGCACAAAGCCTGCTGGCTGCGACGGCTGTGGCAGAGGCACAGAACCGGGATGATTCCGTTTCGCCGGAGTTCTGAAACCGCAGGCAGTTCTTTTCAAGAAACAACGAATTCGACTTGACCGGACGTGTCATTTTGTTGCTGCGGAATTCGTATTGATCTGTGTTGGTTTGCAACGGGCGCGCGGAACGCGGCCTAGCAGAGGGGATTGATTGTCTGGCCACCGTATTTCCGGCCGTTGACGATCAGGAGACCCCGATGACGCTACTGGACCGATTTATCGCCGCCGTGACCCCGCCTGAAAGCGACGAAGACCGCCTTGAGGCGCGCACCAAGGCGACTGAAGCAGCAATGCCGGGAGACTGGCTGGACCAGATCCTTCAGCATCACATGGACATCGAGGATGCCTTTGCCAACGTCAAGGCAGCTACCGATGACACCAGCCGAACTGCGGCCCTGAAGATACTGGGCGTCCTGCTTACCGGCCACTCGATTGCCGAAGAAGCGGTGATTTATCCGGCACTCGCGCAGGATGGCGAAAAAACCCATGCCGGCGTCGGTTATGACGAGCAGGCCATGGTCAAGGTGCAGATGGCGCTGCTCGAGCAACTTCCGCCCATGAGCGACGACTTCATGGAAAAGCTGGAGCACATCGAAGGCGCAGTGGCGCACCATGTCTATGCCGAAGAGGGCAACTGGTTCCTCGACCTGAAGCAGAGCGCCACGCAAGAGCAGCAGACCCTGCTGACCCAGCGCTACGCCGAGGAATACGCGCGCTACGTTGGCGAGGATGCCCTTGATGGCATGGCAGATTCCACGGCTCAGACCATGCCAAGCAACGCGTTTGAAGGATAAGCCATGAGCACGATGGACATGACCGGGAGCCTTGCGATCGGCACCCTTGTAATCGGTTTGATCATCGCCGTGATCCTGCTGCTCCGTTTCCTGCGCAAACCGGGAAATCGCCATCCGATGGCTGGGCAACGGGAACGCAACATCAGCGAAATCCTCAACGAGGACAACAACCGGCGGGATCGCTAGGTTGGGGATGGGCAGGTGACCTTGGCGCTGGCCGGAATGCCAGTCGCCAGGACCGTCGCAATTATCCCCAGCGCCTCAGCGTCACCTTTCAGAATAAGAGAATCTGAAACGAAAAGAACGATACCATCCAGAGGGTTGGTATCGTTCTTTTCGTATCGGAACCTTGAACTGCTTGCGGCTTGTCTGGCCGGCCAATCCCGAAATCCGGATTGGTCGGCCGCCACACACCAGCTGTTTATTCGGCTGCAATCGCCGTCTTGACCGTCTCGCCGAGGCGATGACCGGACAGGGCTGCTTCTGCCATATCCTTGGCAACGAGGCGGCGATAGGTCGCCAGAGCCTGCCCCACCACCTGGTCCATGTTGTAGTAGCGATATGTGGCGAGGCGACCAACGAAGACGACTTCCGGCGTGGCACGGGCGAGGGCCTCGTACCGCTTGAACAATGCCTCGTTTTCCGGCCGCGGGACCGGGTAGTAGGGGTCGCCCTCGGCACGCGGGTATTCGTAGGTGATGCTGGTTTGCGCGGCGACTTGCCCGGTCAGGTGCTTGTATTCGGTGATCCGGGTGTAGGGCACTGCTTCCGAGGGGTAATTGACCACCGCAACAGGCTGGAGCCACTCCTGATCGAGCGTCTCGTGCACGAATTCAAGCGAGCGATATGGCAACTTGCCGAAACGGTGGCCGAAGTATTCGTCGATGGGCCCGGTGAACACCAGCCGGTCGAAGTCCACATCGTCAACCACATCGGCAAAGTCGACGCCGAGCATCACGTCGATCAGCGGATGATCGAGCATGGCGTTGAACATTGCCGTGAACCCGTCGGCCGGCATGGCCTGGAAGGTATCGGTGAAGTATCGGTCATCCGTATCGGTGCGCGTTGGCACGCGGGACGTTACCGATTTGTCGAGCTCGGACGGGTCCATGCCCCACTGCTTGCGCGTATAGCCACGGAAAAACGTTTCGTAGAGTTCGCGGCCGACCTTGGAGATGACGACGTCGGCCGAGGTGACGACCGGTTCGACAGGTTCGGCCCTGCTCGCCAGAAACGCAGCGGCTTCCTCGTCAGTCGAAAGTTCGAGATCGTAGAGGCAATTGATTGTCGTGCGGTTGATCGGCATCGGCACGCGCACGCCGTCGATATCGGCCAGAACGCGGTGTTCGTAATATCGCCAATCGGTGAAGTTCGACAGGTAATCAACGATATCGCGGCTGTTGGTATGGAAGATATGCGGACCGTAACGGTGGACAAGGATGCCCGCCTCATCGCGATGGTCATAGGCGTTGCCGCCGATGTGATCGCGCCGATCGATGACCAGCACCCGCTTGCCGCCATCCCTTGCCAGCCGCTCGGCCATGACCGACCCGGCAAATCCGGCGCCGACAACGAGGTAGTCGTAATAGGGCCTTGCTGCACTTCGATCCTTGCCGATCACCTCATCGATGAGGTCGTGCATGGCGCTTGCGACGGCTTGCCAGCTTTGGCCCGCCAGCACCGCGTCAGCCTGCTTGCGCCATCCTGCAAAAGCAGGTTCGCGCGATCGGGACAGCGCTGCGTCGCAGGCCGCAACGAACTCTTCGGCTGTTCCTGCGATCTCGACGGCATCAAGGTCGCCATAATGGCGCACCACGTCGGTGATCGGGGTCGAGACGACGGGAAGGCCCGCGGCAAGATATTCGGGCGTTTTGGTGGGCGAGATGAATTGCGTCGACGCATTGATGGCGAAAGGCATCAAGGCCACGTCCCAGCCTCCGGCATAAGCTGGCAACTCGTCATAGGACTTGCCGCCAAGATAGGCGATGTTGCTTCTTTGCGGCAGGTCGGCGGGGGCGATCTTCACCACCGGGCCGACCATCACGATCGACCATTGCGGCCTTGCGTCGGCCAGCGCGGCGAGCAGACCGAGATCCATGCGTTCGTCGATCACGCCATAGAAGCCAAGGCGCGGGTGGGGCAGGGCGGCTTGATCCTGCGGATCGCTGGCCGTGGTGCGCGCCTTGGCGAAGTGGGCGACGTCGACGCTGGACGGGAACGCGTGCACCGAGGCGTGCAGCGTGCGCTTGGCTTCGTAGAGGCTATACCCGCCGGTAAAGACCAGATCGGCACAGGCCAGCAATTCGGCTTCGAGAGCGACCAGTTCCGGCGGTGCGAAGCGAAAATTCGAAAGTTCGTCCATGCAGTCATAGACGGTGCAGGCTGCATCGACATGCCGCGAAAACGACAGCATCATCGGGGTGTAGTACCAGCGCACGAGCGGACCCGAAACGGTACGCAATTGTTCGTCCAGCAGGGCACGGAGCGCCTGGTCGACTGTTGGAGCGTCCAGGCCTTCGGGCAGATGCGGCACGTACACCGTGACATTGCTGGCCGGGGCGTATTTTTCGATCTGCGGCACGGACAGGGCGGCGTCGAACTTCGGCTCTTCCCAGAAGATGACGGGCCCCAGCGACCCGTGATGATTTTGTGCCAGCATCGACATAATGTGCTGTGGACGCTGAAACACGAAGTCCCAGCGCAAATGTGAAAAGCACATCAGCGTCATTGTCGTTCCACTTCTTTGTAAATCATTGATATCGCTGCAACGCTGGTCATCGCGCGATGCTCCGGACCTGAACGTAGAATTAACTTCAGTTAGGACGATTCCGGGCTTCGCAGCGTCACCGATTGCGCGCCCTCCGCGTTGTGGCTGGCATGAACACCGCAAATTCTGCTTCGCCCGATGACTGCGCTCGTCACGGCCAAGGCGTCTCCATGCCGCTTGCCGTGTGGGGCGGCGCGGAATGCACGATCAATCGCGTCGGCGACGTCTATCGCGATCAGGTGGCGCTGAGCGGCCACGACGAGCGTCCCGACGATCTGGAGCGGTTTGCCGCGCTGGGCATCTCGGCCTTGCGCTATCCCCTGCTGTGGGAAAGCTTTGCCAGTGCGCCGGACCCGGACGCGCTTTGGGCGTGGCACGCGGAACGGCTCGAACGGTTGCGCGGGCTGGGCGTTCGCCCGGTGCTGGGGCTTGTCCATCACGGCAGCGGCCCGCGGGGGACGGATCTTCTGTCACCCGGCTTTATCGCGGGCCTTGCCGAACACGCCGCACAGGCAGCGCGGCGCTTCCCTTGGGTGCGCGACTGGACGCCGGTGAACGAGCCGCTGACGACTGCCCGCTTTTCGGCGCTTTATGGGCATTGGTATCCGCACCGCCGTGCGGATCGTGCGTTCTGGTCCGCCTTGCTCATCCAGATCGAGGCCACGACGGCAGCCATGGCGGCCATACGCTGCACCATACCCGATGCCCGGCTGATCCAGACCGAGGACATGGGCCATACTTCGGCGACACCGGAGCGCCAGGGCCAGGCCGATTTCGACAACGAGCGCCGCTGGGCATCGTGGGATATGCTGGCAGGCAGGTTCCAGCCCGGCCATGCGCTGTGGGACCACATTGTGCGCCTGGGTCTGGGCAGACGCATGGAGGCCGTTGCCGCAGCACCGTGCGTGCCCGACGTGCTGGGCCTCAATCACTATCTGACCAGCGACCGCTTTCTCGATCACCGGCTGGACCGCCATCCGATATCATCGCACGGCGTTTGCGAACTGGGGCCGGTGGCGGATGTGGAGGCCGTAAGGGCCTGCGACAGGCATCCCGGACTGGACGGCGCGATCCGGGCATGCTGGGCGCGCTATGGCTTGCCCATCGCGCTGACCGAAGTGCACAATGGCTGCACCCGCGAAGAACAGATGCGCTGGCTGGTCGAGGCCTGGCAAACGGCCTGCATGTTGCGGAACGAAGGTGTCGCAGTCGAGGCCGTTACCGTCTGGAGCCTGCTGGGGTCACACGACTGGAACAGCCTGCTGACGCGGCCGGATGGGCATTATGAAAGCGGCGTCTTCGACACACGGGCGAAGATTCCGCGCGAAACCGCGCTGGTGCCGCTGATCCGAGATCTGGCGGCGGGGCGCGAGCCTGCCCATCCGGTGCTGGGCAAGACCGGCTGGTGGGCAAAGCATGCTGCCATGCCCAGGGCGCAGGCCGCCGAAAGGCCGAGACCGCCTGGCCAGCCTCTGCTGATAACCGGGGCAACCGGCACGCTGGGGCAGGCCTTCGCCGGGGCTTGCCGATTGCGCGGAATCGATCACGTGTTGACCTGCCGGGAGCAGCTCGATCTGACAGACCCCGCATCGATTGCCCATGCGCTTGACACGATGAACCCATGGGCCGTGATCAACGCGGCGGGCTGGGTGCGGGTGGATGAAGCAGAGCACCGGCCGCATGATTGCATCGCGGCAAATCATGTCGGCGCACTTGCGCTATCGGAAGCGTGCGCGGTGCGTGGCATCCATTACACCTGCTTTTCCAGTGATCTGGTGTTCGATGGCGAAGCCGCCAGACCCTATGTGGAAAGCGACGCCACGGCGCCGCTCAACGTTTATGGCCGAAGCAAGGCGCAGACCGACGAGCAGCTGCGCGAGATCGAACGTACGCTGGTCGTGCGCACGGCTTCGTTCTTTTCCCCTTATGACCAGCACAACTTTGCCTATCATCTGGCGCAGACGCTGCGCGCGGGGGAGGTATTTCGCGCTGTTTCGGATTGCGTAACCTCGCCGACCTATGTCCCCGATCTCGTCCGCGCGACGCTTGATCTGGTGATCGATGATGAAACCGGGATCTGGCACCTGACCAGCGAAGGTTCGACATCATGGGCCGATTTCGCGGTCGATCTGGCAGAGGCACTGGATCTTCCTGCGCGCAAGGTCGAGTTCGTGCCGCTGGCCGAGATGGGCTGGGCAGCCAGACGTCCACGTTATGCACCGCTCAGCAGCGAACGCGGTATGATCATGCCAAGTCTTGCCGCCTCGATCCAGCAGTTTGCCGACACCCTGGCATGATGGGCTGACCGACAGGAGCCTTGAGGGAGAATTCCGGGCTTCTCCCTCGGGTGGCTCAGGCGATCTTCCTTTAGCGATCGTCTTCCTTGGCAGGGCGCCCGGTCGCGATCTCTTTCTGGGCTTCGCGTTCTTCAGCAGGATACTGCTCCGGCGTCACCACACTCTGGTTCGAGGTCGCAGCGTAAAGCTTGTCGTTCTGGCCGGCGCTGCCGCCTTCCAGATCGACCGGTTTGGCGGATTTCTTCGTCATGGTTCTCTCCGGCGGTGTTTGGATGGAGTTGCTTTAGCGGAGGATCGGCGTTCGGTGGCCCCGATCCTCCGCGGTGCCGTCAGTTCGTGGCCGTGACCATGCCGGGCTTGAGCACGACCTTGGTCCAGGTGTCCTGCTGCTCCTTGAAATTGCGATAGCCTTCTGCCGCATCCTCCAGCGCAAGGCGGTGGCTGATCAGGAATGTGGTATCGAGCTCGCCTTCCTCGATACGGCTCAGCAGGTCCTTCATGTAGCGCTGGACGTGGGTCTGGCCGGTCCGCAATTGCAGGCCTTTTTCCATCAGCGCACCCAGCGGAAACTTGTCGGCAAGCCCGCCATAGACGCCCGGGACCGAGACCCGCCCGCCCTTGCGAACGGCCATCAGCGCCTGCCGCAGCGCGCTGGCACGGTCCGCGCCGATGCCGACCTTCTGCTTCACGACATCGAGGATGTTTTCCATGGCAAAGCCGTGGGCTTCCATGCCGACAGCATCGATCACCGCGTCCACGCCGATCCCGCCCGACATTTCCATGAGCGCTTCGAGCACGTTGCTCTCGCGGAAGTTGACGACCTTGGCGCCCAGTGCGCGGGCCAGTTCCAGGCGGTGCGGGTAGTGATCGATCGCGATCACCTGTGCCGCGCCCATGGCCAGCGCAGACTGGATGGCGAAAAGGCCGACCGGTCCGCAACCCCATACCGCGACGGTATCGTCGGGCTGGATCTGCGCATTCTCGGCAGCCATCCAGCCGGTGGGCAGGATGTCTGACAGGAACAGCACCTGATCGTCATCGAGGTGATCGGGCACCACGATCGGGCCGACATCGGAGAAGGGAACACGGACGTATTCGGCCTGTCCGCCGGAATATCCGCCGGTCATGTGCGAATATCCGAACAGGCCCGAGGCGGCATGGCCGTACATCGTTTCGGACATGTCCTGCTTTTCGGCCGGGTTGGAATTGTCGCACGCGGCAAATTCCTGAAGGCTGCAATGGAAGCATTTTCCGCAGCTGATGGTGAACGGCACCACCACGCGCTGGCCCTTTTCCAGCGTGCTCATCGGTCCGGTTTCCACCACCTCGCCCATGAATTCGTGCCCGAGCACGTCGCCGGGCAGGACCCCGGGGATGACCCCGTCATAAAGATGCAGGTCGGACCCGCATATCGCCGTGGAGGTCACGCGAATGATCGCGTCGCGCGGGTTGATGATTTCGGGATCGTCGACAGTATCGACGCGCACATCGTGCGTGCCGTGGAAAGTCAGGGCGCGCATCATGCGTTCTCCTTCAAAGCGTCAGCGTGTTGGTTGGTCTTGTGCTTTTCGGCCTGCTTGACAGCGCGGGTCTGGTCGCGGCGACGCGCCGATGTTGCGATTTCGCCGGTTTCCATCAGCATCTTGAAGCGGCGCAGATCATGGCGCGCCTGAAGCTGCGGTTCGCGGCCGAGCAGCTTTGCGGCAAGCCGGCCGACTTCGCCCGCGGGTGGCTTGTAGGCAATGCGAACGCTGACGCGGGTGCCACGCTTGCCGGGCGCATCGTCAAACGTCACGCGGCCTTCGGTATCGATGTCGGACCCTTCGACGGATCGCCACGCGATCAGCTTTCCGGCCTCTTCGCGCGCGATGATCGTTTCGATATCGACCGTCTGTCCGGCTGGGGCGCGGATGGTCCAGACATTGCGGCCCTCTTCGCCGGCGGGCTGCACCCGTTCGACGTTCTCCATGAACTGCGCAAGGTTTGCAAAATCGCGCCAGAAGGCAAACAGTTCATCGCGAGGGCGGGCAATGGTCACGCTGCGGCCAACCACATCGTATTCGCCGAACGACCGTCGCGCCGTGAAACCGGGGGCTGAATCAGCCGGGGTGTTCCTGCTGCGCTTCTTCGATTGGACATAAAGCCCGATGCCTGCCGCAATGGCGCCGGTAACCGCGACGGCGGCAATCCCCGGCGCGGTTTCATTCGCCAAATTCTTTCGTTTCATAGTCGCTCTCCATGCCTTGCTGCGTTCCGCCGCGACGGGGTAAATGCGAAGGGCAGGTCAGGACGCGCATCTGCGCGCGCCAAGGCGTTTGCATGGCCTGACGCCACTCTCCGACGCGTTTGCGCTTCTCCGGAGATCAACCCGGTCCAAGCCATCAAGTTTCTGAGACGTAGGGTTTATTTGCAGGATTTCGCTGTGGCGTGGGACCGGTGCGTTGATCCGTTTTCCGCTGCAGGCAAAGCCCTGCCTGCCCTTAGAACGATGGCAGGACCTGCTGCGAAAATCCCCAACCCGACAGGGCGCGGCTTGTCGCCCGTTCGATCAAATCTGGCGCGCTGCGGATGGAATAGGGGTGGGCATCAGCGAAACCTGCCAGTTCGTCCCATGCAATCGGAACAGCGACCGGAGCCCCTTCGCGGGCGCGGGCGCTGTAGGGTACGACTGCGGTGGAGCCGCGCTGGTTGCGCAGCCAGTCGATGAAGATGCGGCCGCTCCGCTTAGCCTTGCTCATCGTGGCCACGAAGCGGTCAGGTTCGGCCTGAGACAGGGCTTCGGCAAAGCGGCGCGAGAAGTCCTTGTGTTCGTCCCACGAATGACCTGGGGCCAGTGGGACGAGCACATGGACGCCCTTTCCGCCTGAAAGCATGGCAAAGCTGACCAGCCCCAGATCGGACAGCCTGTCGCGGATATCGCGCGCGGCCGTCTTTACCGCCTCGAAATCAAGCCCTTCGTCAGGATCCAGATCGAAGATCATCCGATCGGGCTGTTCGACCGCATCGGCCCTGGCGCCCCAGCTGTGGAATTCGATTGTCCCCATCTGCACGCATTGCTGCAGGCCCTGGCCATCGGCGACGTAGAGATAGTCCTCGCTCCCGCCGTCCTTTTCGCGGATGGGGACATGACGCACCGATGTGCCAAAGCCGCCGGCATCATGCTTCTGGAAAAAGCATTTCTTCGCCCGGCCTTGCGGACAGCGGACCAGGCTGATCGGGCGATTGCCCACGAATGGCAGCATCAGCGTGGACACCGCCGCATAGTATTGCGCCAGATCGCCCTTGGTCTCGCCACTTTCGGGGAAGATCACCCGATCCGGATTGGTGATGGCGACGGCAGGCGTAGGGTCGGGGGTGCGGTCGCGGACCTCGGGCGCCACGTCCCGGGCGGGCTTGTCGGCCCGCAGGCCAAGGAAGCTGGCATGGCGGACCCTGCCTTCGGCGGTAAATTCGGCAAAGGCGATTTCGGCCACCAGTTCGGGCTTCAGCCATGCTGCGCCGCGGGCCTCGGCGCGGGGCAGGTCCACGGGTGGGGTCTTGCGGTCAAGCTTGGCAAAGCGGGCTGCGAGGTCAGCAAAGACATCCGCATCGAACCCGGTGCCGACCTTGCCCTTGTAGACGAACGCATCGCCCTGCTTCTGCGCCAGCAGCAAGGACGCAAACGGACGCGTGCGCGAGGTTGACCTTGTCCAGCCGACGATCACGAATTCCTGGCGATTGGTGCACTTGATCTTGACCCACGCCTTGCTGCGCTTGCCGCTGTAGGGCGCATCGGCGCGCTTGCTGATGATGCCTTCCTGGTTGCAGGCGCACATCGTATCCAGCAGCTTTTCCCCGGCACCGATCACGTGATCGGCCAAGCGCACGGGCCGTTCGGCGCGCTGCAACAGGGCCTCGAGGCGCTCCTTGCGTTCGATATTCGAAAGCATGGTCAGGTCTTGTCCGCCCTGCTCAAGCAGGTCGAAGCCATAGAACTCCAGTACGTCCTCAGGCTCCTGCGTGCCGTGTCCGCGCTTCAGCACAGCTTGGAGCGCGGAGAAGCTGGGGTTCCCATCTTCGCCATAGGCGACGATCTCACCGTCGATCAGGCACTCGGGCAGATCGAGCGCGGCCACTGCTGCGACCAACGGGCCAAACTTCTCCGTCCAGTCATGCCCGTTGCGCGTGAAGACACGGACCTGATCGCCCGCCGCCGCGATGAGCGCCCGGTATCCGTCGTACTTGATCTCATGAATCCAGTCGTTCCCGGTCGGCACGGCATCCACAAGCGTTGCCAGTTGCAGGGGGCGGAACGCCGGAGGTTTTGCCGATTTTCCGGCACGTGGTCTTTTCTGCGCCCTCGGTGGTT
>JAPLPG010000078.1 GCA_026400375.1 Novosphingobium sp. | reverse complement strand
GCATCGAAGCGGCAGGATACAATCCGCTGGCTGATGCGCTGCCCGAAGATGATCTGCGCGATCTGCTGGGCATGACCGAGGCCGAACTGGTCGAAGAAGTGCGCATGATGCCGCGCCATGCCGACGTGCTCGGGCAGTTGGTTGCGGGGGTCGCAGCATGAAGCGCGTGATCGCAGCGCTTTGCGCAGCATGGCTTGGCACAACTGCGGCCAGCGCACAGACCGTGGGTGACTATCGCGGCCGCTATGCCTCCGACGAGGTGATCTACTTTGTCCTGCCCGACAGGTTCGAGAACGGTGATCCCGGAAATGACCGGGGCGGGCTGAAGGGCGGGCGGCTGTCCACCGGCTTTGATCCAGCCGACAAGGGCTTCTTTCACGGGGGTGATTTCAACGGCCTGAAAGAGCGCCTGCCATATCTGCAGAAACTCGGGATAACGGCGCTTTGGCTCAGCCCCATCTTCAGGAACAAGCCCGTGCAAGGGCCGGCGGGGCAGGAAAGCGCAGGCTACCACGGCTACTGGGTGACCGACTTCACCCGTCCGGACCCGCATCTTGGCACCGAGGCGGAGTTCAAGGCACTGGTCGGCGCGGCGCACGGGCTTGGGATGAAGGTCTATATCGACATCATCACCAACCACACCGCCGATGTGATCCGCTATCAGGAAGGCGAAGCCGCGAAGTATGCCTACCGTTCGCGGGCGGACTACCCCTATTCCCGCCGGGGTGGTCTGGGGGGCGCCGCGATCAATCCGGGCTTTGCCGGAGATCAGGACAGCAGCACAGCCAATTTCGCAAAGCTCGTCGATCCGTCCTACGCCTACACGCCCTATGTGCCGAAGGCAGAGCGTGGGGCGAAGGTGCCCGCATGGCTCAACGACCCGATCTTTTATCACAACCGTGGCGATTCCACCTTTACCGGCGAGGATGCCCGGTTCGGCGATTTTGCCGGCCTTGATGATCTGTTCACCGAACATCCGCGCGTGCGCGCGGGCATGATCGAGATCTACACGGACTGGATCGATCGCTATGGCATCGACGGCTATCGCGTCGATACCGCACGCCATGTCGATCCGGGATTCTGGCAGCAGTTCGTACCGGCCATCAAGGCCACCGCTGCGGCTCGAAACATTCCGAACTTTGCCCTGTTTGCAGAAGTTTACCGCAGCAATCTGGATAGCGGATACATTGCACAATACACCCGGCGCGATCACTTGCCAGCCGTGCTCGATTTCGCGTTCCAGGCAACGGTTCGCGAAGTTCTGGGCCGTGGCAAGGGCACGGTCCTGCTGGCCGAACTGTTCGATGGTGACGTGCTCTACGAAGGGGGAGAGGCCGCCGCGCGACGCCTGCCGACATTCCTTGGCAATCACGACATGGGCCGGTTTTCGACGCTGGTGAAGGCGGATCGGCCCGGCATTGCGGGCGACGAACTGCTGGCGCGGGTCATGCTGGGCCACGCCATGCTGCTCACTCTCCGGGGCGCGCCAGTGATCTATTATGGCGATGAGCAGGGCTTCGTCGGCGATGGCGGCGATCAGGCGGCGCGCGAGGACATGTTTGCCTCGCGCGTGGCCTCGTACAACGACAACGTCCTGATCGGCTCGGCCGCGACCACGGCCAGCAGCAATTTCGACGAAGCCCATCCCCTGTTCCGGACGATCGCCAGCCTCGGCAGGGTCCGCCGCATCGAGCCTGCACTCAGGCGCGGTGCGCAGGTTACGCGCGATTACACGCAAGGCCCGGGGCTGTTCTCGGTTTCGCGGCTCGATCCTGAAACCGGCGCGGAAATCTTCATTGCCTTCAACACCGCCGACCATCCGATCGATGTGAACAGCTCCATCGGAGCCACGGCAACCAGCCTCGAAACCCTTTCCGGCCGATGCCCCGCCGCAGTGACCGCGCCCGGCAGCGTGCGCGTTGCGCTGCCGGCGTTCGGCTGGATGGTTTGCCGCGCGACAGAAAGCCCGCCACGATGAATACGCACACCGTTCTTGATCCAGCAAACGCCACCCGGCAGAAGCCGTGGTGGCGGGGCGCGGTGATCTATCAGATCTATCCGCGCAGCTTCATGGACGCCAACGGCGACGGTATCGGCGATCTTCCCGGGATTACCGCGCGGCTCGATCATGTGGCCCGGTTGGGTGCGGATGCGATCTGGATTTCGCCGTTCTTCAAATCACCCATGAAGGATTTCGGCTACGACGTTTCGGATTACTGCGATGTCGATCCGATCTTCGGCACGCTGGCGGATTTCGATGCGCTGATTGCCCGCGCGCATAATCTTCGCCTGCGCGTCCTGATCGATCAGGTCTATGCCCATACTTCTGACGAGCATGGCTGGTTCGTCGAAAGCCGGTCGTCGAAGAACAATCCCAAGGCTGACTGGTACGTCTGGGCCGATGCCAGGCCGGATGGATCGCCGCCTTCGAACTGGCAATCGGTGTTTGGCGGGCCGGCGTGGCGGTGGGATGCCCGGCGCGGGCAATATTACATGCACAACTTCCTCGACAGCCAGCCGCAGTTGAACTGCCACAATCCGGCGGTGCAGGATGCGTTGCTCGGTGTTGCGCAGTTCTGGCTGGATCGCGGGGTCGACGGATTTCGCATCGATGCGCTGAACTTTGCGATGCACGATCCGCAATTGCGCGACAATCCACCGGCACCGCCAACCGACAAGCCGCGCACCCGGCCGTTCGACTTTCAATTGAAGCGCTACAACCAGTCACACCCCGATATCGCGCTTTTCATCGAACGGATCCGTGCGCTGACCGATCGGTATGACGGCATCTTCACGGTTGCCGAAGTGGGCGGTGACGAAGCCGACGCGCAGATGAAAGCCTATACCCACGGCGAAAGACACCTCAATTCAGCCTACGGTTTCGATTTTCTCTATGCCGAGCGTCTGACGCCGGGGTTGGTGAAGGCCGCAATTTCGGCGTGGCCGGCGACGCCTGAAACCGGCTGGCCAAGCTGGGCCTTTGAAAATCACGATGCACCACGGGCGCTTTCGCGCTGGGTCGCGCCCGAACATCGCGACGCATTTGCCCGGCTGAAGGCGCTGCTGCTCGTGTGTCTGCGCGGCAATGCCATCATCTATCAGGGCGAAGAGCTGGGGCTTGGGCAAGTCGACATACCTTTTGCGCAATTGCAGGATCCTGAAGCGATTGCCAACTGGCCGCTGACTCTTTCGCGCGACGGTGCGCGCACGCCGATGCCGTGGACCACGTGCGCAGATGATGCCGGGTTCGGATCGGACACCCCCTGGCTTCCGGTGGGGCAGGACAATCTTGCGCGCGCGGTCGATCTGCAGGACAATGATCCACACTCGCTGCTCGCCTTCACCCGCCAATGCATCGCCTTGCGCAAAGCGCATGCTGCGCTGGCGACAGGCGAGGTGTTGCGGTGCGATGCCGATGCGGGCCTGCTGGTGATCGAGCGCGCGGTTCCAGGGGAGACGGTGCGGTGCCTGTTCAATCTTGGTGAAGCGCCGGTTGCGGTGCCAGCCGATCTGCAGCGCGGAGATATTGTGATGTGCGTGAATGAGGCGCAAGTGCAGGTCTTGCCAGCCTTCGGTGCCATGGTCTTGCGTGCATGAGGCGGGTGGGCGCCGATGAGTGAGGCGACGCGGCCTCCGCGGGTCATCGTGCTGGGCGGGGGCACCGCAGGCTGGATCACGGCGTGCCTGATGCACAAGGAATGGGCAGCGCGTGGCGGCACGGTGACCGTGGTGGAAAGCCCGGACATCGGCATCATCGGCGTGGGCGAGGGATCTACGCCGCAGTTGAAGGCACTGTTCGACCATCTGGGCATAACCGAAGCCGACTGGATGCCAGCCTGCGATGCCACATACAAGCTGGGCATCCGGTTCAGCGGATGGAGCGAAAGGCCCGGCTTTGAAAGCTATTTTCACCCGTTTCCGGGGCCGACGGACCTGCATAGCCAGCCGCACTTCTTCCTGAACACCACGCTGGCGCGGCGCGGTTTCGATGTGCCTGCCCATCCCGATCCGTGGTTTCTGGCAACCCATCTGGCGCAGTCCGGCAAGGCGCCGCTAGCCAGCCCCAACTTTCCGTTTGCGCCCAGCTACGGCTATCACTTCGATGCGTACAAGCTGGGCGCGTTCCTTCGCGATTGGGCCGTGGCGCGCGGCGTTGTCCACGTGCCGTTGAAGGTGCTCGACATCGAACTGCACGAGGATGGCGATATCGCCGCCCTTTTGTGCGAAAGTGACCGCCGCCTGGCAGGCGATGTGTTCGTCGATTGTTCGGGCTTTCGCGCGCTGCTGATCCAGCAAAAGCTGGGGGTGCGGTTCCGATCGTTCGGTGAAAACCTGTTCAATGACCGCGCCGTGGTGATGCCCACGCCCCATGCCGGGCCGCTCAGGCCGCAAACCGATGCCGTGGCGATGCGCGCTGGATGGCGCTGGTCGATCCCGCTGACCACGCGGATCGGCAACGGCTACGTCTATTCCTCGCGCTATCTGTCCGACGATAAGGCTGAAGGCGAATTGCGGGCGGCCATCGGCATGATCCACAGCGATCAGTCGGCGCGCTTCCTGCAGATGAACGTCGGCAGGGTGGAGCATACCTGGAGCCGCAACTGCCTCGCCACGGGCTTGTCGCAAGGCTTCATCGAGCCGCTGGAAGCCACGGCATTGCATATCGTCATCGCGACAGCGCTCGAATTCGTGCGGGCCTATGAAAGCGGCGGATTTACCGCGAAACACCGTGATGCCTTCAATCAAAGCGCGGCCACCCGCTTCGAAGGTATCCGCGATTACATCGTGGCGCATTATCGCGTCAACCAGCGCAGCGATCACGTCTACTGGCGGGATAACGCGGCCAATCAGCACCTGTCCGACGGGCTCAAGGCAATGCTGACCGCGTGGTTCACGCATCAGGACATGGCGGCTGCAAATGCCGCCGCCTATGGCGATCCGCACTATTCGGCGATGAGCTGGAACTGCCTGTTTGCAGGATACGGAGCCTTTCCGCCCGCCGCGAAGGTCCAGCCGCTGCCGCCCGGCGCGGATGCCGGGGACGTCAAAGCCGTTGCGGCGATGCTCGAAGCCTGCGCCAGCAATTTCCCGGCTTACGATCCGCTCCCTGGGTAGTGGCAACGGCAAACCACGCGGGAACCGCGCAGATCGCCAAAGTCAGGAGGTGCGCAGGCCCAGCGCTCTTGAAAGCTCCACCAGCGCCATCGCCTGGTTGCCGAGGGCTTCGGCAAGGCGCAGGTCAGCCTCGGCCAGTGCGCTTTCCGAGACGGACAGCGCTTCGCGGCTGATCGCACCCGCGCGAAACGCGGCCTCGTCGCGGTTTCGGGCGGTAAGGCGAAGTCCGGCTTCTGCCCGGGTGCGGGCGAGGGCCGATCGTGCTGCCATAAGCGTGGCCTGCGCCGTCTCCACTTCGCCCGTCGCGCGCAGCACGGCTTCGCGGTAGGCGGCGAGCATCTCGCGGTAGCGCCCGCGCGCAGACGCTACTTCTGCGTCGATCCGTCCGAAATCGAACAGGCGCCAGCGCAGGCCCAGTGCGCCTTGCATGGCCACGGAATCGCCGGTGAAAAGCTGGCCGAAACGGTTGCTTTGCACGCCTGCCAGCCCGCCGATCGACAGGCTTGGCCAATATTCCGCGAGGGCCGCGCCAATCGCGGCATTGGCCGAAATCAGGCGCGCTTCCGCCATGGCGACGTCCGGTCGCGCACGAAGAACTCTCGCCGGAAGCCCGGCAACCGGATCGGGCGCATCGGCTGCGAAGGCGCCGTCCAGATCGAGCGGCAGGGAGGGAGAGCGGCCGAGAAGGATGGCGATGCGCGTGCGTTCTGCCTCGATCATCGCGGAAATCTGGGGAAGTGCCGCCAAGGCCTGTTCGGCGCTGGCGGACGCTCGCTCGGCGTCAGTGCGGGCAGCGGCGCCGCTGGCAAGGCGCGCGGCCATGATCGCCTGACGTTCGCGCGCACGCGATGCCAGTGTTTCGATTGCCGTGCCTTGGGCTTGCGCCACTCTCATCCGGAAGTAGGCTTGGGCCAGTTCCGCTGACACCGCCAGCCGCGCTGCGACGACGCCTGCGTCGGCCTCGGCTGTCCCGGCGCGCGCCGCTTCCTGCCGCCGCCGCAATCCGCCCGCAAAGTCGAGGTCCCATGAGCCGCTGACAGTTGCATTTCCACTGTCCACGGTGCGCGGCAGATCGGGCACATAGCGCGACAGCTGGCCCAAGCCCGAGTTCAGGGACTGCCGCGCCCGCGCCGCGGTCCCGCCGACTTCCGCCGATGGCAGGCGCGCAGCTTTCGCCGCGCCGGCAGCCGCTTGCGCCTGGTCCAGTCTTGCGAGCGCCTGTTCGATCGTCAGGTTGGCAGATAGCGCCTCGGCCTCGAGCCGGTCGAGCACAGGATCGTTGAACCCCTGCCACCACGGCCGGTCGGATGGCACGCCGATGGCCAACGGTTGCCGCCATGCCTGAGCCACAGGAAGGATGGGTGCGTCATAATCGGGACCGGCAGTGCACGCCGCAAGCGCAGCGCAAAGGCAAAGGATGGCCGGGCGCAAGGTCATCATGCCGCTACTCCTGCAGGTTCGGGCCGAGGGGCCGGTCTGTTCCCCGCCATCAGCAGGTACATCACCGGCGTGGCAATGCGCGCGAGGATCGTTGACGAAACAAGTCCGCCGATCATCGCAATGGCCATTGGCGAGAACAGCCCGCTGTTTTCGAGCGCAAGCGGCAGCATCCCGCCGATTGCGGTGACCGACGTCAGCAGCACAGGCAGGAAGCGAAGCTCCCCGGCGCGCTCGACCGCTTCGCGCGGCGTCATGCCTTCGCGTTCGAGCTGGTCGGTGAAGTCCACAAGCAGGATCGAATTCTTGATCTCGATCCCGACCAGAGCGATCAGTCCGACCGCTGCGGTGAAGGACAGCGAGTTGCCGGTCAGCCACAGGGCGATCACGGCGCCGAGGAAGCCGAAAGGCACGATGCCGGCAACCACCACAACCGTGCGGAAGCGCCCGAATTCGAGCACCAGGACAGCCAGGATGCCGAGCGAGGACACGACGATGGCCGGCAGGAGACCGGCAAAACTGCGCGAAGATGTTTCCGCCTCGCCGCCCAGCGTGATGCGGTAGCCTGGCGGCAGGTCCACCGCGGCTTCGACTTTTGCCAGCACATCGCGGGTCGCCTTCGACACCAGTACCCCGGGGTCGGTATAGGCTGTAAGCGTGACCATCCGCGTACGGCGCAGGCGGTCGATGCGCGCGGCGTCCGATTGCAGTTCCGCCTTGGCCAGCGCCCCAAGCGGCGCGCTGGCGCCGTTCGTGGTGGGCACGAAGATCTGGCCCAACTGCGCCAGTTCGCCGCGCCCGGCGTTGGGCAGGCGTACGGTGACGCCATGATCGTCGCCGTCGCTGTCGCGATAGCTGGCGACCGAAGCACCGGACAGGCCGATGCGCACGGCATCCTTGATAGCCCCCGGTGCCACGCCAAGTGCTGCTGCAGATGCCTCGTCGACCGCCAGATGGATGTCGGTTCGGGGTTGGCGCAGCGGATTGCCGATGTCCCGCACGCCCGGCACGGCAGCCATGGCTGCCTCGGCCTTGCGCGATAGCGTGGCCAGCCGCGCCATGTCCGGCCCGGAAATGCGCACCACGATCGGGGCTTCGATTTCCGGACCATTGACGAAGGTGACGATGCTGATGCGCGCACCGGGATAGCTGTCGAAGCTTCGGCGAAGATCGCCGAGCAAGGCGTCGGACTTGCCCGGCTCCCATGCTTTCAGCGCGACAGCCACTTCGCCGAAGGCCGGGTCTGTCTCGCGCTGGGCGACGTTGTAGTACAGTTGCGGGTTGCCGCGTCCGACATTGGCCGATGTCCAGCGAACCTCCGGCCGCTCCGTCACGACCTGTTCGACCCAGCGCACCGCCTGATCGGTGCGGCGCTGTGCCGTGCCTTGCGGCATTTCGATGCGGATCAGGAATTGGGGCGTCTCGGCAGGTGGAAACAGGCTTGATCCGATGGCGATGACCAAAGGCGCTGACAGCGCGCACAGGAGCAGCAGGCCGATCATCCAGCGCCGGGGATGGCCCAGCGCGCGGTGCAGAACGGGCGCGTAGAACCGGTGAATGCCACGTTGCACCGCCTGAAGCAGGCGGTTGCCATCAGGATCTTCGTGGGGGGAAAGCAGCACCCGCGCCGCGAGCGGGGTTACGGCAAAGGCCACGATGAGCGAACCGAGCACGGTGGCGATGACAGCAACGGGCAGGGACCGGATGAACTCGCCCGAAGCTTCGGGCAAGGCCAGCAGCGGGACGAAGGCGAAGACCAGGCATGCGGTGCAGCCCAGCACGGCGGGCGCGATCTGGCCGGTCAGACTGATGTGCAAGGAACTTGAGGTTTCCCATTCCGGTTTTTATGAGTGGTTAAAGAGGCCGGAGT
>JAPLPG010000280.1 GCA_026400375.1 Novosphingobium sp. | reverse complement strand
TGCGTCTGGCCGATGTCGGCAAGCTTACCGTCTCGATCACCAAGGTCCGCCCGTTCATCGTTGCCGAAGACTGGCGGCCCGTGCTCCTGACGGACCGGACGGATCTGCAAAGCCTGATTGCCCCCGCAGCCCGTCTCAAGGTGCAGCCTGCGCAGATGGAACTGTTCGGATGAAGCCGTTCCGCGACATGCGCCTGGCCGAAGCGTTCCGCATAGCGCTGTCTGCGCCCGACGATTTCGAAGGCTGGCGCGATGCGGCGCGCCGCATGATCCGCGCCGATGTGCCGCCCGACCGGATCGTATGGGAATCGCCTGTCGATCAGAGCGCGGACCTGTTTGCGCAAGGGAGCCGACGTCTGCCGTCGCCGCCCGTCGATGCGCCGCAACCGCGCGCTTCGAAAAGCTTCGTGCAGTATGCCCAAAGCGTGATCCTGCACTCTGATAGCGAACGTTTTTCCCTGCTCTATCGCATGCTGTGGCGGTTGCAGGCAAAGCCGCGGCTGATGGAAGACAAGGCCGATGCCGATGTGCGCGCGATGGAGGATCTTGCCCGGCAGGTGCGGCGCGATATACACAAGATGCGCGCTTTCGTGCGTTTCCGCGTGGTCGAAGGCGATGCCGGCGAACATTATGTCGCGTGGTTCGAACCCGATCATCACATCCTGCGCGCCAACGCCGGATTCTTCGTGCGCCGGTTCACCACGATGCACTGGTCGATCCTGACCCCGCGCGGCACCCTGCACTGGGATGGCGAAGTCTTGCAGGAAGGCCCGCCTGCCACGCGCGCCGATGCGCCTTCGGGCGATCCGATAGAGGCCCTGTGGCGCCAGTACTATGCCTCGATCTTCAATCCGGCGCGGTTGAAGGTGGGGGCCATGCTCAAGGAAATGCCCCGCAAGTACTGGAAGAACATGCCCGAGGCGGCGCTGATCCCTGAACTGATCGCCGGAGCGCAGGCGCGCGAGGCCAAGATGGTGGAGGCAGGCGAACAGGACTTTGGCGAACAGCCGCAAAGCCTTGCGGCCGTGGGCGAGGCCATCCTTGCCTGCCGCCGCTGCGAAATCGGCTGCAACGGCACCCGCGCGGTCATGGGCGAAGGTGGGCAAGGCGCTGCTCTGATGATCGTGGGCGAGCAGCCCGGCGACAGCGAGGAGGCCCAGGGACGGCCCTTCGTCGGCCCTGCCGGACAGCTTCTGCGCGCCCACCTGCAAGATGCCGGGATTGGCGTGGATCGCTCCTATGTCACCAATGCGGTCAAGCACTTCAAGTTCACCCGCACGGCAAAGCGTCGCCTGCACCAGACCCCCACGGCCAAGGAGATCGACGTCTGCCGCTGGTGGCTGGATGGCGAACGCGCGCTGGTTCGCCCGCGCATCGTGCTGGCGCTGGGGGCCAGTGCGGCGCGCGGTATATTGGGCAAGACGGTCAGCGTGCAGAAAGCGCGAGGTGTGCCAAACCTGCTCGATGATGGCAGCGAATTGTGGATCACCACGCACCCAAGCTACCTCCTGCGCCTTGAAGACCATGCCCGCGCTGACGAAGAAACAAGATTTGCAAATGACTTGCGCAATGTAGCTGCGCGTCTTTCGGAACTCTCCGGGCAAGGCTGATGCCCGATCCGCCGCTTACGCCGCCCCGGCGGCATGTGATGCCTATGCAGGGTGAGCCACCACCGCCCGCGCCCTTCGTCGAACTGGGGCTCGCCACCTGCTTTTCGTTCCTGCGTGGCGCATCAGAGGCTGCGGCGCTGGTCGAGGCCGCGCGCGGTCTTGGCTATGATGCGCTGGGCATTGCCGATGCCAATACGCTGGCGGGCGTGGTACGCCTGCATACCGAAGCGGAATCGGCGCAGCTGCGCCCGATCATCGGTTGCCGGATCGAGACGGTCGAGGGCCTGGCCTTCCTGGCTTATCCGCAGGATCGCGCGGCTTATGGCCGGCTGTGCCGCCTGATTTCGGCAGGGCGCATGTCGACGCTTGACGGAGAGTGGCAGGCCAAGGGCATTTGCGACATCGATCTGTCCATGCTCTCCGCCCATGCCGATGGGGTGCACCTGATCCTGATCCCGCCACGCGATCTCGATCAAGTGCTTACGGTGGAAACCCAAAGCAATATCTACGCTTTTCCGGCGGGTGAAGGCGCCCCGGTTCCACAGCCTGTCCACAGCCTGTCCCAGTCTTTTCCCGAAGTTATCTCCCGGCTTGTCCACAGGCTGCCAACACTGCGCCACCTTGTCGCCAGCTATCTTTATGTGGGTGACGATATCGCCCGGATCGAGCGGCTCGATGCGATGGCCCGCGCCAATGGCCTGTCGTTGCTGGCCACCAACGACGTGCTCTATGCCACTCCTGATCGCCGGCCGCTGCAGGATGTGATGACCGCCATCCGGCACAAGACCACCGTGGCGGCTGCCGGTCACCTGCTTGAACCCAATGCCGAGCGGCACCTGAAATCGCCCGAGGACATGGTGCGGCTGTTCCAGCGCTGGCCCCACGCCATTGCGGCCTCGCGCGATCTGGCCGACGCTTGCCGCTTCAACCTGGCCGAACTGCGCTACGAATATCCCGAGGAGATCTGCCCTGCTGGCCACGATCCGCAATCGTGGCTGGAGGATCGGACGTGGGCCGGCGCTGCCGAATTCTATCGCGGCGATGTGCCTGAAGCGGTGGCCGACACCTTGCGCCGCGAACTGGCACTGATTGGCAAGCTGAACCTCGCAACCTACTTCCTGACCATCAAGGATATCGTTGATTTCGCACGCAATTGTGATCCGCCCATTTTGTGCCAGGGGCGCGGATCGGCGGCCAATTCGGCGGTATGCTTCTGCCTTGGCATCACCTCGGTCGATCCGGCCAAGCACGCCCTGCTGTTTGACCGCTTCATTTCCGAAGAGCGCAAGGAGCCGCCCGATATCGATGTCGATTTCGAGCATGAGCGGCGCGAGGAGGTGATCCAGTACATCTATCGCCGCTATGGGCGCGAACGGGCGGGGCTGTGCGCCACGGTGATCCATTATCGCCCGCGCATGGCGATCCGCGAAGTGGGCAAGGCGATGGGCCTGTCCGAGGATGTCACCGGTGCGCTTGCCCGCACCGTCTGGGGCAGCTGGGGCAGCGAAGTGGGGGAGCGCAATGTCACCGAAAGCGGCCTTGACGGCACCGACCCGCACCTGAAGCGCGTGGTCAAGCTGGCTGAACAGATGATCGGCATGCCGCGCCATCTATCACAGCATGTCGGCGGCTTCATCCTCACGCAGGGCCCGCTGGTGGAGACGATTCCCATCGGCAACGGCGCGATGGCGGACCGCAGCTTCATCGAATGGGACAAGGACGATATCGACGCATTGGGCATCCTCAAGGTCGATGTGCTGGCGCTGGGCATGCTCACCTGCATCCGCAAGTGCCTGGATCTGCTGGGTGAACATCATGGACGGACGCTGACGCTGGCCACCGTCCCGCGTGAGGATCCGGCGGTCTACGACATGCTGTGCAAGGGCGATTCGCTGGGCGTGTTCCAGGTGGAAAGCCGCGCGCAGATGAACATGCTGCCCCGCCTGCGCCCGCGCTGCTTCTATGATCTGGTGATCGAGGTTGCCATCGTTCGGCCCGGTCCGATCCAGGGCGACATGGTCCACCCCTATCTCAAGCGGCGAAGAGGGGAAGAGAAGGTCGAAATTCCGGCGCCGGGCCCGGAACACGGGCCTCCGGATGAACTCTCATCGATCCTTGCGCGCACGCTGGGCGTGCCGATCTTCCAGGAGCAGGCGATGAAGATCGCGCTCGATGCGGCCCAATTCTCCAGCCTCGAAGCCAACCGGCTGCGCAAGGCCATGGCCACGTTCCGATCGCGCGGGATGGTGCACGAACTGGAAGACATGATGGTCGGGCGCATGGTCCGGCGTGGCTACGATCCCGACTTTGCCGCGCGCTGCTTCAACCAGATCAAGGGCTTTGGCGAATACGGCTTTCCCGAAAGCCACGCCGCCAGCTTTGCGCATCTGGTCTATGTCTCGTCGTGGCTGAAGTGCCACTATCCGGCGGCCTTTGCCTGCGGTCCGCTCAATTCGCAGCCGATGGGCTTCTATGCGCCGGCGCAGATCGTGCGCGATGCGGCCCAGCATGGCGTGGTGGTGCTGCCGGTGGATGTGAACCATTCGGCGTGGGACTGCACGCTGGAAGAGGTGGATTCGCGCAGCGGTGCAGAGGCGCAGATGAGATTCGGTTCACGCGGAGACGCGGAGACGCGGAGAAAGGGGGAGGACAGGAATGCGCCTGCGGCACAGCCGCCTTCATCACTTTCCTTCGTCTCCGCGTCTCCGCGTCTCCGCGTGAAATCTGAAACCCAACCCCTCTGCGCCTCTGCGCCTCCGCGCGAACCGCAAATGGCGCTGCGCCTGGGCCTGCGGCAGATCGACGGTTTCCCCGAACATGCCGCGGCCATGCTGGTGGCCGCGCGGGAGCATGGCGGGGCGTTTGCCGATGCGGCCTCGCTGAAGGAGCGGGCAGGGCTCTCGCCCGCGCTGGTGGAGCGGCTTGCCGCGGCCGATGCGCTGGGCTCGATGGGCCTTTCGCGCCGGCAGGCGCTGTGGGATGCGCGCAGCCTGATCGCGCCCAGCGAACTGCCGCTGTTTGCCGCCATGACGTCACGTTCGCAAGGTGACGAGCAGCACCGCGCGATCCTGCCCATGATGCCCTTGTCCGAGGAAGTCGTGGCCGATTACCAGACGCACCGCCTGTCGCTGAAGGCGCATCCGCTGGCATTCCTGCGTCCGCTACTGGGCGAACGCGGCTTTGTCCGGGCGGCCGATCTGCGCGGCCACAAGTATCGCGCCGCGGTGCAGGTGGCCGGCGTGGTGCTGGTGCGCCAGCGGCCGGGCAGTGCGAAGGGCGTGTGCTTCATCACGCTGGAGGATGAGACCGGGGTGGTGAACCTGGTGATCTGGCCCGATCTGATGGAAAAGCAGCGCAAGGTCATCATGGGCGCGCGGCTGATGGAAGTGCGCGGACGGGTGGAATATGACGAGGAGGTCATCCACGTCATCGCCACGCACCTGACCGATGCCAGCGCCAGCCTTGATGCGCTGTCCGATGCGGATCGCCTTGCCCCGCCGCTGGCCCGCGCGGATGAATGCAATCGCCCAATCCCCGAACGATCAGGCCCCGAACGATCAGGCCCCGAACGATCAGGGCCGGGCGCCAGGACGCACCCGCGCGACGTGCGGATTATCCCCAAGTCACGCGATTTCCACTGACCCTCAGGTCCGCAGCCGCTCGATCCCTTGCGCCAGCGCCACATAGAGCTTGCCCATGTCGGACGACAGCACGGTCACGCCCAAGGCATTGCCATCCCGCGTCGAGAGCAGTTGCCGCAGCATCGATTCGAAATCATGGATGTAGCGGTTGACGTGCTCGCGGAACTCGTCGTCGCTCTCGTAATGGGCCTGCACCGCCCGCGCCTCGGCGTTTTCCAGCAGGCTGACCGCGCGGCGCGTGAAGATGCCGCGATCGCCCCGCAGGTACGATGCCCATGCCGTTTCCGACACGTCCGTCGACAGCGCCTTGGCGACATCGATGGCCGAGGAATTGAGCGATTCGGTGATCAGCGCGGCACGGCGGGCAAAGTCGTTGTCGATCCGGTCTTCGGCCTTTTCGCGCGCGCGGCTCACCCGCGCCTCGAGATTGGCGGCAAGCACATCGACCTTGGCCAGTTGATCACGCATCTGGATCGCCGTCTCGCGGCTTGCGCTGGCGGCCGCATCGATGGCTTCCTCAAGCCGGCCGACAAGCTCGGCCGCGCGACCTTGCAGCACCCGGGCAATGGCCGCGCTGCTCTGTTCGCCAAGCTGCCCGGCGATCGCGGTGATTTCATCGGCGGTCGAATTGCGCAAATCCGCTCCGGCCTGCGTTGCCGCATCGG
>JAPLPG010000050.1 GCA_026400375.1 Novosphingobium sp. | reverse complement strand
TCTGTTCGCGGCGGTCCTGTGGCTTGCCCGCGTCGCCCGATCCAGTCTTGTCGCCTGCTTTCGCCATGCGTTTCCTTTGCGCCTTGACGCCGCCGCGTCAACCTATCATTGATAGGCTATCAACGATAGGTTTCGGAGTCGAACTCAATGAGGGGTCGTCAGATCGGGTTTGAGGCAATCGGGCTTGCCCTGCTTCTGGGCGGGTGCTCAGCATCCACCGAGCCTCGCGAAAAACCCCTGCCCGTGGTCGAAGCGGTGCTGCCGACGATGGGTGCAGACGACGGCACCGCAGACGGCAGCTTTCCGGTCCGCGTGCTCTACGATCGCGAGGTCGCCGTTTCGCTACGGCTGGGCGGCACGCTTTCTGCCCTCCCCGTGCATCCGGGAGATCGCGTTCCCGCAGGCGCTTTGCTGGCCGCGATCACCCCGACGCTTCAGGCCGAGGCCGAGCGGAAAGCGGCAGCTGACGTCGGCCGGCTTGAGCGCGCAAGCCGGCGCAACGAGACCCTTCTGCCCGCAGGCGCCGTATCCGAAGCACAGCGCGAAGATACCACCAGCGCGCTGGCCGCCGCCCGTGCGACATTGCGCGCCGCGCGCTATGACCGTGCATCGACGTCTGCGCGCATGCCTTTTTCCGGCCTTGTGCTGGCACGGATGCACGAAGTGGGCGAGACAGTCTCGCCGGGCGAACCGCTGTTGCGCGTCGCTGATGTCAGCAGCCCGTTGCTGGCCCGCGCCGCCGTCACCCCGGCAATTGCCATGCGCCTGCCGCTTGGCACGCCGGTTCACCTGGTGATTGCCGGTCATGGCGATGTCATGGGAAAGTTGCTGCGCAAGGCAAGCCTTGCCGATCCGGTCACGGGAACGCTGGACCTCGATATCGCGCTGCCGGCGGGACGCGGGCTGCTCAGCGGCCTAACCGGTAGCATGGTGCTTGCCCAAGGCGGCACCGGCGGCGATGGCGGGCAACTGACGATACCGGCCGAGGCCTTGCTTGATGCCGAAGGGCAGAAGGGTCACGTCTTCGTGCTCGACCCGCAAGGCTCTGTCGTGCGGCGCACGGCCATTACCGTGCGTGGCCTTGTCGGCGACCGGATCGCGGTCGAGGGGCTTGCGCCATCGGCCCGCGTCATAACGGCAGGCGCAGGCTTTGTCCGCGATGGCCAGAAGGTGCGGGTGGACGCACGATGACCTCGAACCCGGCGATCCCCAGCCCTGCCACTTTCAACCCGGCGGCGTTCGCGCTGGCCCGCTGGCAATTCACCCTAGTGGCGGCACTGCTGCTTGCCGCGCTGGGCCTTGCCGCGCTGTTCACGATACCGCGCACCGAAGATCCGCAACTCAATCCGCCGATCTTCGTGGTGAACGCCGTTCTGCCCGGCGCCTCGCCAACCGAGGTTGAAGAGCTCGTGACGCGGCCCGTCGAAGACGCGGTGCATCGGCTGGACGGCGTGCGCGAAGTACGCTCGCGCAGCACGGACGGTCTTTCGTTCACGCGGATAGAGTTCAACTGGGGCACCGATCCCGACAGCAGTTACGACAAGATCACGCGCGAGGTCTCCGCGCTGCGGCCGAGCCTGCCTGCGGGCGTGCAGCGGCTAGACATTGTGCGCGGGCGGCCGATCAACGTTTCCATCGTGGAAGTGGCGCTGGTCAGCGATCTCCTGCCGATGCACCGGCTCGAAAAGCTTGCAGACAACCTGCGCGAACGGCTTGGCACGATTCCGGGCATCAACGAGGCAAGGTACTGGGGCGCGGGACGCACGGAAATGCGGGTCTCGCTCGACATGGTGCGATTGGCAGCGTTGCGCCTGCCGCCAGCGGCGGTCACCGAAGCGCTGCGCCATGCCGGTCAGGAAAGCCCGATCGGTGCGGTCAACGCTGGCGACAGGCGCTTTACCGTCAAGTACGGCGGCGCCTTCCGCTCGCCAGAGGCCATTGCCGCGGTGCCCCTGGTTGCCGGCAACGGCCGCGCGCTGCGCGTTGGCGATGTGGCGACGATCGGCTGGGCACAGGACGAACCCGACCACGTCACCCGCTTCAACGGCAAGCGCGCATTGCTGATCACCGCAACGCAGGGCAAGGATCAGGACGTTACCCGGCTGGCTGCTGCCATATCGGCTGAACTCGACACCTTCGAGCAGACCCTTCCTGGCGGCGTGAAACTGGTGCGCGGCTTCGACCAGTCGGAGAACGTCCGGCACCGCATCGGTGGCTTGACGCGGGACTTCCTGATCGCTCTGGCGCTGGTCAGCCTGACCCTGTTGCCGCTGGGCCTGCGGGCGGCGGGCGTGGTGATGATCGCCATTCCTCTGTCGCTGCTGGTCGGCGTGGCGATCCTTGCCGCAACCGGCTTCACGCTGAACCAGCTGGCCATTGCAGGGTTCGTGCTGGCGCTGGGCATCCTCGTCGATGATGCCATCGTCGTGGTCGAGAACATCGCGCGGTGGC
>JAPLPG010000226.1 GCA_026400375.1 Novosphingobium sp. | reverse complement strand
GTTGCCACTTCTCGCCCCACTGGCGCAATGCCAGCATGGCCGGGAGCAGGTCTGCCCCCTTGGGCGTCAGGCGGTATTCGATGCGGCGGCGATCGTCGGCGCAATGTTCGCGCTTGAGGATGCCGGCCTCCACCAGTCTTGACAGGCGGTTGGAAAGGATGTTCCGCGCGATGCCCAGCGCCTCAAGGAAATCCTCGAAGTGGCGCACGCCGTTGAAGGCGGCGCGCAGGATCATGAACGACCAGCGTTCACCCATCGCCTCCAGCGCCAGAGGCAGGCCGCACAGGGCGATTTCGCTCAAGGGTTCGCGGAGCTTTTCCATATCGTCCTGGCTATATCCCATCTGACCGACCTAATTAAGTTTCTAGTTGCAACCTGAAACCTACTCGGATAAGTAGTGATTCGCAACGGAAATGACATCCTCTCCAAAATGCTTTTTCCGTGGCCCCAACCATTCGTAGTTTCAGGGGAAACGTGATGATCCATGCCAACCACACCCGCGCCGCCAACACCAGCGTCGCCCGCCAGCTCCTGCCCGCCGTCCTGGCGCTCGCCGGAACCGTCGCCAGCTTTGCCATGACCGCAGCGCCCGTGCGTGCTGCCACCAACGGCCCGTTCTACAGCGCCACGCTCACCCGTCCGATGGATGGCACGCAGAAGCTGGTGCAGAAGGGCGTGCTGTGGAAGTGCGAAGGCACCGATTGCTCGGCCCCGCGTGACACGTCGCGCCCGGTCATCGTCTGTGCCCGCCTTGCCCAGAAGGTCGGCCCGGTGGCGCGCTTCGCCACGCCCCAGGGCGAACTTGCCGCAGAAGACCTCGCCCGCTGCAACGAAGCGTCAGCCGGCTGATTTCCACCAACCTCCAGCGCGGACCCAGCTGCCACCCTGCTGCGCCCGCCAAAACTGACCGAAAAGGTCACCGGGCCGCGAACGATCTTGCGTTCGCGGCCCTTTTTTTGCTGCGCCCCTTTTTTGCCACCGCAGCGATTTTTCCGGCTATGGCCAGCCAATGCACACATCCGCGCTTCTGTCCTGCCTGCCCTGCTTCTTGCGGCCACGCCGCTTCTCGCCCAGCCCGGCGATCAAGGCCCCGATCCTGCCGCGCTGACACAAACCCATCGCGACGACCTGCGCTGCGCCGCCGCCTTTGCCATCGTCGCGCTTGAACAGGAACAGGCGCAGACCGAAGAGCAAGCCGGCGCACCGGCCATGTCCGGATGGCCGCCGCTCGGGCAACGCGGCAAGACCTTCTTTACCGACACCGGCGCGCGGGTCATGCGCGAAGCGGGCCTCCCGCGTGACGCGGTGCGCGCACTGCTCACCGCCGATGTCCAGGCGCTTCAGTCCGCGCCCGATCCCGATCTGGCGCTGGCTGCCCTGGCCAAGCCCTGCGTCGCCCGGCTCGAAGCCACCGTGCCGCCGCTCAAAGTGCCCGATCTTGGCCAATGCGCCGCGATCCTCGACCTCGCCTATGACGAAGTTCACGCCCGCGAGGGCATGAGCGCCGCCGCGCGCGATCTCAAGACGCTGGCGATGGTGCTGGCCGACCGGCAGCGCAAGGCGATCACCAACTCCGGAGGCAGCGGCACTGCGGCTGACGAGGCGCTGGCGCAGGCCCGCGCCGCCATGGCGGCCGAGGCCCCCGGGCGGGGCGTCGAACACTACGACATCGCGCATTGCTACGATCTCGCCCGGCCGGACGAAAAATCGCACTATTGAGCGCAGCCCCCTGCCAACCCATATTGGGCCGCAAAGGAGCCTTCCCATTTCCGACAAGCTGAACCTGACCGATGCCGAATGGCGCGAACGCCTCTCGCCCGAACAGTATCACGTGCTGCGCCAGGGCGGCACCGAACGCGCGTTCACCGGCGCCTATGAAAAGAACAAGGCGGCGGGCGAATACCACTGCGCCGGATGCGGCGCGCCGCTGTTCACGTCCGATACCAAGTACGAAAGCGGATCGGGCTGGCCCAGCTTCTATGCCCCGGTCGATGCCTCGGTGGTCGATGAACATACCGACGTCACGCATGGCATGGTCCGCACCGAAGTGCGTTGCGCGCGGTGCGACGGGCATCTCGGGCACGTCTTCCCCGATGGCCCCGCCCCCACCGGCCTGCGCTATTGCATGAACAGCGCCTCGCTCGATTTCACACCGGAAGACTGAAAGCCGGAAGACTGAAAGCCGGAAGGCCGTAAAACCGACGTCGGCAGACCCTGCAAGGCGCTTGGGCGATTTGCGGTTAACCCTGTGTTGTGTTTGGCCTATGCAAAGGCCGCAATAACGTGTCGGGGCCATGAGTGGGCCTGTCTGGAATGAGGCCTGTCTGGAATGAGGGAAGCGGTACAAGACTGATGGCCAGACGGGACAATCTCCGCCGCCCCGATGGCGGCCGGTCCGAACCGCAACCCAAAGGTCGCTCCACAGCCGGACGCTGGCTTGGCCGGCTGCTGATGTGGGGCGCGGGCCTTGCCCTGCTCGGCGCGGCCGCACTGGCCGTGGCGGTCGCCGTCACCATGCGCTCGCTGCCGGGCTACCAGGAACTGAAGTCCAGCCAGACCGGCCAGATGATCGTGGTGCGCGCGACCGACGGTTCGGAAATCGTCACGCTCGGGCCGAGCTACGGCAAATGGGTGCCGTACGAACGCATTCCGCAGGTCATGCGCGATGCGATGGTCTCGGTCGAGGATCGGCGTTTTCGCAGCCACTGGGGCGTCGATCCGGTCGGCGTCGTGCGTTCGCTGATGGTGCGCGTGGAAAGCGGCACGTGGCGGCAGGGCGGATCGACGATCACCCAGCAGCTGGCCCGCAACATCTTCCTCAACAACAACAAGACCTTCGCCCGCAAGGCGCGCGAATGGGTGCTGGCGCTGGCGCTCGAACAGAAATTCTCGAAGGACCAGATCCTCGAACTGTACCTCAACAAGGTCTATTTCGGCGGTGGGGCCTATGGGATCGATAGCGCGGCGCGCAAATTCTTCGGCCATGCCGGGGAAGAGATCACCCTGCCCGAAGCCGCGATCATTGCCGGCCTGGTAAAGGCCCCTTCGCGCTATTCGCCCACCGCCGATGCCGATGCCGCCGTCGGCCGCGCGGGCGTTGTTCTCAAGACGATGGAATCCAACGGCTATCTTTCGTCGCAGGAAGCCCGCGAGGTTGATCTCAGGCAGGTCAAGATGGTCGAGGATCGGGCCGGGCAGAATTCGGCCCGCTATTTCACCGACTGGGCGCTGCCGCAGCTCGACCTGATCCTGCCTGAAAACGACAAGCCGATAGAGGTCTGGACCACGCTCGACCCGGTCATGCAGAAGGCCGCCACCAGCGCCATCGCCGGGTTCGCGCCCAAGGGGGCGCAAGGCGCGCTCGTCTCGCTCGATCGCGATGGCGCGGTGCTGGCCATGGTCGGCGGCACCGATTACGTGACGTCGAACTACAACCGCGCGGTCAATGCCGTGCGCCAGCCGGGTTCGGCGTGGAAGCTGTTCGTCTATCTCACGGCGCTCGAGGCCGGGTACACCCCCGATGATCGCGTGGTCGATGAACCGGTCACCATCGATGGCTGGACCCCGCGCAACGATGGCGGACGCTATGCCGGCGAAATCGATCTGCGCACCGCCTTTGCCTATTCCAAGAACACCGTGGCGGCCCAGCTGGGCAACGAGGTCGGCTTCGGACAGGTCGCCAACATGGCGCGGCGCTTTGGCATTACCACGCCGATCAATACCCTGCCCTCGATGGTGCTGGGATCATCCGAAGCGCGCGTGATCGATATGGTCCGCGCCTTCGCCTCGGTCCAGGCCAAGGGCATGTCGGTCATGCCCTACGGCATCCGCAAGGTCACCACCACCGATGGCGAAGTGCTCTACCGCTATCGCCCGGAAACGTCACAGCAGCCGGTGCCGCCCTATGTCGCCGCCGGCATGACCGACCTGATGCAGACCGCGGTCAACATCGGCACCGGCCGTGCGGCACAGATCGGGCGTCCGGTGGCGGGCAAGACCGGCACCACATCGTCGAACAAGGATGGCTGGTTCCTCGGCTTTTCCAGCGGCATCACCACGGGCGTGTGGATGGGCCGCGATGATGCCAAGGCGGTGCCCGGCCTGCAGGGCGGCGCAGCCCCGGCGCGCGCCTTTGCCGCCTACATGAAGATCGCCACGGGCAAACGTCCGGTCGAGAAATTCGATACCGAACTCAAACTGCCCGAATGGCAGCTTGAGCCTGACGACGAGGCGATGCTCGGCAACCCCGACGATTACTTCTACGTCGATGAACAGGGCAATCTGGTCGATCCATCGCAGCGGCGCGGCCAGCGTCGCGCGCCGGATGAGGACAGCGCGCCTTATGATCCCGATGCCCCGCCCGAGGGCTACGCACCCAATTCGCCGCAGGCCGCCAACGACGATTTCCTCAACCGCGCCACTGGCCGGCGCGAGAATGAAAATCCGCAAGGCGCGCAAGCGGGCGTCGCGGTCCTGCGGCCCCGGTCAACACCTACCCCGCGCCCGCCCACGGTAACGATTCCCTGAACCCTTTCAGGGATTTGTGCGTTGTCTTTCGTGATGAAGGCCTTGCCAATGCAGGCTGGCCTTCGACGATAGGAGATGGGCATGGGCCTTTTGCAATGGGCTGTCGCAGGTGCGGCAGGATATGGATTGTGGCGGATGGTGAACCGCGAACAGAACGCACAGCCGCGTGCAGCGTTCGCTGACGGCGAAACCTCGAGCGACAACTTTGCGCAGGTGCGCTCTGCCGGCACGGAAGGCATGCGGTCCACGCCGCAGCGCTGGGACGATGTCGATCAGGCCTCGGATGAAAGCTTTCCGGCCAGCGATCCGCCGTCGACGTACTGACCACCTTTCTGGCTGATACGCCTGTCTGGCTAATACGTCTTTCTAGCGGTCGGCTGGCCCGAAAGGTCAGCCGACCGCCATGTTGTCGATCAGCCGCGCCGCGCCGATGCGCGCCGCCACCAGCAGGCGCGCCTCGCGCCCGTCCCATTCGTGCAGGCCCTCAAGCGTCTGTGCATCGCGCAGATCGCCATAATCCACCGATGTGAAGCCCGCGGCCAGGATCTCGGCCTTCATCGCTTCCAGGCTTGCCCCAACGTCTGCTCCCCCCACGATGGCAGCGATCGCGCGGCGCATCGCCGCCGAAAGTTCGGCCGCCTGTCCGCGCTCGCCTTCGGTCAGGTACTGGTTGCGGCTGCTCATAGCGAGGCCACTGGCTTCGCGGACGGTTTCCACGCCGATGATGTTGTCCACGGGCGGTTGCGTCAGGTCCAGATCGCGGGCCATGCGGCGGATCACCGCCAGTTGCTGCCAGTCCTTCTGCCCGAACAGCGCCACATCGGGGCGCACCTGGTTGAACAGCTTGCACACCACCGTCGCCACACCGTCGAAATGGCCGGGCCGCGCCGCGCCGCAGGCCACGTCGCTCACCCCGGTCACGCTGATGTTGGTGGCATAGCCATCGGGGTACATCTGATCGACCGTGGGCGCCCAGAGAATGGCAACGCCTTCGGCCTCCAGCAGCGCAGCGTCTGCGGCCATGCGGCGGGGATAGGCGTCCAGATCCTCGGTCGGGCCGAACTGCCGGGGATTGACGAAGATCGAGGCGACGACATGGTCGGCACGGCTGCGGGCCTGGCGCACCAGCGTCAGGTGGCCTTCGTGCAACGCGCCCATTGTGGGCACGAAGGCAATGCTTTTTCCCCCGATTTTAAGCGCATCGACCGCCCTGCGCAGGTCATCGAGCCGGTTGATCGTTTGCACCTTGGCAGCCTCTCCAGTAAGTCGGGACATGTGGGCGATAAGGGGGCTGACTGCCTCTCGCAAGCCGACAAACGCCACGCAAATGCCTCCTGGGCGAAAGAGAGTATCGAGCCTTGTCCAACGGTCCGCACCGCATCGTCTTCGCCAACGAAAAGGGCGGAACCGGCAAATCCACCACGGCAGTCCATGTGG
>JAPLPG010000234.1 GCA_026400375.1 Novosphingobium sp. | reverse complement strand
GGCCCCGCCCGACAAGTTTGCCGGCCTTGCCGACGCGGACCTGCTGCTGCGCGCCGAACGGCCCGATCTCGATCTGGAAGACGCCGCCGAACGCAGCCCGGCCGACCTGCGCCGCCTTGCCGAAGAGGCCGAGGATGCCGCACGGGCCATCCCCGGCGTGACCAACAGCGAAGGCGGTGGCGCAACCACCGGCCGCGGGCTGTTTGCGCTGACCACCAGCCACGGCTTTTCCGGCGCCTACGCCGCGTCCAGCCACAGTCTTTCCGCCAGCGTCGTGGCGGGCGAGGGCAGCGGGATGCAGCGCGACTATTCATGGCGCAGCGCGCGCCATGCCGCAGACCTGCTCGGCCCCGAAGCGATCGGGCGTGAAGCGGGCGAACGGGCGGTGCGACGCCTGAACCCGGGCCGGGTCAAGAGCGGGGCGATGCCGGTGGTGTTCGATCCGCGCGTGGCAGGGTCGCTGATCGGGCACCTGATCGGCGCGATGTCGGGCGCGTCGATCGCCCGGCGCGCCAGCTTCCTGCTCGACCGCGATGGCCAGAAGCTGTTCGATGCCGCGATCACGATCACCGACGATCCGCTGCGCCGGCGCGGGTTGCGGTCACGCCCGTTCGACGGTGAAGGCCTGCCGACCGCCCCGCGCAAGCTGGTCGATGCCGGACACATCACCGGCTGGCTGATGGATGCCGCCGCCGCGCGCCAGCTGGGCGCTGCGCCCACCGGCCACGCCTCGCGCGGGTCATCGGGCGCGCCGCATGTCACCTCCAGCAATGTCGTGCTGGAGGCGGGCACGGCTTCTCCGGAAGAGCTGATGGCCGACATCGCCGATGGCGTCTATGTGACCGAACTGATCGGCCATGGCGTGAACGGCGTGACTGGCGATTACAGCCGTGGCGCCTCGGGCTTCCGCATCGTCAATGGCCAGCTGGCAGGCGCCATTGCCGAATTCACCGTGGCGGGCAACCTGATCGACATGTTCGCCGCGCTGGTCCCGGCCAACGACCTCGAGGTTCATCGCGGCATCGATTCGCCCACGCTGCGGGTGGACGGGATGAGCGTTGCGGGGGATTGAGGGAAGAACCCACCCCCGGCCCCTCCCGCTCGCGGGATGGGGGGAAGAATGCTTTGATCCAGCCCTCCCGCAGGCGGGAGGGCCGCGAGACTTGGCGAGCCGAAGGCGAGGTTGGTCGCAGCGGGGTGGGCAAAGCCACACGTACAAAAAAGGGCGCCGGTTCAGTTGAACCCGCGCCCCTTTTTCCTGCCTGATCGCAAGCTCAGGCGCCCTTGGCGGCCTTTGCAGCCTTTTCGCGCTCGATCGCTTCAAGCGTGATCTGGCGGGCGTCTTCGGCGCCGCCCCAGGTGCCCACGCGCACCCACTTGTCCTTTTCCAGGTCCTTGTAGTGCGTGAAGAAGTGCTCGATCTGCTGCAGCACGATTTCGGGGATGTCTTCCTTTTCCTTCACGTCCGAATAGTACGGGAAGGTGGAATCGACCGGCACGCAGACCAGCTTTTCGTCGCCGCCATGTTCGTCTTCAAGGTTCAGCACCGCGATCGGGCGGGCACGCACCACCGACCCCGGCACGAAGGGCGAGCGCGCGATGACCAGCGCGTCCAGCGGATCGCCATCGGGCGAAAGCGTGTGCGGAACAAAGCCGTAGTTCGCGGGATAGCGCATCGGCGTGTGGAGGATGCGGTCCACGAACAGCGCGCCCGATGCCTTGTCGAATTCGTACTTCACCGGTTCACCGCCGACGGGAACCTCGATGATCACGTTCAGGCTTTCCGGCGGATTGTCGCCGGTGGGAATCATGTCGATGCGCATCTTTGCCCCTAATGTTGGGTGGTGATTACGCGCAGGCCCTAGCGAAGCGGCTTGTGCGCTGCAACAAGACTTATGGCTAAAGTTGCCGCTGGCCCGCTATCCCAGCGCGTTGATCGTAAAGGCGATGACGCCGATATTGAACACGAAGGCGGCAAAGGCGTGCAGCGTTGCGATGCGGCGGATCGACCGGCCGGTGATGGCCACGTCCGATGTCTGGAAGGTCATGCCAAGGGTGAAGCTGAAGTAGGCAAAGTCGAGGTAATCGGGTTCGGGCGTGCCGGGCATGTCGATGCCCCCGCTGTCTCTGCTCCCGCCATCCTGATTGCCGCCACCCGCGCTTTCATCGCTCGCAAAGTAGAGATGTGCGTAGTGCAGGGCGTAGACCGTGTTGGCGAAAAGCCAGGTCAGCACCAGCGTGCCGACCAGCTTGGCCAGGGCGATCGGGTCTCCTGCCGAAGCGCGGGGCAGTTCGCCCGATATCGCCGCCAGCACGGCCGTGGTCACAACCGTGGTGATCACCAGCACCAGCACGCGGTTGGCATCGTTGCGGGCAGCATGCTGGCGAATCGTCGCCGTGCTCGAATTGCGCATCAGCGGGACCAGCGACAGCAGGAAGACTGCCGCCGCCAGATCGAAACCCATCGCCGCCGCATCGGCAAGGCCTGCCGAGCCCGGCAATTGCCTGAAGCCGATGAAGCCTGCCAGCAGCAGGACGAGGAACAGGACGAAGCGCGGCGGGGCGACCCGGTTTCCCAGGCCGCCCCCGGAACCGGGCTTCGGCCCGCCGCGCCCCGTTTCGTTCATTTCTTGCGGGCAGGGGCAGGCATCGGCCGCTTTGGTTCGAGCAGCAGGTCAAGCCCGGTCGGCGCCTTGCCCGGTGCCACCCGTTCAAGCCACGGATAGCGCAGGCCGTCTTTGTAGTCGACGCGGATCGTGTCGAACCGGTCGCCACGCTTGACTAGCAGGTCCAATGGCGCACCCTTTTCGCCCTTGGCGGCGGTGATCGCCTTCTTCAGGCCATCGGCGGCATAGGCCACGCCGTTCACCGCCATGATCTGCGCCCCGGTCACGATCCCGGCGTTGAAGGCCGGGCTGTCCCAGCGGGTGCCGGTCACCTTGCCGTCCTTGTCGAGCGACAGGCCGATGGAGTTGGCGAGGCTGAGGCCCTTGCCCGAATCCATCGCCGCCTTGACATAAGGGTTCGGCTCTTCCTTCCACACCAGCTTGTAGCCGCCCTTGACGATGCCGTTCAGAGGCGCGGGCTGGCCCGGCTGGTTGATGCGGGTGTCGATCAGCTTGGCCCAGTCATAGGGGTAGAGCGCGTTGAGCTTGGTCACGATCTCGTCGACCTCGAACGGGATCTGGCCAAAATCACCGGGATTCATGCCGAAGAAGGCCTTGGCGAAATCGTCGATGGATTTCTTGCCGCCGGTGCCTTCACGCAAGGTCTGGTCGATCTCCAGCCACACCAGCGCGCCTTCGGTGTAATAGTCCTCGTTGCGCGCCAGCGACGAAAACGGCTTGGGCTTGCGCGAGGCGAACACCGGATCGAAGCCGGTATCCTCGACCGAGCGCCAGTCACGCCCCGGCTGCTGGGTGAACCCGCCCGCCCACGAAGCGAGCATGCCCAGCACCATGTCCTTGCCTTGCATGCCTGAACGGGCGGCCAGCACGGCGCCCCAGAACTGGTCCTGCCCTTCATAGGTCCACAGCAGATCGCCCTGCATCGGCTGGCGATAATCGGGCGTCCACAGCCGCGCCGGGCGGCGGAACTTGCCCGACCACGAATGCGAATACTCGTGCGGCAGCAGGTTGCGGTCCCATTCCTGCTTGGCCCACTCGGTAAAGGCTTCGGGCTCCAGCTGGTTCTCGCTCGACCGGTGGTGCTCAAGGCCGATGCCGCCGATCTTGTCGGACAGCGCCAGCAGGAATTCGTAATGGTCGAAGTGGTTGGCCCCGAAGGCCAGCCGGGCTTCATCGACCAGCGCGGTGTGCGCGGCGATGTGTTCGGGCTTGGCCTCGAGCTGCTCGGGCTTGTCCGCCACGACATTGAGCGTGACCTTCTGCCCCAGATCCCACTTCCTGAAATACTTGCCGGCAAAGATCGGCGAATCGACCAGCGTTTCGTAATCGGTTTCGGCCCAGGTCACGCGGTTGCCGCTCATCGCCATGCCATCCAGCGCGGTGGCGGGCGTCCAGCCCTGCGGCAGGGTGACGGTGGGCTTCACCCTGATCTGGCGCACATAGTGGCCTGCGGGATAAAGGCTCATCTTCTCCCACTGCAGGTTCAGCATTTCGGGCGTCATCGTGATGCGCCCTTCGCGGGTATCGAGCGGCGAGGTGTGGATGAACTTGGCGGTCACCGCCTTGGCACCGGCTGGCAGCATCACGTGGAAGGCGAACACCTCCACCCGGTCGCGCTTCCATTCCACCGGCTTGCCATCGACGAAGAACTGCACGCCGACCAGCTCGGACAGCGGGCCGCGCGGGCCGTGATTGCCGGGCAGCCACTGCGGGAACAGCAGGATCAGCTCCTGCGCGCCTGCGGCCACCGGGATCACCTGCGTCACGCGATAGGCGCGGCGGGTGATGTCCGAAGCATCGATGTCCAGCGTCATCGTGCCGGGATAGGGCACGTCCTGCGCATCGGGCACGGTCTGCGTGATCGGCACGGCCTTTGGCGCGGAATTGGCGGCAAGCGCCTGTTGTGAAACGGAAAGGGCGAGGAGGAGCGGGGCGACCGCGCGTATTTTCAGCATGCGCCAGTTCATGGCCCGATGCGGTCGCATTCGCAACCGGTTGCCGCCGCCTTTTTCGCAAGACTTTCCGTTTGCGCGCTTTCCGGCTAATCGCGCCGCATGAGCACCCAGACCCCAAGCATCCAGACCCCACAGGCCATCCGCGGCACCCAGGACATCTTCGGCCCCGATGCAGAAGCCTTCGCCTTCGTCGTCGAAACCTTCGAACGCGTCCGCAAGCTCTACCGCTTCCGCCGCGTGGAAATGCCGGTCTTCGAAAAGACCGCCGTGTTCAGCCGCTCGCTGGGCGAGACGACCGATGTCGTCTCCAAGGAAATGTACAGCTTCGAGGATCGCGGCGGGGAATCGCTGACCCTGCGCCCGGAATTCACCGCCGGCATCGCCCGTGCCTTCATCACCGATGGCTGGCAGCAATATGCCCCGCTGAAGGTCGCCACGCACGGCCCGCTGTTCCGCTACGAACGCCCGCAAAAGGGCCGCTACCGCCAGTTCCACCAGCTGGACGCCGAAGTGATCGGCGCGGCCGAACCGCAGGCCGATGTCGAACTGTTGGTGATGGCCGACCAGCTGCTCAAGGAACTGGGCATTGCAGAAGGCGTGACGCTCCAGCTAAACACGCTGGGCGATGGCGCCAGCCGCGATGCCTGGCGCGCGGCGCTGATCGACTACTTCCGCGCCGTGAAGGGCGATCTTTCGGAAGATTCGCAGGACCGGCTGGAACGCAACCCCTTGCGCATCCTCGATTCCAAGGACCCGCGCGACAAACCCTTCACCGCCGACGCGCCCCGGATCGACGATTACCTGTCGGACGAGGCCAAGGACTTCTTCGCCAAGGTCACTGGCGGGCTGGATGCAGCGGGCGTTACCTGGACGCGTGCTCCGGCGCTGGTTCGCGGGTTGGACTACTATCGGCACACGGCGTTCGAATTCGTCACCGACCGGCTGGGCGCACAGGGCACCGTGCTCGGCGGCGGCCGCTATGACGGGCTGATGGAAGCGCTGGGCGGCGCGGCAACGCCAGCGGTCGGCTGGGCCGCGGGGATTGAACGGCTGGCGATGCTGGTCGGGGAAAAGGGGCAGAAGTTTGATAATCCGCTAGAAATCGTCATCGCGGTAGAAGACGACGCAGCACTGGACTACGCAACTCGGATGCTTGCCGCCTTGAGACGCGAAAACTTCGTGGCTGACATGATTGCGTCTGGCTCACCTCGAAAGCGGTACGACAAGGCCGTAAAGCTCGGCGCAGCGTGCTTGCTAGTTGTTGGCATGCAAGAAGGTATTCCGATGTCCAAGTTGCGCTCAACTCCGATCTCTCCTTTGGGTGACCGTATTGAGCGATTTATGGATTCTTGGGGGCGATGAGTGATGACAATCGTCACCCTGAACTTGTTTCAGGGTCAATCTTTCCCCCCGCACGGACATCGCCTGCGGAGGGCTGGATGCTGAGCCGTCCGGCCAGCAAAGCGAACCAAGTCCAGCATGACGCGCTTTCTTATGGAAGCAGCACAATCTGCCCCTCCCCCTCGAGGGGGAGGCCGGGTGGGGGTGTGCTCACGCCAGCGTTCACGCGCAGCTTCGCCGCGCTCCCCCACCCCCAGCCCCTCCCCGCCGGGGAGGGGGGCAAATGAGCGTCTCCGACACCCGCCTCGGCCACCTGACGCACCGCTTCGCCGAACTCGAAGCGCGGCTTGCGTCGGGCACGCTCGAAGGCGCAGACTTCATCGCCGCCAGCCGCGATTATGCCGAGCTTGAACCTGTCGCCCGCATCGCGCAGGAAATCGCCGCGATGCGCGAGGAACTGGTGAGCCTCGCTACGATTGACGATCCCGACATGCGTGAACTGGCTGACGAGGAACTCGCCCGCATCCGCGCCGACCTGCCCGAGGCCGAACACCGCCTCGCCATCGCCATGCTGCCGCGCGACGCCGCCGACGTGCGCCCGGCCATGCTCGAAATCCGCGCCGGCACCGGGGGCGACGAGGCCGCGCTCTTCGCCGCCGACCTGTTCCGCATGTACGAGAAATACGCAGCGGAGCAGGGCTGGCGGGTCGAGGTCGTCTCGGTCAACGCCAACGACATCGGCGGTTACAAGGAAGTCGTTGCCAACGTCACCGGCAATGGTGTCTTTGCCAAGCTGAAGTTCGAAAGCGGCGTCCACCGCGTGCAGCGCGTGCCGGTAACCGAATCCGGCGGGCGCATCCACACCTCTGCCGCCACCGTCGCCGTGCTGCCAGAGCCGGACGAGGTGGACGTGCGCATCGAGGACAAGGATCTGAAGATCGACGTCTATCGCGCCAGCGGGGCGGGCGGGCAGCACGTGAACACCACAGATTCCGCCGT
>JAPLPG010000099.1 GCA_026400375.1 Novosphingobium sp. | reverse complement strand
TCATCGTGACGTTCAAGTACGTCTTGATCATCATGCGTGCCGACAACAAGGGTGAGGGCGGCAGTCTCGCGCTGCTCGCGCTGATCAACCAGCACACCGATGGCAAGCGCTGGGGCAAGGGCATCATCCTGCTCGGCGTGTTCGCCACCGCGCTGTTCTATGGCGATTCGATGATCACGCCGGCCGTGTCGGTGATGGGCGCGATCGAGGGTGTGGCGGTCTACCGCCCGTCGATGCAGGGACTGATCGTGCCGCTGGTCCTGACCATCCTGATCGGGCTGTTCTTCATCCAGAGCCGCGGCACGGAAAAGGTCGCCACCTTCTTCGGCCCGATCATGCTGCTCTATTTTGCCACGATTTCGGTCCTCGGCGCGATCAGCATTGCCCAGCATCCGCAAGTGATCGCTGCGCTCAGCCCGCACTACGCGGCGCAGATGTTCCTCGCCGATCCGTTCCGCGGTTTCCTCGCGATGGGCGCAGCCGTGCTCGCCGTAACCGGGGCAGAGGCGCTCTACGCCGACATGGGCCACTTCGGCCGCAGCCCGATCCGCGTATCGTGGCTGGCCTTCGTGCTGCCTGCGCTGGTGCTGAACTACCTTGGCCAGGCGTCCCTGCTGATCCGCAATCCGGCGGCGCTGGCCAGCCCGTTCTATTACCTGGCGCCCGAATGGTTCCAGTGGCCCCTGCTGCTGATCGCGTCGGCCGCTGCTGTCATCGCCTCGCAGGCGGTCATCTCGGGCGCGTTCTCGGTTACCCAGCAGGCGATCCAGCTCGGCTTCATTCCGCGCATGACGATCAAGCACACCTCCACCGCGGCGGGGCAGATCTACATCCCGGTGATCAACTGGGCGCTGATGATCGCGGTGATCCTGCTGGTGCTGGTGTTCCAGCGTTCGTCCAACCTTACCGCCGCCTATGGCATCGCGGTGACCGGCGCCATGCTGATCGACAACTTCCTGCTGGCGGTGGTGCTGTTCAAGCTGTGGCAGTGGAAGATGCCCGCCGCCGTGGCCATGCTCGCGCTGTTCTTCGCGATTGACGCCGCGTACCTCGGCGCCAACCTCACCAAGATCCCGGACGGGGGCTACGTGCCGCTGGTGATGGGCGTGGCGATCTTCACGCTGCTCACCACATGGTCGCGCGGCCGGGCACTGATGCGCGCCAACATGGCCGAAGGCACCATCCCGCTCGAAGTGTTCACGCGGTCTGCCCATTCCAGCGCCGCGCGCGTCTCGGGCACGGCGGTGTTCATGGCGTCCACGGCCGCCGGCGTGCCATCGGCGCTGCTGCACAACATCAAGCACAACAAGGTCCTGCATGAACGGGTCGTGATCCTCACCGTGTCGATCGAGGATGTCCCCTTCGTCGAGGAGACCGAACGCTTCTCGGTCAAGGACTATGGCAACGGCTTCTACCGCCTGACCATGCGCTTCGGCTTCCTTGAGGAAACCGACGTGCCCGCCGCGCTGAAGAAGGTCAGCATGTGCGGGGAACCGTTCAACATGATGAAGACCAGCTTTTTCCTGTCTCGGCAGACGCTTATCGCCTCCGACAAGCCCGGCATGGCGCTGTGGCGCGAAAAGCTGTTTGCCTGGATGCTGCGCAACGCCGCCAGCGCCATGGAATTCTTCCGCCTGCCCACCAATCGCGTTGTCGAACTTGGCAGCCAGTTGAAAATTTGACACTTTCCGCCGTTGTAGGGCAAACCTGATCCGTCCAGCACTATCGGCTGGTGCATGGATCGCCAGGAAAAGCAGATGGCCGGCCGGTTGATCCGGCTGCATGGGGCGCAGAGCAATGTCTGACCAAGCGCTGTTGCGCGAAATACTCGATGCCCAGCTTGAAACGGTCTGCCGCTTTCGCGCCGATGGCACCATCCTGTTCGTCAACCGGGCCTATGCCCGCTCCCTCGGCCGCGAACCCGAGGAGTTGACCGGCCAGAACCTGTGGAACTTCGTCTCGCACGAAGATCACCAGCACGTGTCGCAGATGCTGGAGCGGCTGACGCCGCAGCACCCCGAACTGACCATCGAAAATCGCTTCGAAGCGGCCACCGGCGCCCGCTGGACCCTGTGGCGCAACCATGCGCTGGAATTCGATGAGGCGGGGCGCTGGCATGTTGCCCAGTCCACCGGCATCGACATTACCGAACGCAAGCTGCTGGAAGAACAGCTTGAACTTCTGGTGGGCGAGCTCAACCACCGGGTCAAGAACACGCTGATGGTGGTCCAGGCCATGGCGCACCAGACCTTCCGCGGTGCCAGCCTGCCGGCCGCGCCGGTGGGCACCTTCAACGAACGCCTTGCCGCGCTCTCGGCCGCGCACGATGCGCTCAGCCGCACGAACTGGGCAGGGGTGCCGCTGGCGGAAATCGTCCGCCACGGCCTGCTGATTCTCGGCCATGGCGATGCCCGGCTGCACTTTTCCGGGCCGGACGTCATCGTCTCGTCCACGGCAACGGTTTCGCTGGTGATGGTGCTGCATGAACTTGCCACCAACGCCTTGAAATATGGGGCGCTTTCGGTCGCCGATGGGCAGGTGTCGGTCGTCTGGTCGGTGACCGCCGCTGGCGAGGTGGAGATCTGCTGGCAGGAACGCGGCGGCCCGCGCGTCATCGCTCCTGTGCGCAAGGGTTTCGGATCGCGGCTTGTGTCCGAGGCCGTTCCCCGGCAATTGGGGGGATCGGTGCAGCTTGATTATGATCCGGACGGGGTGCGTTGCGTGCTGACCATTCCGGGGCAGACAGGCATGATTACCGAAATGACTGGCGGCGCAGCATCGCAGGACGTGACAGATGATTGAAGGCAAACGCATTCTGGTGATCGAAGACGAATTCATCGTCGCCGCCATGCTGTGCGATACGCTCGAGGATGCCGGCGCCATTCCATTGGGTCCGGTGGGCCGGGTCAGCGAGGCGATGGAAACCATCGGTGCCGGGGGCATCGATGCGGCGGTGCTGGACTGGAATCTTGCCGGAGAGCCCGGCATTCCACTGGCTGCAGAACGCACCGAACGCGGCGTGCCGTTCGTGATCGCCACCGGCTACGGCTCGGTCGATGCGCCGTTCGATGATCGTCCGATCCTGGGCAAGCCCTATATCTCGTCGCAATTGCTCGACAAGCTGGGCGCCCTGTTCACCGCTTGACGCGTCACCGCTTGACGGGCGGTTGCCGCCGGGTCCGGCAGCCTCATGAGGAAATGCCCCGGAACGGCCTGCCGTCCCGGGATGCATGACCGGAAAATCAGTCCTTCTTGGCTTCTGCCACGGACTCATTGTGCAGGCTGGCTTCGGCTTCGGCCGCTTCCTGCTTGGTCTTTGCAGCGGCCTTGTCGGCCATTTCGTCGGTTGCGGCAGCGGCATTGTCCACCGCATTGGCGGCCTTGTCACCCAGCTCGTCGGTTGCGGCAGCGGCCTTGTCGGCGGCATTGGCAACGTCGTCACCGGCTGATTCTGCCGTTGCCCCGGCGGCATCCTGCGTCTTTTCCGAACAGGCGGTAAGGGCAAAGGCGCTGGCGGCAGTCGCGGCGATCAGGATGAGTTTACGCATGTGGTGGATTACTCCCTTTCGATATCAGGCCCGCACTACGGGTTGAGGGAGCAACGCCCGAAGCCGCAAGAGTATCCCAGCCCGGAAAAAGTCCTGCCGGACGCAAAAGGGCGCGGCACCCTGCGATGCCGCGCCCCTTGTTTCTGGCTCAGCCTGAAGGCAGGAATCAGCCGAGGTTCGCGCTCACCATCGCATAGAGCATCGGCAAGGACAGCAGCGTGTTGGTGCGGCTGGCATAGAGCGCGCGCGGCGCAGCAGCAGCCTTTTCCTCGGCCGTGGCTTCAACGATGCCAAGGATCTTCTTCTGGGCGGGCCAGATGATGAACCATACGTTGAACGCCATGATCAGGGCCAGCCACATGCCGACGCCGATCAGGTTCACGTTGCCTTCACCGGTGAAGGTCATCGCCTGATGGGCATAGCCCGACACGGTTGCGATGCCGAGGCCGGTGATCACCGTCAGCAGCGCGCCATAGCGGAAGAACAGGAATACCTTGGGTGCGATGTGCCCGGTGATCGCGCCTTTCTGTTCGGCCGGAATCTTCGGCATTGTCGGCACTTGCACGAAGTTCAGGTAATAAAGCAGGCCGATCCACACGATGCCGAAGAACACGTGCATCCAGCGCAACACGGCGTTGGCATCGATCGGTGCAGAATCACCGTAGGCCAGCATCAGGGCGATGGCTGCAACCACGCCCACCACAAGAACGAGATGAAGATTGCCAAAGAACTTGGCCATGAGAATTCCCCCTATTTGCAACCGTCATGTTTTGCAGGGGCACGACCATGCCCCTTCGGTTGCCGCGCATATTAAGCGGCGTGACGCAAATGTCACACGAAATAAGGGCAAGGCCGACCTGTTCGTTCGAACATCGGTTCAGTCGTGCGGCGAAGTCGTCTCGGCCTCGGGCTCGGCATCCACGGCCAGGCCATGCTTCAGCAGCATCGGGATCTGCGCAAAGGTGAACAGGAACGACAGCGAGGTGACGCCCCACAGCTTGGCTTGGAGCCACACCTCGAAATTGCCGTTTTCGGTGTTGAAGAAATGGCGCAGCACTTCGTTCAGCACGGCCAGGAACAGGAAGAAGCAGGCCCAGTTGCGCGACAGTTTCAGCCAGCCTTCATCGCTCAGCCCGTCGAACGCCGCTTCCAGCAGATAGCGCAGCATGGCCTTGCCGCGGGCAAGCCCGGCAAACAGCACCACTGCAAACAGCAGGTAGATCGCGGTCGGCTTCACCTGGATCCAGAACGGGTCGCCCAGCAGCACGGTCAGCGTGCCAAAGCCCAGGATCAGCACCGTCGAAAGCCACAGCATCGGCGAAATCCTGCCCAGCCGCAGCTTGGAGATGATCAGCGCCAGGACGGTGGCGAGCATGAACGCCGCCGTGCCCTTTGTCACCGCCACCACTTCAGCCAGCCCCGCATCGCCGCCCGCGGGCTTGAAATGGCGATAGGCCAGGAAAAACACCAGCAGCGGGCCGTAATCGACCAGCAGGTTGACCCACGAGGCCTTGGGCTTGGCAGGCTTATTGTCAGTGGCGCTCACCGGTATACTCCCGCGATGACCTTGGCGACCAGATCGGGATCGAAGGGCCGCAAGTCGTCGATCTTCTCGCCCACGCCGATGGCGTGGATCGGCAGGCCATATTGCTCGGCCGCTGCCACCAGCACGCCGCCGCGCGCGGTGCCGTCCAGCTTGGTCATGATCAGGCCGGTCACGCCCGCCACTTCCTTGAAAATCTCGATCTGTTGCAAGGCGTTCTGACCGTTGGTGGCATCGAGC
>JAPLPG010000279.1 GCA_026400375.1 Novosphingobium sp. | reverse complement strand
GCCGCGCCCGCTCGATGATGCAGGCCGGCCGTCACAAGGACTACGAAGGCGATGCCCCGCACCTCAAGGCGCGCCAGTGGTGGGAAGGCGGCATCTACGAGAACACCTACAAGAAGGTGGACGGCGTCTGGCGGATGCACATTCTCAACTACATGCCGATCTGGCACGCCGATTTTGAATCCGGCTGGGCCAACACGCCGCACGAATACGTGCCGTTCCCCAAGGTCACGTATCCGACCGACCCGACCGGTCCGGACGAACTGATCGAAGGTCACTGGCTGTGGCCCACGCACAAGGTCAACGCCTTCCACATGAAGCATCCGGTCACGGGCGAGGCCATGATCCCGCAACGTTGGCAAGGCGATATCGACCGCGAGAACGCGCGCGGCTAACAGATTGCGGGCGGGGGCCATTCCTCCCGGTCCCCGTCCGCAACCGATGGAAATGACATGACCCAATATCCTGCGCTTCACATGATCATCGACGGCGAGCGCGTGAGCGGCGCAGGTCGGCGCACTCACGCTGTCGTCAATCCCGCCACCGGCGAGGTCATCGGCGAATTGCCGCTGGCCGAAGCCGCCGATCTCGACCGTGCACTCGAAGTTGCGGCGAGGGGTTTTCGTGTCTGGCGCGCATCCACGCCACAGCAGCGCGCGGCCGTGCTGCAAGGCGCAGCGCGGCTGATGCTGGAGCGGCAGGAGGACCTGGCGCGCATCGCCGTGATGGAAGAGGGCAAGACCCTGCCCGAAGCGCGCATCGAAGTGATGATGAACGTCGGGCTGTTCAATTTCTACGCAGGCGAAGTGTTCCGGCTCTATGGCCGCACGCTGGTGCGCCCGGCGGGGCAGCGCAGCACGGTCAGCCACGAACCTGTCGGCCCGGTCGCGGCCTTTGCGCCGTGGAACTTCCCGCTTGGCAATCCCGGCCGCAAGCTGGGCGCGCCGATCGCAGCAGGGTGTTCGGTGATCCTCAAGGCCGCCGAGGAAACCCCGGCATCGGCGCTGGGCGTCCTGCAGTGCCTGCTGGATGCCGGCCTGCCCAAGGAAGTGGCGCAGGCCGTGTTCGGCGTGCCCGATGAAGTCAGCCGCCACCTGCTCGGCTCGCCGGTCATCCGCAAGCTGTCGTTCACCGGATCGACCGTGGTCGGCAAGCACCTGATGCGGCTGGCGGCGGACAACATGTTGCGCACCACCATGGAACTGGGCGGTCATGGCCCGGTGCTGGTGTTCGGCGATGCCGATATCGACAAGGCGCTCGATACCATGGTGGCATCGAAGTTCCGCAATGCGGGCCAAGTCTGCGTGTCGCCAACGCGTTTCATCGTCGAGGAAAACGTGTTCGAGCGTTTCCGCGACGGCTTTGTCGAGCGTACCGGGCGGATCAAGGTCGGCAATGGTCTGGATGATGGCGTTCAGATGGGGCCGATGGCGAACCCCCGCCGGCCCGAAGCGATGGACCGGCTGATCGAAGATGCCCGGTCGCGCGGCGCAACTTTGCACACCGGCGGCGAACGGATTGGCAATGCGGGATATTTCTATGCCCCCAGCGTCCTGTCGCGAGTGCCGCTGGACGCCGATATCATGAACGAGGAGCCGTTCGGGCCGGTCGTGATGATAAACCCGTTCAGCGGGGAAGAGGCCATGATCGCCGAAGCCAATCGCCTGCCCTATGGCCTTGCCGCCTATGCCTGGACCGATAGCGCGGCCCGGCAGAAGCGCCTTGCGCACGAGATCGAAACCGGGATGCTGGGCCTCAACACCACCATGATCGGCGGCGCGGACTCGCCTTTTGGCGGGGTGAAATGGTCCGGCCATGGTGCCGAAGACGGGCCGGAAGGCGTGATAGCGTGCATGGTTACCAAGGCCGTGCATGAAGGCTGAAAAGGCGTCGACTGCTCGGCATGAGCGGAATTCAATGAACGAAAAGTCCCGCTCGTCCTGAGCCTGTCGAAGGACGAAAAGCGCGACACCGGAGAGGAAACATGACCACAGAACTCAAGACCGGCGGCGCCCAGGGCTACCTGCGCATCGCCACCGAAGAAGCCTTCGCCACGCGCGAGATCATCGACGTCTACCTGCGCATGATCCGCGATGGCACGGCAGACCGGGGCATGATGTCGCTCTGGGGCTTCTACGCGCAGTCCCCGTCCGAACGCGCCACGCAGATCCTCGAACGCCTGCTCGATCTCGGCGATCGCCGCATTGCCGACATGGACGCCACCGGCATCGACAAGGCGATCCTCGCGCTCACCTCGCCCGGCGTCCAGCCGCTGCTCGATATCGAGGAAGCAAAGACCCTCGCCACCCGCGCCAACGACACGCTCGCCGCCGCTTGCGAGAAACACCCCACCCGCTACATCGGCATGGGCACCGTTGCGCCGCAGGACCCGGAATGGTCAGCGCGCGAGATTCATCGTGGCGCCAAGGAACTGGGCTTCAAGGGCATCCAGATCAACAGCCACACGCAAGGGCGCTATCTCGACGAAGAGTTCTTCGACCCGATCTTCCGCGCCCTCGTCGAAGTCGACCAGCCGCTCTACATCCACCCCGCCACCTCGCCCGATGCGATGATCGGCCCGATGCTCGATGCCGGGCTGGATGGTGCGATCTTCGGCTTCGGCGTCGAAACCGGCATGCACCTGCTGCGCCTCATTACCATCGGTATCTTCGACAAGTACCCGAGCTTGCAGATCATGGTCGGCCACATGGGCGAGGCGCTGCCCTACTGGCTCTACCGCCTTGATTACATGCACCAGGCCGGCGTCCGCTCGCAGCGCTATGAGCGCATGAAGCCGCTCAAGAAGACCATCGAGGGCTATCTGAAGTCCAACGTCCTTGTCACCAATTCGGGCGTGGCGTGGGAGCCGGCGATCAAGTTCTGCCAGCAGGTCATGGGCGAGGACCGCGTGATGTACGCGATGGACTACCCCTACCAGTACGTCGCCGACGAAGTTCGCGCGATGGATGCGATGGACATGAGCGCGGAAACAAAGAAGAAGTTCTTCCAGACCAACGCGGAGAAGTGGTTCAAGCTTTAAAGTGAAGAAACCCACCCCCAACCCCTCCCGCTTGCGGGAGGGGGGAACCAATCGCTACGACGGCCCTCCCGCAAGCGGGAGGGCCGCGAGACTTGGTCTTGCGAAGCAAGGCTTAGTCGCAGCGGGGTGGGCTTCTCAACGTTATGAAACAAGAAGACGGGAGAGCCGATGACCAACCAGCCGCGCCGAACGCTCGCCCCCGGCGCATGGTACGCGCTGATCCTCGTCGCGCTGACCAACGCGATGAGCTTGCTCGATCGGCAAATTCTGGCGATCCTCGCGCCTGCGATCAAGAAGGACCTGAACATCGGCGATGCCGAGATGGGCCTGCTCTATGGCACCGTCTTTGCCCTGTTCTACGCGCTCTTTTCCCTCCCCGTGGGGCGCCTGGCCGATGGCTGGGTGCGCACGCGGCTGCTGGCGATCAGCCTGCTGTTCTGGTCCGCTGCCACTGGCCTTGCGGGCCTCGCGTCGAGCTTTGCTATGCTGGCGCTGTCACGCCTCGGCGTGGGTATCGGCGAGGCGGCCACCGCGCCTGCAGGCACCTCGCTGGTCTATGACTTCTGGCCCAAGCATCGGCGTGGCTTCGTCATGTCGGTCATGGCCTCGGCCATTGCGCTGGGCCTTGGCGGTTCGTTGATCCTGGGCGGCGTTGCCGCGCACTGGTGGGACATGAACCACGCCGGGGGCGGGCTGAGGGGCTGGCAGTTCGCCTTTCTCGTTGCCGCTGCTCCAGGCTTCGTCCTCGCCGCCTTCCTGTGGACGCTGAAGGAGCCCAAGCGCGGCCAGATGGACGGCATCGAGACCGCCGCCGAAGCACGCCCGTTCGCCCAGAGCCTTGCTCTGCTTGGTTCCGTCACGCCCGGCTTCCACTGGATCGGGATGAAGGGCAGGGGTGCCAGCCCGGCCATGGTGCGCGGCAATATTGTTGCCCTGATCTTGATCGCAATGGCGGCATATGCGCTCACCTTGCTCAGCAACGCGATCAGCCCCAAGCCGCCAATGCAGCTTGGCAGCATCGCGCTGAACCCGCACGCGCTGCAATGGTGCGTGATCGGCCTCGGTGTCTTTGTGATCGTGAACCTGATGCAGGGCATGAAGCTGGGTGACGCCCAGGCCTTCCGCGTCATTTCGCGCTAGCCCACCGTGATGATGTGCATCGCCGTCGGCACGCTGCAGTCGGTGCTGAACTATGGGATGATGGCTTTCAACCCCAGCTTCCTGATCCGCACCTACGGCCTGACCATGCAGGAAACCGCGCTGCAGTTCGGCCTGCTTTCGGCGGCGATGGGAATCATCGGTCCGCTGGCGTGGGGGCCGCTGTCCGACTGGCTGAACCAGCGCTTTCCTGGCGCCGGCCGCGCCTGGGTTGCGCTCTTCGCCATGGCGGTCTCGCCGGTCATGTCGTTCTGGGTCTACTTCGCCGCCGATCCGGGCAGCTTCTACGCCCGCTTCCTGATCTACAGCTTCATCCTCACCGGCTGGATGCCGCCGCTCTACGCGATCATGTACGATCAGGTCCTGCCACGCATGCGCGGCCTTACCGCCAGCCTCTACCTGCTGGTCATGACCATCCTCGGCATGGGCATCGGCCCGTACGTGGTGGGCCTGCTGTCTGATGCCACAGGATCGTTGCGCACGGCCATGCTCTCGATCAACGTCGTGGCGATCCCGATTGCGGTGCTTATGCTGCTGATCGCGCGCCGCGCGCAGCGTGACGAGGCGGCGCTGCTGGAACGGGCGAAAGGGTGACCGCTCAGGTCACCCGCCACACCCAAAGCTTGATCCCCAACGGATAGCGCGCGCCCGAACACACAAAGATCGATCGGTTCATCCAGTCGTACTTGCCCTTGGGCGCGACGAACTCCGGCACGGTGCGGAAATAATACTCCGCCGGGTCAACCTCCTGCCCCGAGGCCAGCCGCTGCATCACTTCGGGCGGGCCATGCCGCAGCCCGCGGTTGCGGATCTGGATCACCACGCCGTCATCGGTTTCCAGTGCGTAGATCGCATCGGCAAAGGTCACACCGTCGGGCCGGGTCACCTGCCAGTCTGCGGCATTGCCGATCAGCTTCCCCTTGATCAGCGGCCCTTCCACCCGGCCACCGCCGACGATGGGAATGATGCGGCGGGTGCCATCATATGTCTCGCCGATCGGCACCGGCGGCTCAAGCTCGCCGGTGGCCTCATAGACAAACTCCAGGCCCGGCTGGATTCTGGGCTGGATCATGCCGCCAGTTCCTTCTCCACCAGCCCGATTTCGTCCGCATTGGCCCAGTTGCCATGCAGGCCGAAGCGCAGGCGAATGGGGATGTTTACCGTCGCCACCGGGCCCTTCTCGATATCCAGCGCATCGAAGATCAGCAGATCGCTGCGCTGGTCCTCCAGCCGGTTGCAGACCTGCACGATCCAGCCGTCCCCTTCCGGGGCGTCCTTCGATCGCGGCACGAAGCACGGCTCTTGCAGGCTGGAGACCGGGCCGCACCACCAGTGCTGCTCGCGGCCAGTCTCGAAGTCCTTGTGGAACAGGCAGTTCATCAGCAGGCCCCCGGCGCTGCCGCCGCGCAGTTCAACGGGGCGCTTCATGTCCATTTCCAGGAACCAGCCATGGCGCGTCTTGCGGCCGACAAAGCGGTCGTCGATGCGGGGGAACTCCGCGGCCGTGTCGGAAAGCTTCACGATCTCGGCAAAGTCCTCGCCGTTGCTTGCCATGTCCACCACCCAGTCGGTAGGGTAGCTCATCGCCTCCCTGCCATTGAACGGCGCGCCGTGCACGTCGGGGAAGAACGGGAACATGTTGTTCTTCGCCTCGCAGGTCACGAAGTGCACTTTCGTGCCCTCCTGCCACGCGTTGAGCACATGGCTGGCGAAGCAGTTGTCGCGCGTGAACCAGCGGATGTCTTCCTGCCGCACGTCGTCGCGGCGCGGGATGATGCCCAGATGCACCGGCTTGGTCGTGTCGAAGCCGAAGTGCGGCATGCCCTTTTCCAGCCGCTCCCAGCTGCCGATCGAGGGCACGATGTGCAGCACCAGATAATCCTCCGTGATGCCGAAGTCGTGCATCATGCAGTAGTAGGGCGCCTTGAACCACACCTCGCGGATCAGTTCTCCTTCCGG
>JAPLPG010000101.1 GCA_026400375.1 Novosphingobium sp. | reverse complement strand
GGTGCGCCTGTCATGTGCCCGGCAACCGCGTGAAATCGAGCGTGAAGGCCTGGCTCTGCGCGCCGGGCGTGACCTCGCGCACCGAAAGCGCGATCGCCAGCGCGCCGTACTCGGGCCGCGCCGCCACCGTGCGGGTCCACTGGAACTGGCGACCGGCATTCTCGATCCTGCCGCTGGCGCTGCCAATGGCTGGCGGCGCGGGATCGGTGAGGATTTCCGCGGCCATGTTCTGCGCCACGATCTCACGCAACAGACGCTGGTCGAGATCGGCGGTGCGGGCGATGCTGGCCCCCTCCATCTGCAGCAATGCCAGCGCGGCAATCGCAAAGACCGACAGCGCGACGAGAAGTTCGAGCAGCGTAAAGCCGTTGGCGGGCGGTGGCGGGCGGTCAGCCTGCATCGAGGGTGACCTTGCCATCGCGGCGCAGCTGGACGACCAGGGCCTTGCCATCGCGCGTCAGGCGGATGGCGGCTTCGCTGCTGGCAAGGCCCAGCGTATCGAACACCACGCGCTGGCGCGCGGCACTGGCCGTGGTGCCTTCTGCCCAGCCGGTCAGGTCGAAGCCCTTGCCCGGCAGCGGTTGCCATTGGCCCTGCATGTGCCGTTCGAAGTAGTAGCCACGCTCGCTGACCACCAGCGATACCGGCCGTGCACCGATGATGGCCTCGTCGCGCGCGGCCAAGGTGCGCGCGGCAAAGCGCTCTGCCTCCTGGCGCAGGCGGCGTTCGTCACCGGGCATGGTGAGCACGGCTGCGGTGGCGAGCAGGCCCATGACCAGCAGCACGACCATCATCTCGACCAGCGAGAAGCCGTTGCGCGCAGGGTGCTTTTGGGCGGATCGGGTCATCAGGTCTCGCATGCGGCAGAAACGTGACGGTTTTACGACCAAGCCGCCAGGGGTTTCAAGTTGCGAGGCGGGGCAAGGGGCAGCATAGGTACGCACAAGATGACGCACCGCTCCAACGAATCCTGTGCTGCACGATTGCTGTCAGCACCCGGCACGATGCGCGTGCCCACGCCCAGGGTCGAGATGTTCCTGCTGCGCGATTTCCTGTCTCAGGCCGATTGTGCGGCGCTGATCGCCAGGATCGAGCGGCAGCGACGGCCCTCTACGCTGGCCGATGCCAACGGCGACAACGCCTTCCGCACCAGTGAGACCTGCGACCTGCCGATGAACGAGGCCGATGTCGCGGCGTTGGATGAGAGGTTTTCCGTCCTGTCCGGCATCGATCGGGTGTTTGGCGAGCCGATCCAGGGGCAGCGTTACGAGGTGGGGCAGGAGTTCAAGGCGCACACCGACTTTTTCGACCCCGGCGGCGTGGACTACGCGGGTTTCTGCAGTGTGGCGGGCCAGCGCACGTGGACGTTCATGGTCTATCTCAACGATGTCGAGGCTGGCGGGGCAACGCGATTCAAGGTCATCGACAAGACCATCCAGCCCGAGCGCGGCAAGCTGGTTTGCTGGAACAACCGGCTACCGGATGGCAGCGGCAACGCCGCCACGCTTCACCATGCAATGAAAGTGCGCAAAGGTCTGAAGTACGTGATAACCAAGTGGTACCGGGAAAGACCCTATTCCTGAAGTCGACCGGGGCTCAACCGTCGACCTCGACCTCGCGCGCGGCGCGGATCACCGGGAGCGACCGGAACAGCGCCTGCGCATCGACGCGGCCGAGCAATTCGGTGAAGCGCATCTCGTGCCGGTCGATCCGCGCGACGGCATCGTCCGCCATCTTGCGGCCTTCGTCTGTCAGCGTCAGCGCGTGGCTGCGACCGTCGAGGCGGCGGCGGTCGACCAGGCCGCGTTCCATCAGCCGCGAGATGATCGGCACCATGTTGGCGCGCTTGATCGCCAGTGCCTGCCCAACCTCGGTCTGCGAGCAATCGGGGTTTTCCGCGATCACCAGCAGCGTGGTGACTTCGGCCGGACGCAGATCGAGATCGGCCAGTTCGCGCGAAAGATCGGCCATCATGACGGCTGAGGCCCGGCGAAGCTGATAGCCAAGGCGGCTTTCGAGGGAATTGGTCAGCGTCATGACATGATCTTAGGACGGCTATCGGGGATAGCAATATCGACTGGTGCAGTTCCTGCGCAAATGAAAAGGGCGGCCGAAGCCGCCCTTCCCGAATGGCACGAGCGCCGGTCCTCAGCGCTTGAGCGACAGACCGCCGAAACGCTTGTTGAACTGGGCAACGCGGCCGCCCTGGTCGAGCTGGCGCGTACCGCCGGTCCATGCCGGGTGCGACGTGGGGTCGATTTCGAGAGCCAGCGTATCGCCTTCCTTGCCCCAGGTGGAGCGAGTCTCGAAAACGGTGCCGTCGGTCATCTGCACCTTGATCATGTGGTAGTCGGGGTGAATGCCAGTCTTCATGTCGGGTACTCCGGTGCGCAGCCGGTTCCGACCGGCCACTAGAAGCTGTAAGGGCGCGCGCCTAGCGGAAAGCCGCAATGATGTCCAGCGTCGGCAGCCTCAGCTATCGGCAATCATCGCGGTGAAGCTGACTTCGCAGGTCACCTTGTCGCCAATCATGGCGCGGCCGGCAAACTTGCAGACGCGCGACCGCTTCTGGGTGAATTCGACGTGAAGATCGAGCAGCACGCCAGGTTCCACCGGGTTGCGGAACTTGGCCTCTTCGATCGCCATGAAATAGACGAGCTTGCCCGAGCCGGCCAGGCCCAGCGATTCCACCGCGAGAACGCCAGCGGCCTGCGCCAGCGCCTCGATCTGGAGGACGCCGGGCATGATCGGCCGGCCGGGAAAATGGCCCTGGAAGAACTGCTCGTTTATCGACACGGCCTTCACCGCGTGGATGCGCTCGTTCAAGGTGATCGAAACCACGCGATCGACCAGCAGCAAGGGATAGCGATGCGGCAGCGCCGCCATCACCTTGCGCACGTCGTAATCCGTGATGACGGCCGGAGCCGCTTCCTCGGTCATTTCAGCAAATCCCTGTCATGGAACCCGAATACCTTACCGGCCTTCGGGAGCCTTGGTGCCAGCGGCAGGAGCGGCCTGCGCCTGTGCGGCCTGCTGCTGTTCACGCTGCGCGCGCGGCATCCAGCCTGCGGGCGGCACCAGCTGGGCCGAAGGGATCTGCTTGTTCAGCTCGGCCAGGATGTCCTGGTTGAGGTTGTAGGTCTGGCCTGCCTTGATCACGCTTTGCGAATCAAGCACCAGCGAGATCTTCTTCTTGTCCATCGCGGCTTGCGTGGCAGCGTCCAGCTTGTCGCCGATCTGTTCGAGCACGTACTGCTGCGAAAGGTTCAGCGGCTCGAGGATCTTCTGGATTTCGGCTTGTCCGGCCTGCTCGATCTGCTGGATCTGCTCGTACTGCTGCTGCAGCGCGGCGCGGTTGGGGTTGGCTGCGCGCGAATCTGCCTGCAGCTTGTCGATCAGCGGCTTGAGCTGGGCTTCGATCTGGGTCTTGCGCGCATTGGCCTGATCGATCTGCGGCTTGTAGGTGGTGGGGCGCTGCGACTGCGCGGTCTGATAGGCGGCAGAAGCGGCAACCACGGCCGAAGGATTGGCAATGGCGATGCCGGGGGCGACGACGCCGGTGGTGGCCTGCGCAACGGCGGCATTGGGCGAAACGGCAACAGCAGCGAGGCCCGCAAGAAGCGCGGAAGCATAACGGATTTTCATCAGAACTGGGTTCCCACGTTGAAAGTGAATGTCTTGGGGTCATCGCCGTTGACCTTCTTGAGGACGCGGGCGAAATCGAGGCGGAAGGGTCCGAACGGCGAGTTCCAGTTGACGCCGATACCCACCGAGATGCGTGGCGCCGGAGAATCGCCAACGAAGGTTTCGTTGAAGATCTGGACCGGATCGCCGTTAGAGGTGCCATCGGACGCCGTCGGGCTGGCGGTTGGCCTGCCGGTAAGGCGATCCGTGTAGATGCGCTGCGGGTTGACCAAATTGGCGGCCAGGGGATTGGTGATGCCCCACAGCGCGCCCGCATCGACGTAGATCGACGGACGCAGGCCCAGTTCGCGGGCACCCGAACCCAGCGGAATTTCCAGTTCGGCGCGCGACAGGTAGTAGTACTTGCCGCCGACCGCGTCATCGACCCACTGGTTGCGATCGGTCGCTTCCACGCCGTTGAGGATGTTCTTGCGCAACACGCGCGGGCCGACGCCGCGAATGTCGAATCCGCGGATCTGCGGCTCACCCAGGAAGAACCGGTCGGTCAGGTAGACATCGTCGACGGTCGGATCGTTGGACCGGCTGCCCAGCGCCTTGATCGCGCCGCCTTCGGCCCGGACCGAGAAGATGAAGCCGCTGCCGACGTTCCAGAAGCGCGAGGCGTTGCCGGTGACGCGGGCATACTTCACCGATCCGCCCAGCCCGGCCACGTCTGCGCCGAGCACGACCTGCATGCCGCGCGACGGCCGCAAGCGGTTGTCCAGCGTATCGTAGACCAGCGATGCGCCAAGGATCGAACTGGTGCGCTTGCCGATGGCATCGCACAAGTAGCGCCCTGCCAGCAGGTTGCTGCACTGGCCGTTGATGAAGAACGTGTCGCGATCCAGCGTCACGTCATCGATATTGAAGGTGTAGCGGCCGATCAGCGACATGTATTCGGTGAGCGGCACGCCAACACGCGCCGAGAAGCCGGTCGTCGCCTGCTTGTAGGTGGTGTTGCGGTTCTGGTTCTGGAAATTGAAGCTGTTCAGATCGCGCCGGTAGACGTCCATCCCGAACGAGACGTTCTTGTCGAACAGGTACGGCTCGGTAAAGCTGACCTGCACCGACCGGGTATAGCGCGAATAATCGACCGACAGACCGATGGTCTGGCCGCGCCCGCGGAAGTTGTTCTGGCGGATCGAGCCCTGGAAGATGAAGCTTTCGAGGCTCGAGAAGCCGGCCGAAAGCTGGAGTTCGCCGGTGGGGCGTTCCTCGACGTTGGCTTCCAGCACGATCCGGTCAGGCGCGCTGCCCGGCTTCTGTTCGATCTCGAACTTTTCCTGGAAGTATCCCAGCGACTTGATGCGGTTGGTCGAGCGCTTGATCTGGAAGGTGTTGAAGGCATCGCCCTCGGCAATGCGGAACTCGCGCCGGACGACCTTGTCCTGCGTCAGCGTGTTGCCGTTGACGTCTACCCGTTCGACATATGTGCGCGGCGCTTCGGCAATGCGGAAGGTGACCGACATCGTCAGGTCTTCCTTGTTGCGCGAAAAATCGGGGCGCACGTCGGCAAAGGCATAACCGAACGCACCAGCCGTTTCGGTCAGCGAATCGACCTGATCCTCGACCATCTTGGCATTGTACCAGGCGCCCTGCTTGATCGGCAGGCTGGCGGCCAGCTTCTCGCTGTCGAAATCGCGCAGCTGGCTGTCGACCTTCACTTCGCCGAACTTGTAGCGCTCGCCTTCCTCGACCACGTAGGTGATGATGAAGTCGCGCTTGTCCGGGGTCAGTTCGGCCACGGCCGAGACCACGCGGAAATCGGCGTAGCCCTGGGTCAGGTAATACTGGCGCAGCTTCTGCTGATCGAACGCGAGGCGATCGGGATCGTAGCTGGTGCCGGACGAGAACAGGCGGAAGAAGCGGGCCTGCTTTGTCACCATCTGGCCGCGCAGATCCCCGTCGGAGAACTTCTCGTTGCCGAGGATGTTGATCTGGCGAACCTTGGACTTCGGGCCTTCGCTGATCTCGAACACGATATCGACGCGGTTCTGGTCAAGCATGACCATCTTCGGTTCGACCGTGGCAGCAAAGCGCCCTTGCCGCTTGTACAGCTCGATGATCCGGGCAACGTCGGCGCGGACCTTTGAGCGGGTGAAGATCTGCCGCGCCGCAAGCTTGATCTCGGGCAGGATCTTGTCTTCCTTGAGGCGCTTGTTGCCTTCAAGGATGATGCGGTTGATGACCGGGTTTTCCTTGACCTGGACAACCACGTCGCCGCCGTTGTTGCGGATCGAAACGTCCGCGAACAGTTCGGTCGCGTAGAGGTCCTTCAAGGCCTGGTCACCCGCGACCTGGGTATAGGTCTGGCCGGGACGGAGCCGGATGTACGACAGGATCGTATCGGGTTCGAGCCGCTGCGAACCTTCGACCGTAACCGAACGGATGACCTCGCCAACAGGCGCCGCGACTGCCGCAGGGGCTGCGGGTGCCGCTGCTGCGGCCCGCGTTGCTGCTGGTTGCGTTGGCGCTGGCTGCGTTGCCGGGGGGCGAGCCGCCGGACGCTGCGCCGGTGCACGCTGCGGTGCGGTTTGCGCAAAGGCCGCCTGCGGGGCCGCCAACATTCCGGTGCACAGCCCGGTGGTTGCCAGCAAGGCCGCTCCGAGCGGGGGCAATTTGCCTGCCCGTGCCGCGTTCCGTCCAATCATCACCAAGCGCTATCCCGTACTAAGTGGCAGGTGGACGCCCGCGAGGAGTGTCCGGCCACGGCAAGCAATGCAGCCCTCTGCCCGATGCAACAAGGCCAATCAAGCAAACATTGCCCCGCATTTCTGTGGAAAGACATTCCGTAACCGATTTCCGCGTCAACCCCAGTCCGACCGGAAACCCCGTGCCCCGCACCAGCACACGGAAAGAAGCTTAACCCCCGAACACCTTCAACGATGCCACGTCATTGATCGTGACGAACAGCATCAGAGCCATGACCAGCGCGAGGCCGGTGCGGAACGCCCACTCCTGCCCGCGCGGACCGACCGGCTTCCTGCGCACCGCTTCGGCTGCGTAGAAAGCCAGATGGCCCCCGTCGAGGACCGGAATTGGCAGGAGGTTAATGAACCCCAAGTTAATCGAGATGAGTGCTGCGAAACCGACGAACGATTGCCAGCCCGAAACGAACTGTTCGCCCGAATATTTGGCGATCTTGATCGGCCCGCCAAGCTCCTTGACCTCGCGCTTGCCGGTGATGATCTGGCCGATGCCATGCACCATCATCGAAATGATGTTGCCGGTCTGCTTCACGCCATCGACCGCAGCGTCGATCGGGCCGACACGCACGACCTCGAACGATTTGGGCCCGATGCCGAGGAAGCCGATCTTCTGCGTGTTGCCGAAGCGATCGCTTTCAACCTTGACCTCTGCCCGCGCCGCAAGTTCCACCTGGCGGCCTTCGCGCAGCACCACCATGTCGAGCGGCTCGCCCGGATTCTGGCCGACTTCGAGGCGGACTTCGAGGAACGAATCCACCGCCTTGCCGCGGATCGAGACGATCCGGTCGCCAAGTTCGATGCCTGCACGGTCGGCGGCAGAGCCGCTCTGGATCTTGCCGATGACGGGCGGCACCACGACCTTGCCATAGGCCAGCGTGAACCCGGCAAGGATCAGCACGGCGAACAGCAGGTTGGTGACCGGGCCTGCCAGCACGATCAGTGCGCGCTGCCACAGCGCCTTGGCCTGGAAGGTGCGGTTGCGCTCTTCCGCCGGAAGCGCCAGCCAATCGGCGCTGGGCTGGCTGGCGGGGTTCATGTCGCCGGCAAACTGGACATAGCCACCAAGCGGCAGGGCCGAAAGCTTCCAGCGCGTGCCGCGCTTGTCGGTCCACCCGGCCAGTTCCTTGCCAAAGCCGATGGAAAAGACGTCGGCCTTCACCCCGAACCAGCGACCGACCAGATAGTGGCCGAGTTCGTGGATGAACACCAGGGGCCCCAGCACGAGCAGGAAGGCAAGGATTGTGGTCAGGATTCCGGGGCTCTCGAGCGGCGTCATCAGTTGCCAAACTCCATCACGGGACCAGTCTGCATCACGACACGCGCTCCATCAGTTCCCTCGCCCGCGCGCGCGCCTGGGCATCGATGGCGATGACGTCTTCAAGGCTCGTCGGCGCAGGCAGCGCGGATTGCGAAAGCACATCCTCGACCGATTGCACGATGCGGGTGAACGGAATGTGACCGGCCAGGAATGCGGCGACGGCAATCTCGTTGGCGGCGTTCATCGTGGCCGGGGCAGCGCCGCCGGCAATCACGGCATGGCGGGCCACGCGCGTGGCGGGAAAGCGCACTTCATCGGGCGCGCGGAACGTCAGCTGGCCGATCGCCGCCAGATCGAGCGGCGCACAGGGCGTGTGCATCCGCGCGGGCCAGGCCAGCGCCGAGGCAATCGGCACGCGCATGTCGGACGGGCCAAGCTGGGCCAGCGTCGATCCATCGCGATATTCGACCATGGAATGGACCACCGACTGCGGGTGAACGATGATCCGCAATCGCTCCACCCCCACCGGGAACAGGTGATAGGCTTCGATGAATTCGAGGCCCTTGTTCATCATCGTGGCCGAATCCACGCTGATCTTGGCACCCATCGACCAGTTGGGATGCTTGACCGCCTCGGCCGGGGTGGCGGCGTGAAGCTGTTCCAGCGTCCAGTCGCGGAACGGGCCACCGCTGGCGGTCAACGTGATCGCGTGGACGTGGTCGATGTCGTTGCCGGCAAGGCACTGGAAGATGGCGTTGTGTTCCGAATCCACCGGCAGCAGCGTTGCGCCATGGCGGGCGACCGCTGCCGTCATCACGTCGCCTGCGGAAACCAGCGCTTCCTTGTTGGCAAGCGCGATCGTGCCACCGCGTTCGATGGCGGCCATCGTCGGGGCAAGGCCAGCGCAGCCGACGATCGCTGCAACGGTCACGTCGGCGCCGCACGCTGCGGCTTCGATCAGGGCATCGGGCCCGGCGGCGGCGTGGATGTTCGTTCCCGACAGCGCATCGCGCAGCTCTGCCAGCGCCGCCTCATCGGCCACGACGGCCAGTTCTGCGCCGAATTCCCGCGCAAGGCTTGCCAGTCCGGCGGCATCGCCATTGGCAGTCAGCGCCACGACCCGCCAGTGATCACGGTTGCGGCGGATCAGGTCGAGCGTGGAGGTGCCGATCGAACCGGTGGCGCCGAGGATGGAAATCGAGCGAGTCACTGTGTCAGCCACCAATCTGCGTTGCGGCCTGCGTGGCAGCCCAAGCCGTTCCGACGATGATCGCAACGGGCAGCAGGCCGTCCAACCTGTCAAACAGGCCACCGTGGCCGGGGATCAGCCGCGAGGAATCCTTCACCCCTGCCCGCCGCTTGAGCCAGGACTGGTAGAAATCACCCGCCTGGGCAAACACGGCCAGCACCGCACCCGCCAGCGCCGCCATACCGACATTGGCGGTCTGCAGCGCGCTGGCAAGGCTTGGCCCGGTGGGCCCCATCGCCGAGATCAGATAGCCGCCGGTCAGCACCACCACCGCCGTCCAGATACCCGCTGCAGCCATCCCGCCCAGCAGGCCCGACCATGTCTTCGATCACGATGCCCAGCACCACCAGCATCAGCGGTTCGGGCATCACCGCCAGCGCCAGCCCAGCCCAGCCGATATAGACGGCCCCGGCGATCACCATCGTCCCCAGCCGCGCCGGATTGTCAGCGATCCTGGTGCACAGCATCACGTATTCGACAAAGACCCCGAAGGCCACCGCCGCCACGAACAGGTCGAGCACCAGCCCGCCGCTCCAGAAGGCAGCGCCGGCGATGAGCAGCATGACAATGGCAGAGGCCAGGCGCACCGGCAGGTCGGCGTTCTTGCGCGAACCGGCCTCATCCGGCGCCGAGGCGGGATCAGCGTCCACCAAAGCGCCTCTCGCGCGCACCGAACTGGTCCAGTGCTTCTTGCAGGTGGGCCGGGCTGAAATCCGGCCACAGCACGTCGGTGAACCACATTTCGGCATAGGCCGCTTGCCACAGCAGGAAGTTCGACAGCCGGACTTCGCCCGAGGTGCGGATCAGCAGGTCGAGCGGCGGCAGGCTGGCCGTATCGAGCTCTGCCTCGATCGCCTCGGGCGTGATCGCCCCCTTGGCCGCGGCCTTGGCAGCGGCGCGGGCAATTTCCTGTTGCGAGCCATAGTTCAGCGCAATCGCCAGCGTGGTGCCGGTATTGTGCGCGGTGCGCGCCATCGCATCTTCGATCAGTTCGACAATATCGGGGGCAAGCGCCTGATATTCGCCAATGATCCGCAGGCGGACATTGTTGGCGACGAATTCATCCAGATCGTTGCGGATGAACGTGCGCAACAGTCCCATCAGGTCGGCAATCTCATCGGCCGGACGTTTCCAGTTCTCGGACGAGAACGCATAAAGCGTCAGCGCTTCAAGCCCCATGCCCCTGGCCGCGCGGGTAATTTCCCGCACCGCTTCGACCCCGCGCTTGTGCCCGAAGGCACGCGGCATCATGCGCTTCTTGGCCCACCGGCCATTGCCGTCCATGATGATGGCAACATGGCGCGCAGGCCCTGTAGAACCTCCGTCAGGCCGGGATTCGACCCGCTCATCCTGAGCTTGCCGAAGGGTCACTTGCCCAGGATTTCCTTTTCCTTGGCGGTAGCGGCATCATCGGCCTGCTTGATGATTTCGTCGGTCAGCTTCTGCAGATCGGTCTCGGCGCGCTTGCGTTCGTCTTCCGAGATTTCCTTCTTGTTTTCATCGGCCTTGAGCGCATCCATGCCATCACGGCGCACATTGCGGATAGCGATGCGGGCGTTCTCGGCATATTTGCTGGCAAGCTTGGCCAGTTCCTTGCGGCGGTCCTCGGTCAGATCGGGGATCGGCAGGCGCAGCGTCTGGCCATCGCTGATCGGATTGAGGCCGAGGCCTGCCGAGCGGATCGCCTTTTCCACCGGCGTGACGTTCGATTTGTCCCACACCTGCACCGAAAGCATGCGCGGTTCCGGCGCGGAAACGCTGGCGACCTGCGACAGCGGCATGTGGCTGCCATAGACCTCGACCGTGATCGGATCGAGCAGCGCCGTGTTCGCGCGGCCGGTGCGCAGGCCGGAAAGATCGCCCTTGAGCGATTCCACCGCGCCCTTCATGCGGCGTTCGAGATCGGCCTTGTCGTACTTTGCCATGGCTCAGGCTCCTTGTCTGACGACCGTCTGCGTCCCCTCGCCCGCCAGGACGCGGGCAAGATTGCCGCGCTCGCGGATCGAGAAGACGACGATCGGAATGTTGTTGTCGCGGCACAGCGCCACGGCGCTTGCGTCCATCACCTTGAGATTGTCTGCCAGAACCGTGTCGTAATCCACGGTTTCATAACGCTTTGCCGATGCATCCTTCTTGGGATCGGCATCATAGACGCCATCGACGCTGGTGCCCTTGAGCAAGGCATCGCAGCGCATTTCGGCGGCCCGCAGCGCGGCGCCTGAATCGGTGGTGAAGTAGGGCGCGCCGACGCCGGCTGCAAAAATGACGATGCGGCCCTTTTCCAGATGCCGTTCGGCGCGGCGGCGGATCACCGGCTCGCACACCTGGTCCATCTGCACGGCGGATTGCACCCGCGTCGGCACGCCAATCTGTTCAAGCGCATTCTGCATGGCCAGCGCGTTCATCACCGTGGCGAGCATGCCCATGTAATCGGCCTGCGCCCGGTCCATGCCCTTGGCCGCGCCCGCCATGCCGCGAAAGATGTTGCCGCCGCCAATGACCAGACAGATCTGCAACCCGCTGTCGCGCGCGTCCTTCACTTCCTGTGCCACCCGGGCAACATACTCGGTGTCGATCCCGAACTGCTGTTCCCCCATCAGCACTTCGCCCGAAAGCTTCAGGAGGATGCGCTTGTAAGTGGGGACGCTCATGGCCGGGATGCACTCGTATCGAAAGGGAAATGACCGAAAGTGAAGTGGCCGCCCTTATAGCCCTGTGAAAGGCCGTGCCAAGGGCGCAAGACATAACAATCCCCGCATGGCCGGCCCCGTGATGGAGCCGCCCTTGCGGGGATTGCAAACTTCAGACTTACTTGATGCCGGCAGCAGCAGCCACTTCGGCAGCAAAGTCGGTCTCTTCCTTCTCGATGCCTTCGCCGAGCTGGAAGCGGACATAGTCCTTCAGCACGATCTTGGCGCCGGCTTCCTTGCCTGCGGCATCGACGACCTGCTGGATGGTGGACTTGTTGTCCATCACGAAGATCTGCGAAAGCAGGGCGTTTTCCTTGGCGTACTTGGCCACGGCGCCATCGACCATCTTGGCCTGGACTTCGGCAGGCTTGCCGCTTTCGGCAGCCTTTTCAGCCGCGATCTTGCGTTCGCGCGCGATCAGTTCGGCATCGAGGTCGTCGGCGTTCAGCGCCAGCGGGAATGCCGCGGCGATGTGCATCGCAATCTGCTTGCCCAGGGCTTCGAGCTTGTCCGCAGGCGCTTCGGATTCGAGCGCGACGAGCACGCCGATCTTGCCGAGGTTGGTCGCTGCAGCATTGTGCATGTAGGGCACGACGACGCCGTTGGAGACGGCCACGTGCTTGATGCGGCGCAGCTGCTGGTTTTCACCGATGGTCGCCACGTTGTTGGTCAGCTTGTCCGAAACCGTGCCGCCATCGGGATAGTCAGCCGACTTCAGCGCTTCGACTTCGGCAACGCCGGTGTTCAGCGCAACTTCGGTGGCCTTGCGCACG
>JAPLPG010000128.1 GCA_026400375.1 Novosphingobium sp. | reverse complement strand
GGTGGCAAGGCCGAGGCCCAGAAGCTGGTTGCCCAGCAGCATCACCAGGGCAATCGTGATCGGCATGGCCAGGCCCAGCAGCCGCCACGTGACGTTCCAGCTTTTCCAGGCGACCGCGCGTTCGATCTTCAACCCGCCGCCCATCAGCGAAACGATAACGATGAACTCGGCGGCCCGCTCCACCAGTCGCGGCGATTTGTCGGGATGCGGCGCCCAGGCCGAAAACGGCGGGAGGGAGAACACCACGAAGCCGATGGCGACGCAGACGATGGGCAGCGAGAGCGGCAGCTTCCTCAGCACGATCGGCAGCCAGGCGACAAGCAGGATCATCGCGCCCAGGCCGAACAGGATCTGGAAGTAGTATTCGTTGATGGTCGGCGCCTGTGCGGCAAGCGCCACGGCTTCGGACAGCGAAGGGAACAACGGGCACTCCGATCCGAGAGCAGGCATGAGCGGCGAGATTGGGCGGCTGCCTGCTTAACGGACAGCCGCCCGAAACGTGCCCCGCACGCCTGCTTTCGGAACCGGGCGCGCTGCTGCGCGCGGTGTTCAGCCGGGCAGCGCCTCTTCCTCCTCGGGTTCTTCCACCGGTGCGGTGGCCGCAGGCGCGGCGGCCATTTCACTCATCGTCACGTAATCGAGCTTGCCGGTGCCAAGCACGGGCAGCGCCTCGACCACGCGGATATCGCGCGGAATCATCAGTTCGGTCACGCCATTGGCCTTGGCCCAGGCCTGCAGCGGCTTGTGCGTGGCATCGGGCGTGGTGGTGAACAGGACCAGCTGTTCGCCTTTCTTCGGATCGGGGCGGGTGACCACGGCGTGATCGCAGCCGGGCCAGCACCTGGCGGCATAGCCTTCGACCGCGGGCAATGAGACCATCTCGCCGCCGATCTTGGCAAAACGCTTGGCGCGGCCACGGATGGTGATGAACCCGGCGTCGTCGATGGTCACGATATCGCCGGTATCATGCCAGCCTTCGTGCGGGGGCTGGAGCCTGCCGGGATCGCTGGCGAGGTAGTATCCGGCCATGACGTTGGGCCCGCGAATGTACAGGCGGCCGCCTTGGGTGATGCCGGGCACGTCCTCGAGGCGGGTTTCGATGGCGGGCAGGGCGCGGCCCACCGAACCTGCCATGAAGTGCATCGGCGTGTTGACCGCGATGACCGGGGCGGCCTCGGTTGCGCCATAGCCTTCGAAGATGCGCAGGCCGAACTTTTCCGCATAAGTCCGCCGCGTTTCGTCCCGCACCTTCTCGGCGCCTGCAAAGATGTAGCGCAGCGAATAGAAGTCGTACCCGTGGGCCATGCGGGCATAGCCTGACAGGAACGTGTCGGTGCCGAACATGATCGTGGCATTGGCGTCATAGGCGAGCGCGGGCACGATGCGGTAATGCAGGGGGCTGGGGTACAGCACCACGCGGATGCCGCTGAGCAACGGCAGGAGCGTGCCGCCGGTCAGGCCGAACGAATGGAACACCGGCAGCGCATTGAGCACCACGTCCGAGGCATTGAAATCGATCCGCGCGGCCAGCTGCGCGCAGTTCGACAGCAGGTTGCGGTGGGTCAGGACCACGCCCTTGGGCACGCCTTCCGATCCGCTGGTGAACAGGATCACCGCAGGCGCATCGGGCGAGATGCCGAGCTTCCGGTGGCGCTTCTCGGCGCGGCCCGCGCCCAGCAGCGCGCGCAGCTTTTCGAACCCGCCGATCGTGGCGCCCAGATCCTCCAGCCACACCACGCGCAGGCCATCGGCCTCGAGCGCGGCGATGACATCGTGCAGCTTGGCCTGATCGACGAAGGCCCGCGCGGTGACGACGGTGCGGATCGCGGCGGTCATGCAGGCGCTGCGCATGTTGGCCACGCCCACGGTGAAATTGAGCATCGCGGGCACGCGGCCGATGGCTTGGAGCGCGAAGAACGCGGCAACCACGCCGTTCACGTTGGGCAGCAGCAGGCCCACCGCCTCGCCCTGCGCGGTGCCCTCGGCCAGGCGCTTGCCCAGCACGGTGGTTCCGGCAAAGAGCTTGTCATAGCTCAGCGGTTCGCGCTTCACGTCCTCGACCACCAGCGCCTTGCCGCCGTGGATCTCGCGCGCTTCGGCCAGCGCGCTGAACAGGGTGCGCTGCGTGTCCGACGTGGCGAACATCATCGCGCTCATCTCGTCATAGAGGCGGCGACCGGCGATGGCGCGGCGCTGGCGGGCCGTCATCTCGCCCTCTATCGCAAAGCGGCGCGGCGGCAGGACGGTGAGCGTGACCTTGGGGAACCAGCGCAGGCGCACCTTGCCGCGCATGTAGGAAAAGCGCGTGTACTGCGGGCCATCGAGGCGCACCGGGATGATCGGCGCATCGGCCTTGTCGGCGACCATGCCGGGGCCGTCGAACACTTTCATCAGCGCGCCGGTGCGGGTGATGCGGCCTTCGGGGAAGATCACCAGCGTGCGGCCTTCCTTCACCGCCTTGACCATCGCCTTGGCGGCCATGGGGTTGGTGGGATCGACCGGGAAGGCGCGGAACAGCTTGAGGAAAGGCCGGATCATCAGCGACCGGGCGATCTGGGTGTTGATCGCGAACGTCGGCTTGCCCGACAGGAACGCGCCGAGCAGCACGCCATCGAGGAAGCTGACGTGGTTGACGACCACGACGGCCCGCGTTCCCGGCTTGGGCATGTGTTCCATGCCCGATACTTCGACGCGGTAGAGCACGCGCAGGGTAAGGCGGATCACGTCCTTGAACAGCGTTTCGGGCAGGAGCCAGACGCTGGCCAGCGCCACGAACAGCGTGGCGAAACCGAGCGCGCCGATCAGGCCGGGGACATCGACGCCTGCGGCGAGCAGTCCGGTGATCGCCAGGACGGCCAGCACGGTGAGCCCGGCGTTGACGACGTTGTTGGCGGCAATGATCTGCGAGCGCTTGTCTTCGGGGCTGGCAACCTGGAGGATCGCATAGAGCGGCACGATGAACATGCCGCCCGCCACCGCGATCACCGCCAGATCGATCAGCATGTGCCAGGCGCCGGGCGTTGCCAGGAACTGCGCGGTCGAGGCTCCGGCGGTGCGGACTGCGAAGCCGCTGGTGGCGATCCACAGGTCGATCAGGCCCAAGGCAAGGATCAGCGCCGAGAGCGGCACCCACCGGGCTGAAACCTCGCCCTTCAGCAGCCGGTTGACGATCAGCGCGCCCAGGGCAATGGCGACCGAGAACACCACGAGGAACAGCGTGGCGACTTCCTGCTTCGCGGCCAGCGTGCCCGAGACAAGCGGCGCGAATTCGCTGACCAGCACGGCCCCTGCGGCAAAGAACCACGAGATGCCAAGGATCGAAAGCCACACGCCGCGCCCGGTGCGGGCGGTGGCAAGGATGGCCTTGGTGCCGCGCCACAGGTTCCAGTCGATGCGCTGCAGCGTGCCGCTGGGCGGGGCGGCAGGCACCGCAAGGCTGGCGATGAAGCCGAGCGCGGCCAGAGCCATCGCGGCAAGTCCGGCTTCCCACGGCGGGATCATGCCTGCCAGCAACTGGCCGCCAAGGATGGCGAGAAATGTGCCGCCTTCGATCAGGCCGGTGCCGCCCATGACTTCGCCATCGCGCAAATGCTGGGGCAGGATCGAATATTTGACCGGGCCGAACAGCGTGGAATGCAGGCCCATCAGGAACAGGCTGGTCAGCAGCAGCGGGATCGACAGGAACCAGAAGCCGGCCAGGGCAATCGCCATGATGGCCACTTCCGCGCCCTTGATCCAGCGGATCAGCCGCGCCTTGTCCATCGCATCGGCCAGTTGCCCGGCCAGCGCCGAAAACAGGAAATAGGGCAGGATGAACAGGCCGGTGGCCGCCGCTGCCAGCAGCTTGGCGTTGTCGGGATCGGTGGCGAAGATGCCGAAGTTCGCCAGGAACAACATCGCGAATTTCAGCAGGTTGTCATTGAACGCGCCCAGGAACTGGACCGTGAAGATCGGGCCGAAGCGCTGCTTGGTCAGCAGGCTGAGATCGGGGCCGGATTCTGTGGAGGACATGATCAACCTTTCGCAATCGAAAGCCGGTTTAACCGCATCTTCTTCCGGCCCGGTTAATGGCCGACTTCCGGTGCGAATCGTCAGATACGCTGAAACTGGACACTGTTCAATAAAATATTGGACAGCGTTCAATTAATCTGGCAGATGATGGTCATCCTTGGACAGGGAGTATGGGAATCATGGCTGCAAAACGGGGTTTCTGGGATAATCTGATGCGCGATCTGGAAGCGCCGGTTGCCGCGCGCGGGTTCGGCACCGGGTGGTTTTCGGGCTTCTTCGCGATCCTGCTGGCGGCGGTCGGCCTGTGCTTCGTGGCGGCGCTGCGCTGGCCCGCGCTGGCAGCCATGCCCGAACTCGACGTGGTGCGCAGCTGGAGCGGATTGCGCCCGCTGATCCACGCCACGCTGCTCGGCGCCTATGCGCTGGCGCTGGTCAGCCTGATGCTGCGCCCGCGCAAGGCGCTGGGTTTTGCCGCGCTGATCCTGGCGCTGGGGGCCACGATCCTGGGCGGGGCGGCGGTGCAGCCGCATGAAACGCACGATTGGGGCATCTTCTTCGGGATCGATTTCTTCGCGGTCAACATGATCGCCACCGGCCTGATGTTCGCGCCGCTGGAACGCGTGTTTCCGCGTCAGGCGCAGCAGCGGCTGTTCCGCAGCGAATGGCGCGAGGATCTGTTCTACTTCCTGGTCAGTTCGATGATGGTGCAGGTCATCACCTTCCTCGCGCTGGCGCCGTCAAGCTATGTCAACGCCCGGTTCGGCTGGCTCGACTCTGCGCAATCGGCGGTCGGATCGCTGCCGTGGGTGGTGCAGTTCGCGCTGGCCATGGTGCTGACCGATCTGGCGCAATACTGGTTCCACCGCCTGTTCCACACCGTGCCCTTCCTGTGGGGCTTCCACGCGGTGCACCACAGCGCAAAGACGATGGACTGGCTGGCCGGCGCGCGGATGCACTTTGCCGAGATTATCCTGCTGCGCGGCATCACGTCGTTGCCGCTGCTGACGCTGGGCTTTGCCCCTTCAGTGATGCAGGCCTATGTCGGCATGGTCTATGTCTATGCCTCGCTGGTCCATGCCAACGTGCGCGGGGACTTTGATCGCCTCGGCAAGTTCATCGTCACGCCGCGCTTCCACCACTGGCACCACGGGATCGAACCCGAAGCCGTCGACAAGAACTTTGCCATCCACTTCCCGCTGCTTGACCGCCTGTTCGGCACCTATCACTTCCCCGAAGGCCGCTGGCCCACCGGCTATGGCGTGCCCGAAAAGGTGCCGGACGGCTATCTGGCGCAGTTGCAGTATCCCTTCGTCAGAAAGCAGAGTTGAAAGCATGGCCCGCCGATCCGATCACAGCCGCGCCGAACTGCGCGAGATCATCATCGCCACGGGCCACCGGCACATGGAGGAAGTGGGCTTCAACCACTTTTCCGCGCGCGAGGTGGCCAAGCGGATCGGCTACTCGATCGGCACGATCTACAACGTGTTCGGCAGTTACGATGGGCTGATCCTGGCGATCAACGGGCGCACGCTGGCGTTGTGGCGCGATTATCTCGAGCGCCGGCTGGCCCAGGTTGAGGCAGGGGCGGGTGAGGCAGGGGCGGGTGAAACAGGGGGCGGCGAAGGGGGAGCAGGCGAAGGAGGAGAAGCCCGCTTGCGCCGGGCGATCATCGCCTATTTCGATTTCGCCGCACGCCACCGCCACGCCTGGGCGGCGATCTATGATTTCCACCTGCCCGAAGATACCCCCGCGCCCGAAGACTATCAGGCGCAAGTGCGCGCCATCTTCGATATCGTCGTGGCCGAAGTGCGGCTGGCCCTGCCGCCCGCCCGGCAGGGTGAGGCCGATGGCCTGACCCGGTCGTTGCTGGCGCTGGTCCACGGGCACTGCACCTTTGCCATGAACGGCACCTTTGCCATGCTGGGCGAGAAAGCCCCGGTCGAAGCCGCGCTGCACCGCGTGCGCGAGGCGGTGAAGGGATGACGGCAGCGGCCCCTGCGGCCCCGCCACGTTGCATCTGCGCGGGGATTGCCCGATAGACCGCCGGATGCGGGACCTGTGGCAACTGATGCGCGAGGCGCTGCCCTATCGGCGGGCGGTGATCGCGCTTGCGCTGCTGGCGCTGGTGCAGGCAGTCGCGGCGCTGGCGCTTCCGTGGCTGGGCGCGCGGGTGCTGGGCCTGCTGCTGCAATCGCAACTGCCGACGCGTGGGCCGCTGGTGCTGGGCATCTTTGCGCTGCTGGCGGCAGGGACAGCGGCCTCGGTGCTGTCGGGCCGGCTTTCGGCGCGGACCAGCGCGCAGATCCTGGCGGGGCTGCGGCTGCGGATGTACGCCCATTTGCAGGCGCTGCCGCTGGCGTGGCACGATGGTCAGAGCCACGGCAGCGTGCTGGCGCTGGTGACCGAAGAGGTCGGCCATCTGGGCGCGTTCATCACCGGGCCGCTGGTGCGCGTGCTGCCGATGCTGGTCACCGTAGCGGGCGCCTTCGTGCTGATCGTGGGCATCGATCCGGTGCTGGGTCTGATCTTCCCGATCCTCGTGCCCGCCTATACCGTGGTGGCGCGGCTGGTGGGGCGGACGATGCGGCGGCTGGCCGAACAGGAGCAGCAGGCCGAGGCGCAGTGCGTGGCCCTGGCCGATGAAAACCTGACGACGATCTTCGCGCTGAAATCCTTCGCGCGTGAGCAGATCGAGACCGCGCGCTATGCCGGGAGGGTGGCCCGCGCGCGCGATATTTCGGTGCGGATACAAAGTCTTTCGGCCACGGTCGGGCCGGTGCTGAGCCTGGTCGCGGCGGTGGTGACGATCGGGCTGCTGCTGCTGGCCGGGCAGCGGTTGCAAGGCGGCACCATGGCGCTGCAGCAATTCATCGCGCTGCTGCTCTACACCGCCGCGCTGGTCCGTCCGGTGGGCGAACTGGTCAACGTCTGGGGCCAGTTGCAGACCACGCTGGGCACGCTGCGGCGGTTGCGTGGCGTGCTCGATACCCCGGTCGAGCCGGGCTATGGCGGAGGCGCGGCCCTGGCGCCCGGTGGCGGCGAGATACGGTTCGAGAACGTGACCTTCGCCTATCCGAACCGTGGGCGCGTGGTGGAGAACTTCTCCTGCACGATCGCTGCAGGCGAGGCGGTTTCCCTTTCCGGCAGCAACGGCGCGGGCAAGAGCACGCTGATCGCGCTGCTGCTGCGGCTGTACGAATTGGGCGAGGGGCCGGAGGCCGGGCGCATCCTGATCGATGGGCAGGACATTGCCGGGGTTCAGGTGCAGGACCTGCGGCGGCAGGTGGCCCTTGTGCCGCAGCGGCCGCAACTGCTGAACTCCACGATCCGCGACAACATCGCCTATGGCGCACACGGGGCGAGCGAGGCGCAGATCCTGCACGCGGCGCAGCAGGCCGATGCCATGGGCTTCATCGCAAGCCTGCCCGAAGGCATGGACACGGTGATCGGTGACCGCGGGGTGCGGCTTTCCGGCGGGCAGGGACAGCGCATTGCGCTGGCGCGGGCGCTGCTCAAGGATGCGCGGATCTATGTGCTGGACGAGGCGACGTCGATGTACGATGCCGCTGGCGAACAGCGCTTTGTCGAACGCTGTGCCGCCGCGCTGGCCGGAAAGACGCTGGTGATCATCGCCCACCGCCCGGTCAGCCTCGGGCTGGTCAGCCGGACGATCGCGGTCTGATCGATCGCCCGGCACCGGTCCGCGCTGCCATCATTCGTGACGCCTGTATTGCGGCTTCTTGACGGACGTATTCGGTCGAGACACTGGTTAATGCTCGAGCAAGACAATGGCCAAGTTTCGTCATATGCCGTTGTGCTTGCCGCCACGGCGCGCAGACCATGGCGCATAAGGTGTTCCGATGAACGAATTGAGACGCTGGCTGATCGAGACGGGCATGCCCCCGCACGGCTATTGCCTGTTGTGGCAGCCCGATCTGCTGGCGCTCCACGTCATTTCCGATGCCGTCATCGGGCTGGCCTACTTTTCGATCCCGATCGCGCTGGCGGTGTACCTGCGGCGGCGGCGTGATACCCATTTCACCTGGGTGGTGTGGCTGTTCGCCGCCTTCATCCTCGCCTGCGGGACAACGCATTTCCTGTCCATCCTGGTGCTGTGGGTTCCCGCCTATGGTCTGGAGGGCGTGGTCAAGGCGCTTACCGCAGGGATTTCCATTGCCACGGCGATCCTGATCTGGCCGCTCCTGCCCAAGGCGCTGGCCCTGCCATCGCCGGCGCAATTGCAACGCTTGAACGACCAGTTGCTGAAGGAAGCCGAAGAACGCGCGGCGGTGGAGGGCCAGTTGCGGCAGGCGCAGAAGATGGAGGCGCTCGGCCAGTTGACCGGCGGGATCGCTCACGATTTCAACAACCTGCTGATGATCGTGTCCGGCAATGTCGAACGCGCCTTGCGCCATGCACCCGAGCAGGCGCCCGAACGGCGCAATCTGGAAAACGCGCTGACCGCCACCACGCGGGCAGGCCAGTTGACCGAACAGTTGCTGGCCTTTGCCCGCAAGGGATCGCTGCTGCTGATCTCGCAGGACATTGGCGACATCATCCGGGGCGTCCACGATCTGCTGGCGCGCGCTGCGGGTGAGCGGATCGCGATCGAAGTGGCGCTGGCCGAAGATCTGCCGCCGGTGGTGGTGGACCGCAACCAGCTGGAAAACGCGGTGCTGAACCTGCTCATCAACGCGCGCGATGCCATGCCCGGCGGCGGCGTTATCCGCATCGTCGGGGAGGACGTGGGGCCAGAGGTGAAGTTCTCGATATCCGACACCGGCACCGGAATGGATGCGCAGACGCTCGAGCGGGCGACCGAGCCGTTCTTTACCACCAAACCGGTTGGTTCGGGTAGTGGCCTCGGGCTCAGCCAGGTCTATGGTTTCGTCGACCAGATCGGCGGGCGGATGGAGATTGTTTCGGAACCGGGAACCGGAACAGTCGTTACGCTTTACCTGCCCAAGGAAGCGGGGCCTGATGTTGCGCATATTGCTGGTTGAAGATGAATTCCTGGTTCGGCAGCTCGCATTCGAGGAGCTGTGCGAGGCGGGCTACTGCGTGGTCGAGGCCGAGAGCGGCGACGCTGCCGCCGGCATCCTGCAGGACGATCGCGCCTTCGATCTGGTCTGCACCGATATCCGCATGCCCGGCACCCGCGATGGCTGGCAACTGGGCGCAGAGGCCCGGAGCATGATCCCGGGCATCAAGGTGCTCTACGTTTCCGGCTATTGCGAGACGCGGCAACCGCTCGATCAGGGTGAGGCGCTGCTGGCCAAGCCGTTCCGGCTGGCCGCCATGCTTGCAGCGGTCGAAAGCCTGCTGAGCGTGCCGTCCGCAGCCTGATACTGCTGCACGGCCCGCGGCTGATCGACCTTGCCTGACGGCAGGTGAATGCGCGATCCCGCATCGGCGATGGTCACCTTGATCGGACCTGCCTTCAGCGCCGATCCGGGCGGGGACGATCGGCGCAGCGCCGTGCCGTCCACGATCCACACGGTTCCGCCCGCCGTTTCGGCATGAACACGCGCGGTGCCATCGGGCTCTACCGCCAGCGCCGTGTCTTCATCGATGCCAAGGCCGATCATCGCGGCGGCGTTGTCGGGCCGGTCCTGCTGGGCCTTGGCCAGAAAGGCCAGCAACCGGCCCAGCCGGTCGCGTTCCTTGAAATGACTGTCGGTCAGCACGCCCTGCAGCTGCGGCAGGTGCAGGAAATCGCCCTCGATGGTGATGGCCGGGCTGAACGGAGCGGCCAGTGCCTCCTTGCTGGTCACGCTGCCATCATCCATCGCGCCGTAAAGCTTCTCGCCCAGAATGGCGAGGCCGGCGCTGGTGCCGCCAAGCGGCTTGCCCGCCGCCACGTGTGCATCCAGCAGGCGGGCAACCTCCGTGCCGCGCCAGAAATTGACATAGCGCGATTGGTCGCCGCCCGAAATGAAGATGCCATCGGCATGGGCCAGTGCGGCCAGCACCGCCCGGTCGGACGATTGGGCCCGCGCATGAAAGATCAGCAGCTCGACCGAAACCGGACCCTGCGGGTGGCGCATGAACTCTGCTGCCGTATCCTTGCCGAACGAGGCGCTGAGGATCACGATATGGCCACGCCCGGCCTTTTCGAAGAACCAGCGCAGGGCCTTTGCATTGCGCGCGCCACCGCCGTTCAGCAACAGCCCGCCGGAAACCGGCGCGGGCGTGGGCGCGGCGGGATTGCCATAGACGAAGCGTTCCAGTGGCGCTGCTGACGTGTCTGCCAGCGCCGGTGCCGCTGTGGAAACCACGGCCAGAATCACTGGCAGAATTACCGCCAGTACGAATGACGGAACAAGCGTGAACAGGCGTGGCACCGGTGATCCCCCGTGGTCTGATCGCAAAGGGTATGGCGCGCTCCGTACGGCAGGCAATGCCTGCAATGCAAAAGGGTGGGCGCGCCGTGCAAAAAAGGTGGCGCTGCAAAAAGCGCGCCCGTGCCATGCGGCGCGCCTTTTGCGCATTGTTCCGGGGCCATCGCGTCCCCATATGCGGCGGATGCCCGAACCCCATGTCATCGCCGCCGTTCTCTGGGCAGTCATCCTCGGTGGAGCAGGCGGCCTGCTGACCGACATCGGGCCATGGTATCGCAACCTGAAAAAGCCGTCATGGCAACCGCCGGACTGGCTGTTCGGCCCGGCCTGGACGATCATCCTCGGCCTTGCAGCATGGGCCGCCGTGCTGGCGTGGGATGGCGCGGTCGATGAAGCCGGGCGCATGCGGGTCATCGTCCTGTTTGCGGTAAACTTCGTGTTCCACTTCCTGTGGTCGCCGCTGTTCTTTGCCCGGCAGAAGCCCGACTGGGCGCTGATCGAAGTGCCGTTCCTGTGGGCATCGGTGCTGGCGCTGACCATCGGCCTGCGCGAATTCTCGGTGCTGGCCAGCTGGCTGGTCGTGCCCTACCTCGTCTGGGTCAGCTTTGCAGCGATCCTCAACATCGCGATCGTGCGGCTGAACGGCCCGTTCGGCCCGAAGGGCGCCTGACCCTTTCGGTCATGCAGCTTCGGTAATGCAGGGTCCGGGGCTTGCTCCCCGGCGCTGCACCGGCCATGCGCATGCGGGTTGAAACCCGAACAAAGAGCGTGTGCATGACCTTGCGACTGGAAATGGATGGGTCGGCCAATGCCCGGATTGCCCGGCTGCTGATCGACCGCGCGGACAAGCGCAATGCCTTTACCATGGCGATGTGGCAGCTGCTGCCGGACCTGCTTGCGCAGGCCTCGGCCGATCCCGCGTGCCGCGCGCTGGTGGTGAAATCGGCCCATGGCGGGGCATTCTGCGCGGGCGCGGACATTGCCGAACTTCTCGCCAACAAGGACGACGTACAGTGGCGCGCCGAAAACCAGCAGGCGATCAACCGCGCACAATTCGAACTCACCCGCTTTCGCCTGCCCACCGTGGCCATGGTCGAGGGCGATTGCGTGGGCGGCGGTTGCGGCATCGCGCTGGCCTGCGACATGCGCGTGGCCGGGCCGGACGCGCGCTTTGGCATCACGCCTGCCCGGCTCGGGCTGGTCTATCCGCTGCACGATGTGAAGCTGCTGGTCGATCTGGTCGGGCCGGGGCAGGCGCGGCGCATGCTGTTTACCGGCATGCTGCTGGGCGCGCAGGAGGCGAACGCCATCGGGCTGGTCGAAGAACTGGCGCAGAGCGAAGACGCGCTGGTGGCGCAGATCCTGGCCGCATCGCCCTTTTCCACGCAGGCGATCAAGGGCTTCGTGCGCAACGTGCTGGATGGGCAGGTGGCCGACGATGCCCACAGCCTGTCGGTCTTCGCATCGGCCTTTGCCGGCCCCGACTTCCGCGAGGGCACCATGGCCTTCGTGGAAAAGCGCAAGCCACGGTTCGGCTAGACCACCAGCACGGTCGATCCCGTCGTCCGCCGTGCTTCCAGATCGGCATGGGCCCGCGCCACCTCGCCCAGCGGATAGGTCTGGCCGATGGTGACATCGAGCGTGCCATCCGCGATCAGGTCCCACACCCGCGCGGCCCCTGCGGCGCGCTCTGCCGGGTCGGCATAGTAGTGATAGAGCGTGGGCCGCGTGCAGAACAGCGAGCCTTTCTGCGCCAGCTGACCCAGGCCGACGCCGGTGACCGGGGCCGACGAATTGCCATAGCTGACGATCAGCCCGCGCCTGCCGGTGGCATCGAGGCTGGCTTCCCAGGTGTCCATGCCCACGCCGTCGAACGTCACGCGCACGCCTTCGCCGCCGGTCAGCGCCCGCACTTCGGGGGCCACGGCGGTGGTGCTGTAATCGATCACGTGGTCCGCGCCCGCCGCCAACGCGGCCTGCGCCTTGGCCTGCGTGGAAACCGTGCCGATGACGGTGGCGCCCAGATGCTTGAGCCACTGCACCAGCAGCAACCCGACGCCGCCTGCCGCCGCATGGACCAGCACGGGCATCCCGGCCTCGACATGGGCACAGCGTTCGATCAGGAATTCGGCGGTGCAACCCTTGAGGATGGCGGCGGCGGCAATCTCGTCGCTGATGGCATCGGGCAGCTTGAACAGACTTGCCGCCGGATAGATGCGCGCGGTGGCATAGGCGCCAAGATCGGGGCCAAGGCTGGCCACGCGATCGCCCACGGCGAGAGTGCTGACGCCATCGCCCACGGCCACGACCTCGCCTGCGGCTTCCACGCCCAAGCCGCTGGGCAGCGCCAGCGGATAGATGCCGCGGCGGTGATAGGTGTCGATCATGTTGAGACCGACGCATGGGCAAGCTCCGGAATTGGTGGGCGATAACGGGTTTGCCTTAGACGCTGCGGCCGTTCCCCGCAAACGCTGTGCGCCACGCTCGGACGCGGGCCTTCAGCAAGGCTCGGGCAGCAGATCGGCCATGCGCGCGCGCAGCTGGAAGAAGCCCTTGCGGCAGTGCGGCCATGCCCGGTGATCCCACGCCCGCTGGCTTTCGACCAAACGCAGCCCCTGCGCCGCCAGATCGGCGCGCCAATCGCCAAGGGCAGTGGCCACCGGGCCGACCGGGGCAAAGCCGGTGACGACCTGCCGGGCATCGTGCCGGCTTGCCAGAGCAGCAAGTCCGGCGGCGTTCTCGATGGCAACGGGCTCGCAGCCCCAGTGCTGCCCGGCACGCGCTGCGGCATCGGCCAGCGCGGTGCGGTCCCACGCGCCTTGCGCCAGGGCGAAGGCCACGCCGCGTACGTCGGCCAGATCAAGCGTCGTCTCGAGGCTGCAATCTTCGGGCGTGATCAGGACGACAGAAGGTGCCGCCCGGTCTGGCGCGGCCGCATCGCGCGGCGGCATGGGCGCGGGGTGAGCCGGCACGTCGGCCACGTTTGCCGTGGTGGCAAGGCCGTGCGCGGTCAGCTTCCCCCCGGTCATCGCGGCAATGCGGTCGGCGCTGGCAAGATAGGTCTTGCCCGGCGTGTGCAGGCCCGCCACCCAGCGCCAGCTGAGCGTGTTCGACGCGGGATCGGCATCGATCAGCCGCTCGAACGTCCAGCTTGCGCCCAGTTGCCACGGCAGGCCCAGCGTGAAGACCCAGATCGAGGCGACCTGCATCCGCGCCCAGTTGTGCAGGTATCCGGTCTGCGCCAGTTCCTGCGCCCAGTGATCGAACGCCGGGATGCCGGTGCGCCCGGCCATGGCCTGATCGGTCGCAGCGGCCAGCCCCGGTTGCGCCTGCAGCCTATCGAGATCGGCAAGGTACTGCGTCCACACGGCGGGGCGCTGTTCCAGCCAGCCTTTCCAGTAGGTGCGCCAGAACACTTCGGCGATGAACTTCTCCGCCGCCTCGGGCCGGTGCCGCGCCAGCACGGCCCGGACCACGTCCTCTTCGGAAATCACCCGGCGGCGCAGCGCGGCCGACAGGCGCGAGACATTGTCGTGCTGCCCGCAGGCGCTCACCAGATTGCGCCGCGTGCCGTAGGCGCTGCCGGCGCGCGGCGCAAAGGCGGCGAGCCGCTCCAGCGCATCGGATCGGGTGAGGGGAAAGGTTGCCATGATCGGACCCTAGTCCTCGCCACGGCCTGTCACGATGTGGCAAGAGGGCCGTGTTGCCCGCACCTTGGGGAAGGCGCATCGCAGTCGCATCTTGAACTTGAGGAAGCGTGAAATTGAGGAAGACCGGGCGCGTGTTCCGTTTCAACCTGCCCCTGCCGGCGGTTCTGCTGGGTCTGGCCGGGTGGCTGCCCCAGGCCATCTGCGTGTGGCTGGTCATCGGCGG
>JAPLPG010000180.1 GCA_026400375.1 Novosphingobium sp. | reverse complement strand
TCAATCATCTCAAGCGCTTGCACGTCTCGGCCGTGGAACTCATGCCGATCGTCGCGTGGATCGACGAGCGCCACCTGCCCCCGCTCGGCCTGACCAACGCCTGGGGGTACAATCCGGTTGCGATGATGGCGCTCGATCCGCGGCTGTGCCCCGGCGGCGTGGCCGAACTGCGCGATACGGTGGCGGCACTGCGGGCCGAAGGGATCGGCGTGATCCTGGATATCGTATTGAATCATAGCGGAGAATCCGACATTCTCGGCCCCGTGATATCACTGCGAGGGCTGGACGATGCGGCTTATGCGCATGCGCCCGATGGCAGCCTGATCAACGATACCGGCTGCGGCAACACGCTCGATTTCGGCAACCCCGCCGTCCGCGCGCTGGCGCTCGACACGTTGCGCCACTTCACAAGCCATTGCGGCGTCGACGGTTTTCGCTTCGACCTGGCCCCGATCATGGCGCGCAGTCCCGGCTTTTCGGCCAATGCCCCGATTTTCGCGGAGATTGCCGCAGATCCGGTCCTGGCCGACCGGGTGCTGATTGCCGAACCGTGGGACATCGGCCCCGGCGGATACCAGTTGGGAGCATTCCCGCCTAACTGGCTGGAATGGAACGACAGATTCCGCGATGACGTGCGCCGCTTCTGGAAAGGTGAGGCTGGCGTGGGCGTGCTGGCAACGCGAATTGCCGGTTCTGCTGACATTTTCGGCAAGGCCTGCCGCTCGGTCAACTTCCTTGCCGCGCATGATGGCTTCTCGCTCGCCGACATGCTGGCCTACGAACAGCGCGATAACTGGGCCAACGGCGAAGGCAACCGTGATGGCCATGGCGAAAACTTCAGCTGGAACAACGGGGTAGAGGGCGAAACCGGCGATCCGGAGGTGCTTGCCGCCCGCGCCGCCTATGCCCGCGCGCTGCTTGGCACGCTGTTCGTTTCGACCGGCTCGATCATGCTGACAGCAGGGGACGAGTTTGGGCGGAGCCAGCGCGGGAACAACAATGCCTATGCGCAGGACAATGACATCACGTGGATCGACTGGGCGCGGCGCGATCAGGCGCTCGAGGCCTTTACCTGCGAACTATCGGCTTGGCGTCATTCGATAATTTCAGAGATGCAGCGCTTTCCCGAGGACGGAAACTGGCAAATCCTGAAGTGCACAGAGATGCACCTAGACGACACCAGGATGCACGCAGAGCACTGGGAAAGCCCTCTAACCCCCGGTTTTCGCTGGCAGAATGCGGCCTACGGATTCGTCGTCGACCGGACCGCCCCGAAGGCCGGTGCGGTCTGACGGTCAGGCACCCAACCGGCGCAAGGCGCGATCGGGTTGGAACCCTCCAACCGGTGCATGCAGGTCGGACTTTTCCGCAGGGAATGCGGCGGGTGCCAGTTGCTTGAGCAGCAATTGCCCGAAGGCCCAGTCGCCAAGGCCGGAATCGGCGTTGATGTGGCCCACCTCACCGGCATCGGCAAAGCGGCTGCCCCAGGCGCGCGCCAGTTGCCGCGCCTGTCCGATGCCCATGTAGGGATCATTGCGGCTGGCCACGACGATCGAGGGGAACGGCAGTTCCCCGTGCGGGAACGGCGCGAAGCGGGTCAGGCGGCGATCGATGGGACGCTCCTCGACATCGGGCGGAGCGACAAGAAGCGCACCCAGAACCCTGTCGTTGAACGATTTTTCGAATTCAGCCCACCACAGGACCGCGCCCTGTCGTTGAACGATTTTTCGAATTCAGCCCCCCACAGGACCGCGAGGCAGCCGAGGCTGTGGGCGGCCAGCACCACCGGCCGGTCGGCCCGATGAATGGCAAGGTTGATCTTGTTGACCCAGGTGTTGCGATGGGGATCGTCCCACAGGCCGAGATCGACCCGCTGGCAGTTGGCACGTTGTTGTTCCCAAAGCGTTTGCCAGTGCCCCGGCCCGCTGTTGCCAAGGCCCGGGACGGTAAGGATCAGCGGGTTCTGGCCCGCCGCAAACGAACGTTGTTGAGTCATGTCGCTGTCTCCTGAAGGGGAAGGCCGGTCGACTCGGTTTACGTCCCGACATGACGACAACATAACTCAATAGTTTTGGTAGACAATAGCGGCGCGCCAGAGTGAGGGGGATTTGCGACGACCGATCAGGAGGTTTGAGCGGCCACGGCAGGCGGCGTGCACGGCACGGCTCGTCGCAAGGATCGGCAAAGATGCTTGCAGGTGCGACGCAACGCATACATTTTGCGAAATCGAAGGTAACAAAACCGGGGTCTCGCGAAATGGTTCCTGAGCGGCGCAAATTTTTGGGCGCCATGATTGCAACGGCTGGCAGTGCGATGATGGGCGGCCCCTTGGGCGGCAGCGCCGCGCTGGCCGTGACGCCGGTGCGCGAACCGGACGTATCGCCATTTGCCCGGCCGACGCGGCCTTTGCTGGTGCAGCGCGCCGCCGCGGCGCTTGACGCCCATGGCGCGCATATCGTGCACCGCGATCTGGTTGGATTGGTCGATTTCTCAAAGGCTTCGCGCGAGGCGCGGTTCCATATCGTCGACATGGCGGCGGGCAAGCTGCTGTCTTCGCACCTCGTTTCGCACGGCAGCGGGTCAGACCCTGCCAACAGCGGCTGGGTGCAGCGGTTCTCCAACCAGTACGGGTCCTATGCCTCGAGCAACGGCGCCTACCTGACCGGCGTTGCCTATAGCGGAAAGCATGGCGCATCGCGGCGCCTGATCGGCCTGGAAGACGCGAACAGCGCGGCAATGGAGCGTGGCATCGTGATCCACGCCGCCAGCTATGTCAGCGACGAGATGGCCCGCACGCAGGGCCGGATCGGGCGCAGCCAGGGATGCTTTGCCTTTTCGGACGATGACATCGCAGGCGTTCTGGAAAGGCTTGGCGAAGGCCGGTTGCTCTACGCGGTAAAGTGATCAACGGCCGAAGCCTGCACGGCAAGCTTCGGCGAGCACAGCGCCCTTCTCCACCAGATCGGGCCTATCGCGCGCGGCAACCAGGCCGATCGTGCGGCGGAAATCATAGTCCGCCAGCGGCACAGCAATGACACCATCCCGCAGCAATGATTGCGGCGCGGTGGTCACGCCCATTCCCGCCCGCACCATCTCGATGCAGCGATCGTCGTTGGCCGAACGCAGGAAGAACGGCGGGCGCACGCCGCGCTGGGTGAACCAGCGGCTCGTCTCGCCGAGGATTTCGCAACTGCGGCGCGCGATCATGGTTTCGGTCGCCACATCGCGCGCATCCAGTTGCGCGGCACTGGCCAGCGGGTGGCCTTCGGGCAGGAACAGGCGATAGCCTTCATCGAGCAGGGCCTGCGATGGCCGATCGGCATCTTCGGGCCGCAGCAAGGTGATCGCCGCATCGATCTGGCCTTCTCCCAGTTTGCGGCGCAGTTCGGCATCGGTGCCTTCGGACAGGACCACGGGCTGCGATCCGGACAGCCGGCGCATCGTGGCCGACAGCATGGGCGTGGCAAGCGATGGCAGGACGCCCAGCCGCAGTGGGCTGAGCGGCGCAGGCACATCGGCAAAGGCGGCTTCGGCGGCACGAAATTCCCGCTCTATGCTGCGCGCGTGGGTGACGAGGCGCGCGCCCGCTTCGGTCAGCCGCACTTGCCGCCGTTCACGCAGGAACAGCGGCGTGCCGGCCAGCCGTTCGAGTTCGGCAATGGCCGCCGAGAGGGAGGGTTGCGAGATGGCCAAGCGCTCTGCCGCGCGGGTGAAATTGCCGGTTTCGACAAGCGCCAGGAACTGGCGGAGGTGGGCCCGTTTCATCATAGGAAAAACCTATCGTAAACCCGGGCTCAAATCAATTTTGAGCGATGGTTTGGTGATGGTAGGCTGCAGCGCGAAAAGACTGCGAGAGGATACCGCGATGCGTGCGACGCCCGATTTCGACTTCGGCCTGACCGAAAGCGCGATGATGATCCGCGAAGCCGCAGGCCGCTTTGCCGACGAGCAGATTGCGCCGCTGTCCGCCGAGATCGACCGCAATGACCGCTTCCCCCGCGAACTGTGGGAGCCGATGGGCGCGTTGGGCCTGCACGGGATCACCGTGGAGGAAGAACTGGGCGGGCTGGGGCTTGGCTATCTGGATCATGTGATCGCGGTTGAGGAAGTGAGCCGGGCGAGCGGATCGGTCGGCCTGTCCTATGGCGCGCATTCGAACCTTTGCATCAACCAGATCCGCCGATGGGGCAACGACGAGCAGAAGGCGAAGTATCTGCCCAAGCTGATTTCGGGCGAACACATCGGCAGCCTTGCCATGTCGGAAGCGGGCGCGGGATCGGACGTGGTTTCGATGAAGCTGCGGGCAGATCCGGTGGCCGGAGGCTTTCGGCTGAACGGCACCAAGTTCTGGATCACCAACGGCACCTATGCCGATACGCTGGTGGTCTACGCCAAGACCGCGCCAGAGGCCGGCAGCAAGGGTATCACCGCGTTCCTGATTGAGAAGGACATGGCCGGATTTTCCATCGGCCAGAAGATCGACAAGATGGGCCTGCGCGGATCACCGACGTGCGAGTTGGTGTTCGACGATTGCTTCGTTCCGGAAGATAACGTGATGGGCCCGCTGCACGGCGGTGTGGGCGTGCTGATGAGCGGGTTGGATTACGAGCGCGTGGTGCTGGCGGGCATGCAGATCGGCATCATGCAGGCCTGCCTTGATACGGTGATCCCCTATGTGCGCGAGCGCAAGCAGTTCGGCCAGCCGATCGGCACGTTCCAGCTGATGCAGGCCAAGATTGCCGACATGTACGTGGGGATGCAATCGGCTAGGGCCTATGTCTATGCCGTGGCCAAGGCCTGCGATGCCGGCCAGACCACGCGCTTTGATGCGGCAGGGGCGATCCTTCTGGCGAGCGAGAATGCGTTCCGCGCTGGCCGGTGGAACGCTATCTGCGCGATGCCAAGTTGCTGGACATTGGCGCCGGAACCAATGAAATCCGCAGGATGCTGATTGGCCGCGAACTTATCGGAACGCGCTGATCGGCACAGGATAACGGACCTTGCGGAGAGATCGATGCGCCTGAAAACCTTGCTTGCCTGTGCAGCCATGCTGGGCCTTGCCCACCCCGCCCTTGCCCGGATGGAAAAGACGACGGTCCACGGCGCATCGCTGGAGGGCAATCTGGAAGGCAATGCGGCGGACCGGACGGTCTACGTGTTCCTGCCCGACAGCTATGACAAGGCAAAGGGCAGACGCTATCCGGTGATCTATTTCCTCCATGGGTACAATTCGACCGCCGACCAATATGTCGAGCGCAACGACTTCGATGCGGCGCTGAAGGCTGCGGGAGCAGAAGCGATCATCGTGGTGCCCGACAGCATGACCAAGTGGGGCGGATCAATGTATTCAAACTCGCCCACGGTCGGCAATTTCGAGGACTTCGTGGCAAACGATCTGGTCGGCTGGACGGACAGGCATTTCCGCACGATCCCGGCGCGCGAGGCGCGTGGGCTCGCCGGGCATTCGATGGGCGGCTATGGCACGCTCAAGCTGGGGATGAAGCGGCCGGACGTGTTCGGCGCGCTCTATGCGATGAACACGTGCTGCCAGATCCCGCGGCCGGCGTCTTCGGCCGATGCCAAGTATGAAGGCTGGTCGGTCGATCAGGCGATGGCGGCGGACTGGATGAGCCGGGGCAATTTTGCCGTGGCGGCGGCGTGGTCGCCCAATCCGGCAAAACCGCCGTTCTTTGCCGATCTAGCCACCAGCGCGGGCAAGGTGGACGACCTTGTCATCGCCAAGTGGGCGGCCAATTCGCCCGTGGCGATGGCATCGCAGTACCTGCCGTCGCTGCGGCGGATGAGCGGCATTGCCATCGATACCGGCGACACCGACTTCGTGAGGGCCGACGATGAACTGGTCCACCAGACGCTGACCCGGTTCGGCATTGCGCATGACTGGGAAATCTATGTGGGCGACCACGGCAACCGGGTGAAGGAGCGCTTTCGCACGCATGTGCTGCCGTTCTTTGCCAAACATCTGAAAGGCAGCACGCGTTGAGCGCACCAGTCCTCTCGAGCAGTATCGACCTGTCATCCGATCAGGCGCAGGCGCGTGCGGCGCACAACCGCGCGCTGGCGCAGGACCTGCGGGCGCGCGTGGCCAAGGCAGCGCTGGGCGGCGACGAGCGCAGCCGGGAACGGCACGTATCGCGCGGCAAGCTGCTGCCGCGCGACCGGGTGGAGCGGCTGCTCGATCCGGGATCACCGTTCCTGGAGATCGGACAACTTGCCGCCAACGGCATGTATGGCGATGAAGTGCCCGGCGCAGGGATCATTGCCGGCGTGGGCCGCGTGTCGGGCCGCCAGTGCATGGTCTTTGCCAACGATGCCACGGTCAAGGGCGGCACCTACTTCCCGCTGACGGTGAAGAAGCATCTGCGCGCGCAGGAAATTGCGCAGGAAAACCGGCTGCCGTGCATCTATCTGGTGGATAGCGGCGGGGCGAACCTGCCCAACCAGGCCGAGGTGTTCCCGGATCGCGATCACTTCGGGCGGTTCTTCTACAATCAGGCGAACATGAGCGCGCTTGGCATTCCGCAGATTGCCAGCGTGATGGGCAGTTGCACTGCCGGGGGCGCCTATGTTCCGGCGATGTCTGATGAATCGGTGATAGTGCGCGAACAGGGCACGATCTTCCTGGCCGGGCCGCCGCTGGTGAAGGCGGCGACGGGGGAGGAAATCAGCGCCGAGGCGCTGGGCGGCGGCGATCTTCATGCGCGCAAGAGCGGCGTGGTTGATCACCTGGCCGACAATGACGAGCATGCGCTGACGATCGTCCGGGATATCATCAGTCACATCGGCTCCGCGCAGGCGGGGGCTTCGGGCGGTAGTGCAATATGGCCTAAGGCCCCCGCCTTCGCGGGGGCGCATGGTGCGTCAACGGCGCGGCCGCCATTGTATCCGGCGGAGGATTTGTACTCCATCATCCCCGAGGACGTGCGCGCGCCCTATGACGTCCATGAGGTGATCGCGCGGATCGTGGATGGCAGCGAATTCCACGAGTTCAAGGCGCTCTATGGCACGACGCTGGTCTGCGGATTTGCGCAGATCTGGGGCAAGCCGGTGGCGATCGTGGCCAACAATGGCGTGTTGTTTTCCGAAAGCGCGCAGAAGGGCGCGCATTTCATCGAACTGGCCTGCCAGCGCCGGATTCCGCTGCTGTTCCTGCAGAACGTCTCGGGCTTCATGGTCGGCGGCAAGTATGAGGCTGAAGGCATCGCCAAGCATGGCGCCAAGCTGGTGACGGCGGTGGCGACCGCGCAAGTGCCGAAAATTACCGTGCTGATCGGCGGCAGTTTTGGCGCGGGCAACTATGGCATGTGCGGCCGGGCCTATTCTCCGCGTTTCCTGTTCACCTGGCCCAATGCGCGGATCAGCGTGATGGGTGGCGAACAGGCGGCGAGCGTGCTGGCGACGGTGCATCGCGATGCCGACAAGTGGTCGGCCGAAGAGGCCGAGGCGTTCAAGGCGCCGGTACGGCAGAAGTACGAGGATGAGGGAAATCCCTACTACGCCACGGCGCGGCTGTGGGACGATGGCGTGATCGATCCGGTGCAGACACGCGATGTGCTGGGCCTGGCGCTGGAAGTGTGCCTGCAGGCGCCGATCGCGGAGGCGCCCCGGTTCGGGGTGTTCCGGATGTGATGAGGGACAGCAGAATGATCAAATCGCTCCTTGTCGCCAATCGTGGCGAGATCGCCTGCCGGGTTATCCGCACCGCGCGGAAAATGGGTATCCGCACGGTAGCGGTTTATTCCGACGCTGACCGCAACGCCCTTCATGTGCGCTCTGCCGATGAGGCGGTGCATATCGGTCCCTCGCCCGCGCGGGAAAGCTATCTGGTGGGTGAGCGAATCATCGCTGCGGCCAAGGCCACGGGGGCCGAGGCGATCCATCCCGGGTACGGTTTCCTGTCGGAGAACGCCGAATTTGCGCAGGCCGTGATCGATGCCGGGCTGGTGTGGGTCGGGCCGAAGCCTGCCTCGATCACCGCGATGGGGCTGAAGGATGCGGCCAAGGCGCGGATGATTGCGGCGGGCGTGCCGGTGACGCCGGGCTATCTGGGCGAGGATCAGAGCCCCGAGCGGTTGCAGGCCGAAGCCGACGCGATCGGCTATCCGGTGCTGATCAAGGCCGTGGCCGGTGGCGGCGGCAAGGGGATGCGGCGGGTGGAACGCTCTGCCGACTTTGCGGAAAGCTTGGCGTCATGCCGCCGGGAAGCGGCGTCATCGTTCGGCGATGATCGGGTGCTGATCGAGAAGTACATCCTCTCGCCCCGGCACATCGAGGTGCAGGTGTTCGGCGATGCTCACGGCAATGTCGTCCACCTGTTCGAGCGCGATTGTTCGTTGCAGCGGCGGCACCAGAAGGTGATCGAGGAAGCCCCCGCCCCCGGCATGGACGCGGCCACGCGCGAGGCGGTGTGCAGCGCGGCAGTGCGTGCGGCCAAGGCGGTTGACTATGAAGGCGCGGGCACGATCGAGTTCATCGCTGATGGCTCGGAAGGCCTGCGCGCCGACCGCATCTGGTTCATGGAAATGAACACGCGGTTGCAGGTGGAACATCCGGTGACGGAAATGATCACCGGGATTGATCTGGTGCAGTGGCAATTGCGCGTGGCATCCGGTCTACCATTGCCGCGGCGGCAGGAGCACTTATCAATCCGTGGCCATGCGATTGAAGCACGGCTTTATGCAGAAGATCCGACGAAAGGATCGTTGCCCAGCACTGGGAAGCTTGAATACTTTCGCCTTCTGGAGAAGTTTGAGCCGTATGAGTATCGAGCTGTAGACGGATCTTGGAACTGGAACGAGCAACATGCGAGACTTCGCGTTGACACTGGCTTTGAAGAAGGTGACGAAGTTACTCCGTTCTATGACCCGATGCTTGCGAAATTGATCGTTCATGCGCCGGATCGATTGAGGGCAATAAGCGGGCTTCTTGACGCAACCGGGTCTGTCCGGTGCTGGCCTGTCAAAACGAATGCTTCCATGCTTCACAGCCTATTGTTGGAACGCGATTTCGACAAGGCAAAGCTATCGACCGCGTTCATCGAAGAACACCCGGACGTTGTTTATGACGATGAGGGACCAAGCAGGGCGTCATTGACACATGCGGCCGAACTGTTCGTGTCTCCCGATATACCGCATGATTTGACGGGGTTCCGCCTCAATGCAGACCCCAACGGCAAGGTAATGCTCAGCGTGGATGGCCAGCCCAAAACTGGCCATTTGTTCTTCGCCCTCCACGAAGACCATGAACGTTATTTCCCGGCTGAACGGGTAGGCAATGCCATCTTTTCATCTAGCCTTGGCAGAACGCATCGCATCACAATCGGCGAAGTTAGAGGAGCTGGCCTTGCCAATATGGGCGACGGCGCGATTCTTTCTCCCATGCCCGGTAAGGTTATCTCCGTCGATGTGGCGGCGGGGCAGGCTGTGACCAAGGGGCAGAAGTTGCTGGTGCTTGAGGCGATGAAGATGGAGCATGCCTTGACCGCGCCGTTCGATGGCGTGGTGGCCGAGTTGAACGCGGTTGCGGGCGCGCAGGTGCAGGTTGAGGCGCTTTTGGCGCGGGTTGAGAAAATGGGTGTAATTGGACAAGAGGTTCTGCATCCGGGGAATTCCGGGGAGATGTGGGAACAGGCGGGTAAGTGAGGCCCGAGAATGGCGGAAATGGGGGATTTTTGGGCCGTGTGGGCTTTGCCGCGCGAAGGTACGCTGTTTCTGCAGAAAGTCGGCAGATTGGCGTTTTGAGCCACTTTCGGGACACTTGCGGGTGGGCAGGCAATCAACCGTTTAGGAGCCGTCTAAAATGCCTCTTAATGGCCGTTTAGTGCGGGTTTGAGAGGTGTGGCACAGTCGGTCGAGTGGGCCGATTGGCCACCGTTTTCAATTTTTTCCGCCCACTTTCAGGAAAACATAGTGCGCAAGGTGGGCGGAAAGTCGGAAAACATTGAAATATATGAGTGTTTCGGCCTTTCGCGACCTCTATCCGGTGCCTTCGCCGCAAATTTAAGTCGGCGGTTTTTCCGGCAGGCGAAAGCCTTCGTTAGTGCCCGTAACCTTGCCGATCGGAGCGCCCGGAATCATGCTCAGATGAATGACCATCTGGCCGACGATCTTGACCGCGTTGGCGCTCAGCGCTGCGAGTTTCATCGGGGGCAAAGTGGCGACTTCGTCGAGAGTGAGGCAGTTCAAGGTGGCGACCAGATGCTTGGCCAGCAGCACAGGATCGTGGGCGTACTCGCGCGAGAGGAAAAGGTCGGTTGCGCGCATGCAACGATCCCATGTTGCCTCGTCCGAAATGATGTCGGCGGGCAGGGTTGATATCGCAGTGCCGTCATTGGGCTGGGTCATTTTCGGTTCCTTCGTTTCGCGCGCCAAGCCCAACACCGTTTCGCCTTGCAGACTTGCCGCGTCCGGGTGGACATCAAACGTCGCCGCGCTATTGCTGTTGGCGGACACGTATCGGCCTGCCCGGTTGTACCGGGAAGCGGCTTCGGACGTTCGGCGGGGGCGTGTCCAGGTGCCAGCGGGAGTGAAGCCCTCCAAAGGCGCGCGACACTCGCATTCCAGCGCCCGGCCGATAACCGGGAAGACGTTGCGGACGTAAGCTGGGAGGCGAGTGTCAACAGCGACCAGACGCGCTGGCTGGACCATCTACCAGGCGGCGCGGCTGCGCGAAGAAATGGGCAGGAAGACCCATTGCCAGGCTGACTTGCTCCACCTGGAACAGCGCATCGGCGGCAAGCATGGTGAAGTCTTCGAGTTCAAGATCGTGGACGCATTCAATCGGCACATCGCACAGAGTGGCGATCAGGTTCTGAGCAAGCGCGATCGGCTGGCCGTGGAAGCGATCGAGCAGGGGCAGATCGGGCGCGGCGAAGGCGCGCATGTCAAGGCCGTGGATTTCCACGGCCTTTTCTCCAATCATGATCTTTATGGGCGCGGAGAGCGTGAAGACCGCATCCCCGCCCTTATCGGGCGGCGCGCCTGGCAGGCCTTTGGAGGTTGACGACAGGGCGGACTGAGCGGGGGTGATAGCCATGATCATGGCTATCACTGGAGTAACGGCCCGCCGATCTGACGTGCGTCAGGAGGGGCCGTTTTGCTCAGCGAGACGGATGACACGTTCTGCCGACTGCTGCTCTTCGATGTCAGTGTAAATCGCATGGGAAAGATCGACGAGCGTCCGATGCGGCACGCGGTATTCGAGAGAAATGCGCGCCATCAACTCCAATACCGCGTGGTCTGGTTGGTATGGCCAGCCTTTCAGCCAGATTTCGAGCATCTCCTTTTCATGGTCGCGCCTGTGCCTAGCTTGCGCGTAATCAGCAGCACGAAGGAGTGAGAGCTTGTGCGGATCATTCACCGCTTCAAGTAGCGCGTGCGCTTGCTCAAGCACATCGGCGGGGAGGCTCGGCGCGACCTCAGCGCAGACCATCCGCTCAAGGCAGATTTTTGCCTTCTTTATGGTGCGCGCCTCAGATTGTTCGTCCGTCTCGTCGGGGCGTCGTATTGGCGCGATCATCTCTCGCCTGATTTCATCCAAATCATCACGAACCATCTCATCATCCGGATCTGGCATCTCTGGGAGCCTACGACCTGTAACGATGTAGAGCACATCGGCTCCGGCCTCAGCCCATGCGGCTAACGCTGGTGCCGTTGGAGATGATGATGAACCGCTCTCCCATTTGATCTGCGCGCTTTTTGTCACGCCAGCGATACCAGCGAAGGCGGTTTGCGACATATTGAGGCGCTGCCGCTCCTCCTTCAACCGACGAGAAATCGACACACGTTAACCTTTCCGTCTTGACTGGTAGCCATATGAGAACCATAAGTGCTCATATGAGGTCAGAGGTTAACAATCATATGTCCAATTCAGCAAATCTGAAAGAGGCTCGTGACGGGTTGGCTCGAATTGGGCGCACCGCTTCCGATGTTGCTCGCGAACTCGGCGTCTCGAAGCAGGTCGTGCTTGGGGTTTTAGACGGGCGCTTCAAGGGCACGAGAGGCGATGCCCATAAGGTCGCTGTCGCTTTGGGCCTTAAGGACGGCATCATAGTTGCGGATGACATGCCGATCGCCGACGCGATCAAGGCGGCGCGCGCAGCATGAAGTCCACCCGCTCCAGCTATGATGATACGTCTGCAATTCTTGCACCCGTATCTAAAACTGTCCCGATAGAGCAAGTTGGGGAGCTTCCGGCGGATCATTACGTTGGTCTAATTGATGATCAGGCGATTGCTCATTTGGCCGTTCGCCTCGCTGCCGAAGGTCTCCACAATGCGATTTGGGTTCGGCAGAACGGCAACGCCGCGAAAGCGCGCTTCAGCGTAATCGCCGGTCGGCATCGTCTGCGAGCTGCGCGAGCACTTGGCTGGACTGAGATCGAGGTTGAGGTTCGCGCGGGCCAAGCCAGCACGACTGCAGAACTGAAACGGCTCCAGTTGATCGAAAACCTCGACCGCCGCACGCCGCGCCCGATCGAACGCGCCTGCCTCATCATGGAGCGCTGGCAAAGTGAGGCTTGCAAGCAAGGTTGGGACATCGTGTCCCACGCCCGCGATCTGGACGACTTGACAGGTCGGCAATGCGGCAATGTCGATGGCCGAACTATTCGCCGTTATCGACGAATATTTGAAAATATCGTGGTCGCGTTTCCAGACCAGTTCGCGCTGATCAACGCTCACCCTCTGGGCGAAAGCCAGTCAGCTATGCAGACGCTGGCGTCGCAAAAGCTGATCGAACCTACATCTGTCCGTCCAGTCGGCGTGAACAATCGCCGCATGGCAGTGGATAAGTTGCTGGAGCGGACTGATTGGAAGAACATTGACGAAGTGCTGCTGGCTGCGGGTATTCACGACAGCAACGGACGGCGTGGCGAAGGTGCCGTCGATAGCGGCTTGAAACTTCGCAATGTTTGGCGGGCGCTACCTATCGACGCAAAGCGCACGCACTTCGTGGAAATGGCGAGCGACATACCTCCCTTCCTGGTCCGCGAGACAATAGAACTCCTAAAAAAGAGGCTGCCATGAACGATGTGCGGGAAGAGATACTTTCTCGTCTTGATTATGTGCTGAAGCGGTACGCAGTTCGTACTGCGCCTGGTGCATTGATCATGATGCTAACAACTGACAAAGAGAACGGTTGGTCTGGCTGGTCCGAGGCTTCTGAAGAGCAGCAAACGGAATTGACAGGTTGGGTCGCTAAAAACGTAACAGTTGATGATGCGACCTGCCTGCTGATCGATCTTGCGACGCGAGGCTTGGAATACATCGATTTTGACCCCGATCTTTATAATCTGAGCGGCGAAGGCTGAGCATGGCTACTCGCGTCGCCTCGTGGTGGTACACGGCTGCCGAACTGGCGGCGCTTGGCTTGCCCGGTTTGCCGGACGATGTGCGCAAGCTGCGCGACCTTGCCAAGACTGCCGGCTGGGTTGAGCGTACCACGGATGACGGCGTTCCGCTCTCGCGGCGACGCACAGCACGCGGAGGCGGCACAGAGTTTCATGCCAACCTGCTGCCAGTGCCTGTCCAAGAAGCTCTGACGCAGCTTCACAACCAACCTGCGTCGCCGATCGCTGCGAACGACAAGAGCGATGGCGAAGCCGAAGCGTGGGCATGGTACGACCTCCAGTCGGCATCGATCAAAGCCAAGGCCGAGAAGCGCCTTGCAATCCTGATCGAAGTAGAAGCGTTGGTCGATGGCGGAGCGACGAAGACGAATGCCATTCAGGCAGTCGCGCGCAAGCGTGACGTTTCGCCGCGCTCTATCGCCGAATGGTTTTCCCTGGTCGCGGCGGCACCGCGCCGCCACTGGCTTCCGCGCCTTGCGCCGCAGTACAAAGGCGGCGGCAAGGAAGTGTCGATCGACGCCGAAGCATGGCAAATCCTGCGGTCGGACTACCTTCGGCCGGAACGGCCCGCCTTCATGGCCTGCTACAATCGCCTGCTTGAGGACTATGCGGCACCGCGCGGCATTACGCTGCCATGCGCCAAGACGCTGAAGCGCCGCCTGGAGCGCGAAGTCAGCGAGCTGATCAAGACTTCGCAGCGCGACGGCAAGGAAGCGCTGCGCCGGATGATCCCGCCGCAAATGCGCACCGTTGCCGATCTGCACGCGATGCAGGCGGTCAATATCGACGGCCATACCTTCGACGTGTTCGTGATGACCGAAGACAACCGGATCATCCGCCCGGTCATGGTCGGCATTCAGGATATTTACAGCCGCAAGCTGCTGTCCTGGCGCATCGGTGAAACCGAGAACACGAAGCTTGCGCGGCTGACCTTTGCGGACCTGTTCCGCAAGTGGGGCATCCCGGAAGTTGCCGTCCTGGACAACGGACGCGCGTTCGCATCGAAGGCGCTGACAGGCGGGGCGAAGACGCGCTTCCGCTTCATGATCAAGGAATATGAGGCAACCGGCGTGCTGACGACGCTGGGCATCAAGACGCACTGGACGATGCCCTATCGCGGTTCGTCGAAGCCGATCGAACGTGCATGGCGCGATCTGTGCGAGGACATCGCCAAGCATCCTGCGGTATCGGGCGCGTACACCGGCAACAAGCCCGACGCGAAGCCGGAGAACTACCGGGACCGCGCAATCCCGATGGCTGAATTCGAGGCGCATGTGGCGCGGCGCATCGCGGCCCACAATGCCCGGCTTGGCCGTGCAACCGAGATGGCGCGAGGTGGCAGCTTCGACGCCGCCTTTGCCGCCTCCTATGCCTCCAGGCCGATCGGCAAGGCCAGCGAAGTGGAGCTGCGCCTCGCGCTGCTTGAAGCGCAGGTGCGCCGCTGCGATCGGCAGCATGGTTCGGTTACCCTGCACGGCAACCGCTATTGGTCGGCCGAGCTGCTGGAGCTTCGCGGGAAGAATGTGACCGTGCGCTTCGATCCTGAGAACCTGCGCAGCGACGCGCATATCTATCTCACGACGGGGCAGTATGTCGGCGCGGCTCCCGTACAGAACAAGACGGGCTTTCTCGATCAGGAAGGCGCGAAGCGCCGTGCAAGATCGGAAGCCGGGATCAAGAAGCTGGAGCGCGAGCTGCGCGAAAAGCAGGACCTTCTCAATGCGGCCAAGGTGGCAGAGCTGCTGTCCGGTCATTCGGAGCCGACACCCAAGCCGGAACCGGGCGCATCGCGCATCGTGCGGCGGCACGGTCAGACGGCGGCACAGTTGAAGCCAAAGCCGCAGGCCACTTCAGAGGCCTTTGAAAACCCGTTCATCGACAACTTCACGGCGGGCGCGGCCCGTCTGCGAGTGGTCGAATGAAGTCGGCCGCGCCGGGACGGCCATCCCGACGCGGCCTTGTTTGCCTGTAACAGCAAAGGACACGTATTATGGAAATGGTCCCAGAAAACAGCCCGGTTGTGACGGAAGCTCGCGCCTGGCTGAACACGCACAAGGAAGAGCAAGGCCTCAGCTGGCCGCAGATCGCGCGGTTGACCGATGTCGCCTCGTCTACTCTCTCAGCATTCGCGGCAGGCAAGTACGCGGGGAACAACGGTGCAGTCGCTACCAAGGTGCTGGCTTATCGCGATCGGCGCGCGGCACAGGCGGAGATCGCCGCCGACCTGCCCAAGGTTCCGAAGTGGATCGAGACGCCCACGGCACAGCGGCTTACCTCATTGCTGCAATGGGCGCAGTCCGGAGAGTTCGTGCTGATCGTCACGACGCCTGGCATCGGCAAGACGAAGACGGCGGAGCGATTCGAAGAAAACGATCCGAACGTCTGGCTTGCCACCATGTCGCCTTCGACGGCGGGCGTTGCGACGATGGCTATCGAGGTTGGTGCGGCCGTTGGCCTTGGCGAGATCAAGGGAAGCCCTCAGCAGCTCTCGCGTCAGATCAAGGCACGGGTGAAGGGCAAGAACGGCCTGATCATTGTGGACGAAGCGCAGGAGCTGACGGACAAGGCGCTGAACGAATTGCGCAGCTGGCACGATCAGACGGGCGTCGGCATTGCGCTGATGGGCAACGAAACGGTTGTCGGGCAGATTGATGGCAGCGACAGCGCGCTTGCTCAGATCGCCTCGCGCTTTTCGATCCGGCACGTCCAGGTCAAGCCCATGGCAGGCGATATGGACGCTCTGCTTGACGCTTGGGGCGTGATCGAAGCTGAGCAGCGCGAGTTCCTCTCGGAGATCGGCGCCCTGCCAGGTGCACTTCGAGAAGTGACGCATACGATCAAGATTGCGTCGATATCAGCATTCGGATCAGGCCAGCGGCTCTCCCTCTCGCACCTGAAGGACGCGGCGCGGCAGCGCAACGTCAAGGTCGGAGGGTGACGGTGGGGTCCGCTCGCGAGGCGGTTGCAGCCTATTGCGCCATGCGCGGGCGCAATGCCCTGATCGCAGAGTGCATAGTGATCAGCGCCGCCTGTCTGATCACCACGATCGCAGGTTGCTTCTTCGTGTTGCTGGAGCCGGTGGGATGACCTGCCAGAATGCCCTCAGAGGCGCTGTGAGCGCCCTTGGGTGGCACGCTTCCCCGCGCACAGCCGCGACCTGCCTTCTTAGGCCTTCTTAAATCCAATTTTCGGCCGGTTCGACCGCAAGGCGACACCGGCATCCGCATCATTCGAGTGGAGGTCAAATGTTTGACGCTTCGACATCAACGGAAATCACGATCTGCCAGCCTGCTACCGAAGAGAGCCAGGCGTTGCGGATATTCGACCATCTCCCCGGTGGTTTCGTCGCCATGACGCTGGAGGACCGCAGCCTTCACCCGCTTGTGCGACCGGGCGAGACGATCGTGGCCGATATCAGCGACCGCAAAGTCTATGTAGGGGGCATCTACCTGCGGCGCTTTGTTTCGTGCGATGGGCGCGCACGGCTTTACGTCGACGAATTGTTCTCGCAGCCGCAACGCCAGTTCTGCGAAGATAGCCAGTCCTGGTACACCGCAGACGCGTACTATTTCGTCAAACACAACTGGCCGAAGAACGCTCAGGACTGGCCGGAGTGGGCCAAGCACAACGGCAATGTTTTCCAGATGGCCGACGGGCCGTTCTATCCGAGTAGTGACGGGAAGTATTGGCGCGACCAGATCGGCACTGTTGTCGGTCGAGTGGTTGGTGTCCTCAAGCCTGGCACTGCCGAAGTTCGCGCATCCTCCTAATTCGCAACCTTCGAACCGCACGCGCCCTTGGCGCGCTGGCGAGACCCAGAGGACACTTCCAATGAAACTTGCAGTCAGCAATCACCCCCAACAGGTCGGTTCCGCGCCGCGCCAGGCATTGCTTGCCCAGGTGCACATTGCCCGCAAGCAACTGGCGATCGACGATGACGACTATCGCGAGATAATGCAGCGCGTCACGGGACACAGCAGCGCAAAGGAATGCAGTGTCGGCGAACTACGGGCGGCTGTGTCGAACTTCGAACGGATGGGCTTTCGGCCGACCGGCGCGACCAGGCACCGCGACCTCGGCGGCGGAACCACAATCCGCAAGGCGCGGGCAATGTGGATTTCGCTCTATCAGCTCGGCGCGATCGATGACGGTTCGGACGCGGCGCTTGAAGCATTCGGCAAGCGACAGTTGCACGTCGATCGGTTGCGGTGGGCGAGCGATCGTGACGGTTTCCGCCTGATCGAGGCACTGAAAGCTATCGCCGATCGGCATGGCTGGGAACAGCGCGTATCGTCGCGCTTGCCTGCAGCCGATCGCATCCGCTTGTTGAAGGACAGGCTTGTTGGCGCGCAGCTCGCGCGCCTGGCTCGGGCAGGTGTCCCAGCAACCGGCCTGATTGCCGGGGATCGAGCCAGTTGGTCGGAGAAGCGCCTGGAGCGCGCCGCTGCCGAGCTGGCCGATCGGGTGCGCTCGCTCCCTCGCGAAAGCGGCGCAGACGGTGGCGCATGACAAAAGCACCTGCAAACCCTGCCAATCGTAAAGCGCCGGTGTCGGACCTGGACTTGCTGGCCAAGCTCCGTGAGCGCGGCCTTGCACCAGAGATGGCCGATCGTCTGCAAGCCCGGCTCGAACGTCGGGACCGGACGCTCAAGCGCTTTGCCAGGGCAGAGGACAATCTTGCTACCGTTCGCCGGTTGAGCGAGCTGGGCCACTCCGGAGCCGATATTGCCCGCCTGCTCAACCTGTCGCGATCCTATGTTGCCGAGCTGCGGCGCAGTCTTGGTTACAAGAGAGGCGCTGAGAAATGACGCGGACCGCGCTTCCCGGTGCAGAGGCCTTTGCGCAGATCGCACAAGCGATCGGCGGCGAAGCGGCCTTTGCCCTGGCGAAGCGTTACGGCGGCACGACACAATACGTGCCGCGTGAAATTGGGCCTGAGCATCACCTTTGGCAGCAACTCGGCATTGATGCCGCGACCAAGCTTGCCGAGTATTATGGCGGCACAAGGCTGAGCGTTCCCAAGGGAGCGCAGCGCCGTTCTTGGGTGCGTCAGCTGGCGCGAGGGCGGGCATTGACAATCACGGCCATCGCGATGGAAACAGGCTACTCAGAGCGTCAGGTCTATCGCATCCTTTCGGAAGGCGATTCCGAAGAGCGCCATCCTGATCTTGTCGACGATCGGCAGCTCGACCTTTTCTGAAAATCTGAGCGACATGACGCCCGTCAGGGCGCTTTTGCGATAACCGCTCGGCATACCGGGGAAAGCTCATCCCCGGTGGCTGGCGGCGCTGGTGCACCTCCAATCCGCCAGCGCCTCGCGCATCGGGGGTGAGCGACCTACGCGAGGACACAACCATGTCGCTTTCTGACCATCTTTCACAGCTTGCAGGCGCGTTAGAGCAGGCGCGCACCAAAATCGGCGAAAAGCAGGCTGAGCTGGACAAGCTCCGCTCCCAGCGGAACGTCATTGCAAGGGCCAAGCCTCACGCCGACGATATTACCAACAGCCTGGTGCGCGCGATTGACGCGCAGGCAAGGTCCTTTGAGGCGGATCTGAAAAGCAAGCTCAGCAGCATCTTCGTAAGGGCTGAAGACGCGGCGGATTCAGTAATCCGAACGCCGGTGAATATTCTGGCTTTCGACACAGCGGCTCCAGACCCGGTCAAGTTGGCGGCGCGGCGCGCGCGCGGCGAGTTCGATCCTCTCCATCCTGGCGCACTCGCATTCCTGCTGCGTGATCGGCTTGCCGACGAAATCCCGGCCCTTGTCGATCGGCTTTGTCCCGAAGCGAGCAAGGGTATGCGTTCAACTGATCGCGAACAAAAGCTTGACGCCCTTGATGCCGAGATCAGCGCGCTGAAAGCTGAAATCGCCGCCCTCAACGAGGAACTGGCGGGCGCTCGCCGTCTCACCTGGGGAGCGGGGCTTTAACTATGTCCTTAGCTCTATCCAGTTTCACGGGCGCAAGGCTCAGAGGCAGAATGCTGTTTGCAACGCCGGGTTCGGTCGAGCCTTGGCGCTGGGTCAAACACGGCATTTTCTTTTGCCAGGAGGACGTTGCCTTCACGCTCGACGAATTGAGCAGCGAGATCGACGTGGCTCTCGAAAAGCTGCTTGAGATCGTCGGCAACGAGCAAATTGCGGTTGTCCTGACAGACGCGGACGAAGTCGATCATACGCTCAGTGTGGAGACGCTCCCGGAGCTTCAGGCGTTGATCGAGCAGTCACGGACCGACGTGCAAAAGTGCCGTCATTGTGGGAGGCGCAATCCCTGATGTCGCGCCAATCGCTCAGGATCGGCCTGTGTTCTGCGATGGCGGTAGGGCAAGCCGGAACGGTGCCGGATTGGGTGCACCTGCTGCCGCAAGGTCTGATCCGGACGGTTGACGGGCGCGGCCCCTACAACGTGAAGTCGTTGCAAGCTGTTGCCGACGCTTCGCTTGCCAAAGCGCCACACCGCCTTCCGATCGACGAATGCCATTCGATCGACCGGGCGCAGCCGCTCGGCATGTCCGCCCCGGCGATCGGATGGATTGTCGAATTGCAGGCGCGTGGCGACGGTCTTTGGGGCCGCGTCGAATGGAGCAGAACCGGCCGAACGCTTCTGAGTGATCGGGCATACCAGGGCATTAGCCCGGCAATCCTTCACACCGCGTCCGGTGAGGTTGTGCAAGTGCTGCGAGCGAGCCTGACGAACACGCCGAACCTGCAAGGGCTGACAGCCCTGCATTCGCAAGGCCAGAACGCGCCGCCTGTCGCTTCGCTCAATGCCGAAGACCGGATGATCGTCTCCTTATTTGGCATGGAAGAGGCTGAGTATCGCAAGGCGATGGCCGCACAGGGCTTTTCGATCGGCGGCTAACCTCCAAGCTCGTTGGAACCTGAGATGGCGCTGAAAACCTCACTTGTATTCACTGGTGATGCATCCAACGCTCAAAGCGCACTGAAGGGGCTCGATAAGAGCCTTGAGGAAGCAGCGGCTGAAGCGGCACGTTTGTCAGTTGCCATGGATGCTGCTGACAAGGCGATAGAGCAACTCGCCGCCGCACAAGCACGGGCAAAGCAAGAGACGATTGCAGCAAAGGTTGCACTGCAAGCAGGGTCCATCTCGCAGGCTGAGTATAATTCCCGCCTTCTTGAAACGAAGGCCGCTCTATCGCTTTTCGAATCTGGGCATCGCGACGCGGTGAACGCCATGAAACAGGCGCAAGGGGTACTCGCCGGGGCCAAGGTATCCAGCGGCCAGGCAGCGGCGGGCTACCAAAACTTCGGAAGACAGGTGCAGGACGTTGCCGTCCAGCTCCAAGGTGGGGCGAACCTTGGCACCATTATCTCACAGCAAGGCGGCCAGATCGCGGACGCCGTGGCACAGATGGGCGGTCGCTTTTCAGGACTTGCGTCGTTCTTGGCAGGGCCTTGGGGTGCTGCCGTGATCGTTGGGACAGGGTTGCTTGTTGACCTTGGGGTCGAGCTCTACAAGTCGGCCGACGCCGCCGACGCCAACGCTAAATCGCTTGCTGACGTAAAGCTTGCGTCCAATGGTCTGTCAGATGCGCAGTCGGTGCTTGGCGGCATGTTCGACCTGGTCACCGGCAGCATCAAAGCCCAAAACGAGATGCTGCGTTTCAACATCACGCTGACCGCGCTGAAGCTGCGTTCGGATGCCAGCCTGGAGCGTGCCAACGCCGCAAAGGTCAACGCGAATTTCAGCCAAGGAAGCCTTGGCCTTTCATGGGGCCAGAAAGCACTTGGTGGTCTCGGTGTGCCAGTCGGCGGGGCCATGTCGCGCGAACAGCAGGTGCGCGACATCGTATCCGACTTGCGGGGCGGAAAGATTGACGGAACCACTGCCCTGAAGCGCGCGGATCGGGTGGATTTCTCAGGGCTTGCAGTAACAAAGGCTGAATTCCTTCAAGCCGTCGTCGATGGTATTTCCGCGCCCGGCAAGGAGACGATCGCAGACAAGATCGAGAAGTCGCTCAAGACCGGTCTACTCGATCCAGGCCTGCGCCGCCCCGATGATGACCGGGCAACGAGAAAGCGCAAGGGACCGGCAGATCAGACAGCCGCGCGCGCGGAGTATGGCGAAGACGTTGCAAAGCGCGTCGCAAACCTTGCCGATCAGTTTCAGGATCTTCCCTCCGCCGTCACGCGAGCGAACAAGGCGATGCGCGAGCTGGATGATATCTCGTCAGACCTCGCCACCAGGCCGCTTACTCCGAACGTCGAGAAGCTGATCGCTCAAGTCGGCCGTGCCAAGGCAACGATCCAGGAAAGCCTGAACAAGCCGTTCGAAGACTTCCTGGAGCAATCGCGCGAAGCGGCGGAAATCGATAAGCTGCTGCTTGCTGGACGCGACGACGAGGCCCGCGCCCTGAAGATCATTCTCGATCTGAAGCAAAAGCAGGGTCCGCTGAACCGCGATCAGATGAACACGGTCCTGGCGACGGTGCAAGCCGAGCGGGAACGCGCGATGGTCCTGCGCGACCAGGGCGAGCTGATCGCGGCGAACGTCAACGCCGTGAGGAACTTCCGGGGCGCGCTGGAACAGACGGTGGCGGATATGTTCCGCGGCAAGTTCTCGCTCGGTCGCCTGCTGTCCTCAATCGGCAACAGCTACATCAACATCATGTCGCAGAAGATCGTAGAGGCGATGTTCGGTGACACGCTGCGCAAGCTCGAAGCGCAGGCCACCGGGGCGGACAAGGTCGACGCTGCCGGCACCCGGATCGCGGGTTCGCTCGACAAGGGCGCGAGTGCCGTGGAGAGCTTCGCCGACAGGATCAACCAGTCCATCGCCAGGATCGAGGGTGGCAGCACGGCAGACGGCGGCGGGGCCATCTCGGACGTTCTCGGGAAGGTCGGCGATTCGATCAGTGACACCTTCGACAAGCTGCTGTCCGGCGTGATGGAGAAGGTTGCGCAGAAATCGGGCGGCAACGGCGTTCCGGAGAGCACTGGCGAAGAAATTGTCGTCACGGCGGAGAAATCCAAGAAGGTCGATCTTTCCGGAACGGGCGCGATGCTGATCAACATCGTCGACCAGACCATGCGTCGGTTCGGCATCATCGTTCCCAAGGTTCTGACGGATAGCTTGAAAGGCGTATTCGGCCGCCTTGAACAGTCGCTGCCTAATGCGTTGCAGGGTGCTTTGACAGGCAGCGCGGCGTCCAAGCTGATCCTGGGCAACGGCGGAAGCAGCGTCGGCGGCGCGATCGGCGGTGCGATAGGCCAGAAGATGGGCGAGAAGTTCCTCTCGGCCGGGCTTACCAAGATCGGGGGCAAATTGCTCGGCAGCTTCGCCGGTCCGCTTGGCAGTGTCCTTGGGGGCGTCCTCGGTGGCGCGATCGGCAGTCTCTTCAAGTCGGTCAAGACGGGCTATGCCGTTGCCAGCAACAAGGGCGTGCAGTCGGGCGGCAGCAGCGCCCAGCTTGCCGCGAATGCCAAGGCTTCAGGCGACAATATCCAGGGTGCGCTCAACAGCATTGCTGATCGGCTTGGGGCCACGATCGGCAACTATGCCGTTTCGATCGGTATGCGTTCGAGCGGTTGGATACGCGTTTCCGCCTCAGGGTCGTCGGACGTGGCGGGCAAGAACTTCTACAAGTCGCCCGATGCTATCTACAACGGCAAAGACCCTGAGGAAGCGCTGAAGGTCGCAATCCAGAACGCGATCCAGGACGGCGCGATCCAAGGTGTTTCGGCAGCCGTGAAGAAGGCGTTGGGTTCTTCCAAGGACATCGATTCGGCGCTGCGCGAGGCAATGAAAGTTGCCGACGTGGAGCTGCTGATCGGCGGCATCGGTGCGCAGATGGAGAAGTCGTTCCGCGACTTCGAGAACCAAGCGAAAGAACGCCTGCGCATCGCCAAGGAATACGGTTTCGACCTGGTCAAGCTGGAGCAGCGCAACGCGGATGATCGGAAGAAGCTTGCCGAGCAAATGTTCCGCGAACAGGCGGGTTCACTGCAGGACCTGATCGACGAACTAACTTCCGGGTCGCTGTTCGAAGGCTCAGCGGTCGATCGGCGCAACCTGTTGCTCGATCAGATCGCGGCGACGCGGGCCAAGGTCAATGCCGGAGAGGAAGGCGCGGCCGACAAGCTCGCGCAACTCCTGCGGCAGTTCAACGAGGTGTCGAAAGAAGCCTACGGCACTACGGGCGGGTTCGCCACCGATCGCGCCACGATACTGGACGCTGCGCGCGAGGCCACGGCTGCTACCAACAAGCGAATTCAGGACGCGCAGGCGGCAAGTGATCCGGCGCTCCAGACCACCAATTCCACCTTGGACGAGATCGCTGATCAGAACGCCAAAGCGCTACGAGAGATGGGCATTCACAGCGAATATCTGAAAGGCTTGCTTGCCGCCTTCAGCTCTGGATCAGGCTCAAACCTGAGCCAGCTAGCCCGCACGTCTTAAGGCTGAAGATGAGAGGTCAGAGCATGTCGCTTCTTGGCGCTGATCTGCTGAGAGAAGCCCTCGCAGCAGACGAATACCTCACTCTTCTCGAAAGCTTCGCAGGGTGTCGAATACAGGTCGCTTATAATCCACGCGAGGACAACGCACTTGTGCGGGCCATTGGCGCGGATGCTTACGGTAGGCTCGTGGCAAAGTGTGGGGCGGGACAGATTAAGGTTCCACTCGATCGAGAACTGCGTTGCGCGCGCTATGCGGACCTCGGAATGACTAACGCACAGATAGCGATCAAGCTGGGCCTTACGGAAGACGCCGTCCGAATTATGAGGAAGCGGCTCGGCATCTGCAAAGGTCACAAACCCTCTCCAAGAGAGGCTGTGCGGAACTTCGACCTACGCCTTGTGCAGGCCAAGAGGTCGGGCAAGAGCAACTCTGAGATTGCGGGCGAGCTTGGGGTTTCAATAGGGGCTGTCACGCGAGCAATAAAACGCTTGGGGCTCAAACCGAGCTTACTCTAAACAGCCTCCTAAAGCCCTTTTAGACGCCGCTAGACGGCGTTTGAGTAATGCAGAACCTTGTGTCCAGAGTTTGCAGAACCTTGTGTCCCGCTACAATGGGCGACTGATTGCTCCCCTCCCCGCCGGGGAGGGGT
>JAPLPG010000266.1 GCA_026400375.1 Novosphingobium sp. | reverse complement strand
CTCTCTTAATAAAGAACTCAATTGCTCCTGAGAACCACCCGTTCATCGAGCGCGGCATTGGCGCGGCGCAGGTCTTCGGCAGAGCTGCGCTTGTCCATGTGCGTGGCGATCCGGGCGCGCAGGACGTCGAAATCGATCGGTTTGGTGACGTAATCGTCGGCACCTGCGCCCAGCGCCTCGATCGTGGCGCCGCTTTCGGCGCGGGCAGTGACCATGATCACCGGCAGATCGCGCGTCCGCAGATCGCGGCGCAAAATCTGCAGCATCTCGATGCCGTTCATCTGCGGCATCATGTAATCGAGCAGGACCATGTCGGGCAGCGCCTGGGCGATGCTGGCCAGCGCCGCAGCGCCGCTGTCGACGCTTTCGACAGCATATCCGAACCGTTCCAGCCGCCGGCACAGCACGGCGCGGTTTGCCTCCATGTCGTCGACCACCAGGATGCGTCGCACGGGTGCATGGTCTGGAGCAGGTGCAATGTTCTTCATGCGGCAAATCCTTGGATGTCAATGACATCGGGTGCAACCGTGGTTTCGCTCAAATGGCGCAGATGGCCGGTGAGCATGCGCGGCGACAGGCCGTTCTTGGGCAGGAGCTGGAGGATCTTGCCATCGAGCTGGCGGGTCTCTTCTTCGCTCAGCACCTTGCCGGTCACGACGATCACGGCAGGCCGTTCCGCTTCCGGCATCCGCGCAATGCGCTCTATCAGCTGGAAGCCATCGCCATCGGGCATGCGCAAATCGGTCACGACAAAGGCGAAGGCACCTTCGTCGAGCGCCTGCGCCGCGGCGCTTCCGCTGGCGGCCAAGCGGGTTTCGTAGCCCATCTGGACAAAGCCCCGGTCATAGAGCCGGGCGGTTGCCACGTCGTCCTCGACGATCAGCACCCGGCCGGTGTGGCGATTGGCGTACTGCTTGAAGATGTCCGTCATGTCCTCGCGGTTGACGGGCTTGATCAGATGCTCGGCGGCGCCTGCGGCAAGGGCACGCCGGCGATCGTCGTCCACGGTGACCACGACCGTCGGGATCGCGTTGAGCGCTGCATCCTGCTGCAACAATTCCAGCACTTCCCAGCCATTGCAGCGCGGCAGTTCAAGATCGAGCATGATGACGTCCGGGACATGGCGGCGCGCCAGATCGAGCATGGTCACGCCATCGCGGGCGAGCGCGGTCTGGTCGCCCGATCGCTCTGCCAGGCGCAGCAGAAGCTGGGCGGCGCTGGGCTGATCCTCGATGATCAGGGCCAACGGCATGTCCGCTGTGCGATCGCTGCCGGCAAGCGCCGCCTGATCGGGCGACCTTTGCGGCCGGGCATCGGGCCCGGCCTCTTCGTCGGGCATGGACAATTCGCGCTTTACCCGCAGCGTGAAGGTCGAGCCCTCGCCCGGGGCACTATCGACCTCGACCGAGCCGCCGAGCATTTCGGCAAACCGCCAGGTGATGGTCAGGCCAAGACCGGTGCCGCCATAGGTGCGGGTCGTGCTGGTATCGGCCTGGACGAAGGGCTGGAACAGGCGGTCCAGCTCTGCCGGGGCAAGGCCGATCCCGGTATCGGAGACGGCAAAGACCAGGTCATCGCCTTCGACCCGACCGAGAATGAAGATCTGCCCGCGCTCGGTGAACTTGCAGGCATTCGAGCCGAGGTTGAGCAGGCACTGGCGCAGCTTGGTGTAATCGGTGTTGGCCTGCTGGATCGACGGGTCCATCATCACCTGCAGGCGATTGCCGCGCTGCGTGGCGATGGGTTCGAGCATCCCGGCGACTTCGTGGAGCAGGCGCGAGGGATCGAATTCGTGGATATCGACATCCATCCGCCCGGCTTCGATCTTGGACAGATCGAGGATGCTGTTGATCAGGGTCAGCAGCTGGTGTGCCGAGCTGTGGATCCAGCCCACATCCTCGCTGGAGCGCGGCATGTCGACGCTCGCCAGTTCCTCGCGCAGGATTTCGGCATAGCCGATGATTGCGTTCAGCGGCGTGCGCAGTTCGTGGCTCATGTTGGCGAGGAACTGGGACTTGGCCACATTGGCCTTTTCGGAATCGTCGCGGGCCTGGCGCAGTTCGTCGGCGGTTTCCGACAGGGCGGCGTTGCGATCCTCGATCTGGCCGAGCATCGAATTGAAGCTGGTGCTGATCGTGTTGAAATCGGGGTCGGCATCGGCCGGAAGGCGCACGCCGTAGTCCCCCGAAGCGCTGATGCGGTGCATGGCGCCGACCAGCCGGTCGATCGGGCGATAGGCGATCCGGCTCATCCAGCGGGTGAGGAAGAGGACAATCGCGAACGAGAACACCGAAATCTGCAGGGCGACGACGGTGTTGTCGACGAGGATATCGGCAAAGCTGCGGTAGTGGACGCCAATCCGCAGGCGACCGACCGGTTCGTGATCGGCGGCAATCGGATATTCGAGTGTCCGGTCCCAATCGGCCTTGTCTGCCCGCGCGCCCGGTTTTGCCGAATAGGTGGCAAAGACCTTGCCATCAGGGGTCAGCACTTCGACCCAGCCGATGTCCTCGATCCCCGCGACGGTGGCAATCGTTTCGCCGGCTGCCCGCTGATCGCCAAAAAGCACCGCGGGCACGACGTTGGCGGCAAGGATCGATGCGGCCTGCTGGTGGCGCTGTGCCGCCTGCTTGCTCTCGGTCGACCATTGCAGGCCGATGAGCCCAAGCATGGCCAGCAACAGGGCGCTGGCCACGGCAAGTCCGGTCAACAAGGACAGCTTGGTCCGGAAGGACAGCTGCGAAATCGTGTTCTCGACCGAACGCACGCGCATCACCGGATTGTCCGCGATGCTAGGCGCAGCAAGCGCGAGCTTATGGTGACGCCGGTATCGCTTGCGGTGCGAAGGTTGATTTCGAACCGCACCTGGGCGCCGGTGCGGACGAGGCCGACGGTCCCTCCCGCGCTGGCAAAGCCGCTGCCATCGCCGAACACGAGCGTGCCACGCTGCCTGACGCGGGCGATATCGCCGGCATCGCCACTGCCGAGGAACACGGCATCGCAGCCGGCGCCCGAATTGCCATCGAAGTTGCGATAGAGCACCTGGCGGCTTCCGGCGCGCTGGCCGTTCAGCCCGGCAAGTTCGGCGGCGCCGGGCGTCCCTCGCAACCCGCACAGCACGATCGGCTGGCTGTTGGGCTTTCCGGGAAATTCCACGTAGCGCAGGATGTTGAAGATGATCGCCGCCTTCAACGCGTCAGAGCTGGATACCTGGGCTGCGGCAGGTCCGCTGGCTGCGGTCAGCGCAGCGGCGGCCGTTGCCATCAGGGCTTTGGGAAGGAATCGCATGTGCACCCCCCTCAAAACCGGTAGCGCAGCTGGCCCGAAACCGCGCGGGGCACATAGGCTCGCGGTGCGGGATAGTCTTGCTGGTTGAACTCGATGTGGCGATCCTGCAGCAGATTGGTGCCCACGAGCGAAAGCTCGGCACCATTGGACAGGCGATAGGTCAGGCGCAGGTCGGCCGTCGCATAGGCCGGGATGTTGCCCTGCTCCAGCCGTCCGACGTAGCGCAGTTGCGTGTCGATCGAGACGGCATCGCCGATGTCGAAGTTGTTGCGCAGCGCGATCTGGTTGCGCGGCGAATAGCCCAAGGGGAACAGCAGCGACGACGGGGCGCCGGCCGATGGGTCGATGCCGAGCTTGAAGTTGAAGTGCGAGTAGTTCAGCGTCGCCTTCCACCACGGCAGGACATTGCCCGCCAGCGTGGCTTCGCCGCCCCAGGTCTTGGCCGTGCCCGTATCAAGGAACCCGACGTCCACGGCGAGGCCCAGCGGAAAGGGCACGTTGGGCACGAACAGCAGGTTGGCCCCGGTCGGCACGTTGACCGTCAGCGACGAGTAATCGTTGAAGTATCCGGCGACATCGAATGACCAGTTTCCGCCAAGGTTGACGCGGGCGCCCGCCTCGTAGGCGATCAGCACTTCGGGATTGCGGTCGTTCACGCCGTTGAGCGTGGTGTAGACCGGCAGGGGCGTCGGGTTGTTGGGCTCGCCCGGCAGCGCGACGAACAGCGAGAGGTGGGCGTTGCGTTCGAAGCGCGACGGGGTGCGGACGGCTCTGGAAACGGCGCCCCACAGTGACAGGTGCCTGGCCGGGCGAAGGAAGACTCGGGCGCTGGGCTGGATTTCGAAGCCGGTGAAATTGTTGTTCTCGACCTTGGTGCCCAGCGTGACGCGCAACACTTCGGGGATGAGCGTGATGTCATCCTGCAGATAGCCGCTGATCCAGCGATCGGTCGCCGACAGCGTGTCGAACCGCACATAGGGCGTCTGCGAGATGTCATCGTGCAACAGGCGGGCGCCGACGCCGAAGCTGACGTCGTGGACCTCGCTGGCGCGCCAGTGCAGGCCGAGATCGATGTCGGCCAGCTGCCAGCGCACGCCGACGCCGCCGAACTCGGTGCGATCCAGCCGGTTGTACTGCGTCTGCAGCGACCAATCGAAAGTATCCGATTGCCGCCGGGTCCAGCGGCCGAGCACGTTGAACGACTTGAACACGTTCTCTGCCTGGAACTGGAAATAGCCTGGCGCGAACAGGTTCGTGCTGACAAGGCGGAACGGCGTGTCGAACCGGCCTTCGCCATATTCGGCCTGGAAGGTATAGGCGTTGCGCTCGTCCGGCTCGAAATCGAGGCGCATACCGCCGGACCCGCCGGCCCAGCGCCGGCCGATGTCATCGCCTTGCGCGTTGACCAGGCCGTCGTCGTGCCGGTAGCTGCCATAGGCACGGTAGCTCAGCGTATCGGACAGCCGCTCGCCATGGGAGATGCTGACGTCCTGCTGGCGCAGGCCGCTGCGCAGGTCGACCGACGTGCCGCCGCTATCGGCGCTGTGCTTGGTGATGATGTTGATGACGCCATTGGAGGAGTTGGCCCCCCACAGTGCCGCGCCCGGCCCACGCACCACCTCTATGCGTTCGATATCGCTCATCGGGACCATCAGCTGATCCCAGAACACGCCGGAAATGGTGGAAATGAACTGCGATCGCCCGTCCACCATGACGAGCAGCGAATTCGTCAACCGGCTGTTGAAGCCGCGGATCGACACGGCATAGGCGCCATTGGCAAGGTGGCCCACTTCGACCCCGGGAACGCCGCGCAGGAGGTCCGGGATGGTCGGCGCTGCCGAACGGCGGATTTCGTCCTGGGTGATGACATAGACCGCAGCGGTGGAATCGCTGACGCGCTGGCGCTTCTTGGCGACCGAGGTGGATTCGATCGTCAGCAGGTCTTCGAGCGAAACGTCGAGCAGGCCGGCGGGCACGGTGGAGACGCTGCTGTCGGCCGCGTCGCCTGCTTGTGCGGGGACATCGTCGGCGTCCTGCGCCTGCACCATGACCGGCATTGCCAGCAATGCCAGAGCCAGGACGGCGCGGGACAGCGATACCCCGGTGGCCGGTGCCCGCAGCGCGGGGGATGGTGTTGAAATCTGCATGGCTATTCCCTGTCAGGCAGCACTGGTGAATTTGACGCCAGGATGGCTGCGGGGGAGTTCCCCGATCATCTCTCGCAGTTTGGGAAGTTTCATTGGTCTTGCGGTGAAGAAGCCCTGCACCAGATCGCAACCCATGGCGGACAGCAGTTCGATCTGGGCTTCCGTCTCGACGCCTTCGGCCACGGTGTGGAGACCGAGACTGTTGGCCATGCTGAGGATGGTCTGGACCAGCACGCGCGCTTCCGGCTTCAAGGTCAGGTCCTTGAGCAGGGCCTTGTCGATCTTGAGCCGGCTGATCGGCAAGGTGGTGAGCAGCGAAAGGTTCGAGTAGCCCGTGCCGAAATCGTCGATGGCGATCGCCACGCCAAGATCGCTGAGGCGCCGCAGCCGGTCTGCCGCCAGCTCGGGATCGCGCAGGGCGACCTCTTCGGTCACCTCGATCTGGAGCAGGTGCGGCGCGACTTTCCAGCGATTGAGCGCAAACTTCACCGTCGAGATGAAATCGATGCGTTCAAGATGGGTTGGCGAGATGTTGATCGAGATCTGGAGCGGCATGCCGGTGCGTTCGAACTCGGCAATTCTCATCACCGCTTCCCCGATCACCCATTCGCCGATGGTGGGCACCATGCCGGTGCGGTCGGCGAGATGCATGAAGTGGCGGGGGAGCAGCAGGCCCCGGCTTGGATGCGGCCAGCGGATGAGCGCCTCGGCCATGTCGAACGACTTCGTCCGGAGATCGTAAAGCGGTTGGTAGTAAAGTTCGAAACTGCCGCGATTTGCCGCATCGCGCAGTTCCTGTTCGAGCACGGCGGTGGCCCGCGCTTCCTCGTCGAGCGAGGCATCGAATATCTCGAAGCGGCCCCGGCCAGAGCGCTTGGCATTGTACATCGCCGCATCGGCGGCGCGCAGCAGGGTGGCATAATCGCCGCCATCCTGCGGAGACTGCGCGATACCGACGCTACCGCCGATACACAGCGAATGCGCGCCAATCTCGAACGGTTCGCCAAGCGCGCGGACGATGCGCGAAGCGATGCGCGGCGCCAGCGTGGCAACATCGGGGTGGGCGATGAAGAACACGAACTCGTCGCCACCCAGGCGGGCCAGCAGTTCGAAGGCACCTTCGTGGAAGGTCTGCGTCGCATCGCGGCGCACGGCGAGTTCCAGCCTGTCTGCCGCTGCGCGGAGCAGGCTGTCACCGACCAGGTGCCCGAGCGTGTCGTTGATCGCCTTGAAGCCATCGAGATCGATGAAGAACAGGGCGACGGGCTTCTTCGTGGGCAGTGCGGAAATGTAGGGTTCGACCCGCTTCTGGAAGTGCGCGCGGTTGCACAGGCCGGTCAGCTCATCGAAATGCGCTGCTTCGCGCAAGTCATCGACGCGTTGCTGCACTCTTGCGGCAAGGTCGACCAGAACCTTGCGCACGTCGGGTCGATCGACAAACTGCCCGCTGTCTGCGTGGAACTGCCCCTTGCCCACGGCCACGACGGCGTCGAGCAGTTCGGCCAGATCGTCGCGCT
>JAPLPG010000311.1 GCA_026400375.1 Novosphingobium sp. | reverse complement strand
CATTGCTTACCCCGCGCTCATGCGCAACAAAGCAGCCCGGCTCTAACACCAGCTGGTGGAAAGCTGGGGGTCACGTCACGCGGCATCACGTTGCGTAAGACATATGCATACCTCATGCAGCCCGCAATCATGGCTTTTTCTCCTGCACCCCCCGGTCGCCATCACCCTGGACCTTGGAAGGAGACGCGAGGCGGCAATGGAAGAACCATCTCTACCGAGTTGTTTATCCCCAGCGCTGCTGCAGCCGATAAAGGAGATAGAATAGGGTTGGCTCACACAATCATTCTGCTTTTGAGACTGTGGGTGCATCCTGGGGTCGAGCTGGTTGTTGGCTCGAATATGGCGTTCGAAGACATTCCTCATGCAAAAGAAGCTGCGGCGATCTTGATCCAACCTCCAATGCGTCAACGACACTTCCAACTGATGCCCGTTTCCAGCGAAGGCATTCAGGATGCGTTGCCTTGGACTTCAGATCATTTCGAGGCTGCTCAAAACCTCATTGAGACAAGCTCAGAGTTTCGCTTAGCTGCTAATGCGCTGGACGAGGGTCAATTCTACCAAAACACCGCACTTGCGATGGTGTCTTTGTGGGGGGCACTCGAAGCTATTTTCTCTCCGAATAAAGGCGAACTCAGATTTAGGGTTTCCTCACTTATTGCCGCTTACCTCTATCCGCCGGGATCAGAGCGCCTGCAAAACCAGCGCCTGATCGCCAAGTTATACGACAAGCGGTCTGCTGCGGCGCATGGTAAACCGCTTCACACTGCTGACGATCTCCTTAATACGTTCGAACTTGTGCGCGCAGTGCTCATTCGTTTTATACGTGAGGGGCACGTACCGTCTCGAGAAGAGTTCGAGGCAAACCTTTTTGGCGCGCAGTGATTAATTTCTGCCCAACCTTTTCGCTGCCATTATGGCTAACTTTCCCTATGCCATAACCCGCCGTCACCCTGAACTAGTATCAGGGTCCATTTCTCGGCACAGACGGCGGCCTGATCGGCACAATGGATCCTGAAACAAGTTCAGGATGACGGTGCTTCTTGGGGAAAAAGTCTTTTGACGCATCCCCCTCACGCCAACCTGATCTCATTCAGCACCCCCTTCGCCAAGTTCCGGAAGCGCAGCGCGTCGGACACCGAGATGTCCTGATTGTGCGCGGCGGCGTGGCGCAGGGCGCGCATTTCTCCGATCATGCCGACGGTTCGCGCGGGCAGGATGCCGCGTTGCTGGAGGGCGTGGCTGGCCTCGGCAGCGTCGGTGCTGGCCAAGGCGTGGCACACTCCGTGATTTAGGGCCAGCGCCTGCAGCGCCTCTTCCACGCGCGACCAGGCGTCGAGCACGGCGGCGTTGGGCGACAGGTTCAGCAGTTTGAGGAAGCGGCCGTGATTACCGGTCAGCGCCAGATCGGGGCCATCGGGCTCGGCCGGAACCGGCGGGGCTTCGGATTCCAGCCGGTCCAGCTTTTGCGCAAAGCGCGCCGCCTTGTCGCCCCAGCTCAGTTCATCCAGCCGCGCCAGCAGCGTCAGCAGCGGGCGGCGGAACACCAGCGCGATGACCAGCGCCGCCAGCGGCCACGCCAGCGCGCCGATCAGGCTGGCCGACCACGATAGCCAGTCTGCAGCCGGGCCGATGGTCAGCGAAATCATGGGGCAAATCCGTTCCGTTCGAGTCCTTGGCAGACTATATCCAAAACGGAACAAAAGTAGAACGAATTAGAGTCGATCGCGCCGCTTCGATGCCCGGGCCAGTATCGGCCTTTCGATCAGGCGATGGGCGATCACCGCCGCGATCAGCGAAGCGCCGATCGTGCTTGCCGCAAAGACTGTTGCCCAGGCCGGACCATAGGGGATCGCCAGGTGTCGCCACAGGAATTGCGCCACCATCAACAGCGGCATGTGCACCAGATAAAGCGCATAGGACAGGTCTCCGGCCAGGTTCCATCGGTCTGCCCGGGGCAATCGCAAGGGGCCGAGCACCGTGGCAGCCAGCACCAGCCACCCTGCCGCGCCCCAGGTGAGCGCCCGGCTCCAGCCGCCCTGCATCAGCGCGCCCTGCGGGCCGGAAAACGGCGCCAGCACCAGCAACGCGCCCAGCCCCAGCATGGCAACGCGCAAAGGCATCGCAAGGCGCAGGCCGGCGCGATAGAGCAGCGCAATGCCGATGCCGCCAAGGAATTCGATCATGACAGGATCGGTCCAGAAGGCCAGCGGCTGCGGCAGGGCCGTTGCCATGCCCAGCGCCACCAGCGCGCCCAGCACCAGGCCGATCCGCCGTGCCGTTGCAGCGGCATCGCTGGCAAGGCAAACCGCGAACAGCGCATAGAACAGCATTTCGTAATTGAGCGTCCAGCCGACCTCCAGCGGAGGGACGATGCGACCATTCGCGATGGTCGAGGCGTGGGGAACAAACGCAAAAGCGCTGGCCACGGTCGGCGCATCGGCGGCCGGGCCGAACCGCCAGCCCCACGCCACGGTGAAGGCCAGGGCCAGCCAGTAGAGCGGTACGATGCGCATCAGGCGGCGCGCAACGAATGCGCCCCGCGCGCGCTGCGCTCCGTATAGGCGCTGCGACGATACGATCATCACGAAGCCCGAAATGGCAAAGAACAGGTCGACGCCGAACGCGCCCTTCCCGACCAGCGCGGGCCGCCACAGTTCCACCCCGCGGAATCGGCCCAGATGGTAGGTGAAAATCTCGACATGGCCGACCAGCACGGCAAAAGCCGCAAGGAAACGCAGCATCTGCACGCTGGCGATGCGGTCCGTTCCGGCAGCCGCAGTCATGCCCGCAGGCTCACTCGGCGCGGGTCCAGATCCACGTGCCGGTCACGCCCATCACCCCGGCCGGGATCAGCAGCCACGGCCAGCCGGCGGTTACCCCGGTCAGCACCACGCCAAAGGCCATTGCCGCCAGCGCGGCGATCTTTCCCTTGCGCGATATGGCGCGGCGTTCGCGCCATTGCCGCAGCGGCGGGCCATAGCGCGGATGATCGAGCAGGCGCTGCTCCCACGCCGGGTTCGACCGGGCAAAGCAGAAGGCCGCCAGCAGCAGGAACGGCACCGTGGGCAGGAGCGGCAGGAAAGCGCCGATCACGCCCAGCCCCACGCTCACCACGCCGCCTGCCAGATAGAGGTAGCGGCGCAATCCCCTGCCCTGCGCTTCAGGCCGCAGCGGCAAGGCGCGCGGCATGTTCGCGCACCAGCGCGATCATGTTGGGCACGCCCTGGGTGCGGTTCGAGGACAGTTGCTTCTTCAGGTCGAAAGGCCCGAGCGCTTCGGCAATGTCGGTGGCGGCAACTTCGGGTGCGGGCCGATCCTGCACGGCGGCCAGCACCAGCGCGACGATGCCCTTGGTGATCGCGGCGTTGCTGTCGGCCAGGAAGTGCAGCGTCCCGTTTTCGGCCTGCGTCGGATAGACCCAGACGCTGGCCGAACAGCCGCGCACCAGCGTGGCATCGGTCTTCAGCGCTTCGGGCATGTCTTCCAGTTCGCGCCCCAGTTCGATCAGCAGGCGATAGCGTTCATCGCCATCGAGGAATTCGTACTCTTCGAGAATGTCATCGAGTTTGCGCATGGTTCGCATCTAGCGGGTGGTTCGCCTGGCGGCAACCGCCTGCAGGGGCAACCGCCTGCAGGGGCAGCCGCCTTCGCGGGGGAGCACACAGCGTATGGCTTTGGCTCACAGGTCCACCCCGGCGGCGATGGCTTCCAGCTTGCGCAGGCGTTCACGCATGTCGGCCAGATCGATCAAGGTGCCGGTGTCGCCGGCATCGGCGCGTTCAAGCTCCAGTCGCTTGAGCGCCAGCCACCCGTCCCAGCCGCGCAAGGCGGAAAGGGCGATCACGGCAAGGCCGGCAAGGCCCGAAACGGCTATGACAAGATCGGAAGTCATATCGGCAACTCCCTGTTGCGATTTGATTTACTTCTCGCGCAGCGATTCGATCTCGCGCGAGAGGCGGCGGGTTTCCCCATCGTCGGTGGCGATGCGTTCCAGCACTTCCAACCGCTTGCGCAATTCGGACACTTCGCGCTCCAGGCTGGCGGTATAGGCCGCATCGTGATCGGCACGGTCGTGCTGGCCATTGCCGCGATACCGGTCGCGGTTCATGCGGATATTGGCAAAAGCGATGATCGCGATGATGGCGACCATGGCACTCCAGAAGGACATGTCGGGGCTTCCTCAGTTGATCTTGGCCTCAGTTGATCTTGGCGTCGCGCAGGCTGTCGATCTGCAGCGCGAGGTCCGATCTGTTGTCGGTGGCAATGCGTTCCAGCACGCGCACCCGCTGCTCCAGCCGCTCGGCCTGCGCCGCATATTGCGCTGCCTTTTCAGCGGTCTGCTTTGACAGCAGTTCCAGTTCGCGTTCCCGGAAAGCCAGCCGGCGCTTGTACATGTCGGCCAGCACGCCCATCACCACCGGCACGACGACGAGCATGAAAGCAAGACCGTAGACCACGTCATCGCTCACTGCGGCCTCCTGTCACCGTTCTCCAACCGCAGCGCCTCGATCTGCTGGGTCAGGCCGAAGCCGCTGTCGGTGACGATCCGCTCGACATTGGCGAGGCGATCCTTGACCGAGCCGAGTTCCGCCTGAAGCTGGGCGTTTTCCTGGCTGAGCAGCTTGATCCGTTCGAGTTCGGCGCTGGAGGTCTTGGGATAGACCGCCTGCCCCCAGGCGCCATCGAGCGGATATCCGTGGCGGATGCGCAGCCAGGTGGTGAAGACCCAGCCGGTGACCACTGCCACCGACACGGTGGCGATCAGCGGCGCGAGGTTGGTGATTTGTGCAAGGTTTTCAATGGCCATCACACCCTCCGGTCTTCAAGGCTCACGCTATCCCGACGCAGCGCTTCGATCTGCGCGGCGGTGTCGAAGCCCTTGTCGGTGACGATGGCTTCAAGGACGCGGACGCGCTCTTCGAGTTCTCGGGTGTGCTGGGCGTATTGGGCGGCCTTTTCGGCGCTCAGTTCGGCGGTGGCCTTGATCTGCATCTCGGCGATCTTGGTGCGGTGCTTTGTCCAGATCGCGACGATCGGAATGCACAGGGCGATGATCGGGATCAGGGCCCCAACTTCGGCAACGCTCATGATGTTCAGACCCCTCAGGACGGGTTAGGTGCATCCAGGTGCAGTTAGGTGCTGTTCAGCGCAGCTTCTCGATCTCGGCCGAAAGGCGCGGGTTCGAGTTGACGTAGAAGCTTTCCACATCGGCCAGGCGGCGATCGATATCGCGGAAGCTGGCGCGCACTTCGCGGGCGGTGCGGGCGGGTGACTGGCGCACGCCCTGCCAGAACTTCTGCTCTTCGCGGTCGCTGTAGAGGTGACCGGGCTTCTTTGCGGCCAGGACGCCGAGCGCGAAGTAGAGGAAGAAGGGCCAGCCCATCGAGAAGGCCAGGATCAGGAAGCCAAGGCGGATCCACAGGGCATCGACCCCGGTGTAATCGGCAATGCCGGAGCAGACGCCCATGAACTTGCCGTTGACCTTGTCGCGGTAAAAGCGGGTGCGGGGGCTGCTCACTTTACGGTCCTTCCCTGTTCGGCGAACATCCGGTCGAGTTCGCGCAGTTGCTGGTTGTCGGCTTCGCGATCGTGCATGATCCGTGCGGGCCGGAATTCGGGATTGTCGGCAGCGACGAGGCGCTCGACGGTGTCCATGCGCTCGTCCAGCCGCTTGGCGAGCTGGTAGAGTTCTTCGAGCAGGGCTTCGTCGCCGCTGGTCAGGGTGGGGGCCGTCTTCCACTTGGTGATGTAGTGGAGGATCAGCCACGGCAGGCCGACGAAGAGCATGCCGACAACGCCGATGGGTACGAGTACGTCTTCCATGGCTCAGCCTTCCTTGCCCAACTGGCGCTTCATCGCTTCGAGTTCCTCGTCGATCTTGTCCTGCCCGGCGAGAGCGGCGATTTCATCGGCCAGGTTCGGCTTGCCGCTGCTGTCGGCCAGGCTGAGCGCATCGGCGCGGCCTTCGGCGTAATCGACGCGGCGTTCGAGCTGGTCGAAGCGAGCCATCGCTTCGTCCACGCGCTCACTGGCGAGCAGGGTGCGCAGGCGGACGCGGTTTTCGGCGCTTTCGAGGCGCGCGGCGATCGCCGTCTGGCGGCTGCGGGCTTCGCGCAGGCGGGTCTGCAGCTTTTCGATGTCCTGTTCGTAAGCGCGCATCGCATCGTCGAGCACCGAAATCTCGCTCTTGAGCTGGTCGGCCATGTCGGCGGCCTTCTTCTTCTCGACCAGAGCAGCGCGGGCAAGGTCCTCGCGGTCCTTCGACAGGGCGAGCTGGGCTTTTTCCGACCAGTCAGCCTGGAGGCGTTCCAGCTTGGACACGTGGCGGCCCATTTCCTTCTGATCGGCAATGGTGCGGGCGGCAGAGGCGCGGACTTCGACCAGCGTTTCCTCCATCTCCATGATGATCATCCGGATCATCTTGGCAGGATCGTCCGCCTTATCAAGCAAGTCGTTGAAATTGGCGGCGATAATGTCGCGAGTCCGCGAGAAGATACCCATCAGGTTGACTCCGGGATTGAAGAGAGGCCGAAACTGGTCGTTGCCGCCAGTGTTGCCCAGATTGCGCAAGCGAT
>JAPLPG010000183.1 GCA_026400375.1 Novosphingobium sp. | reverse complement strand
CTCCGCGAGCTTCGAGGGCGGCTGGCCGCTGCCCGGCGCGGTCGGCATCGCGTCCCAGTCCGGCGCCTATGGCAGCCACCTGTTCGCCGCGGCGCGGGACCGCGGCATCGGCACGCCGGTGCTGGTGACGACGGGCAACGAGGCCGACACGAATCTCGCCGACATCATCGGCTGGATGGCGGAGAGCGAGGAGGTTTCCGTCATCGCCGCCTATGCCGAAGGTCTTCGGCGCGTGACCGCACGCGATTGGGTGGGCGCCGAGCAATCTTTCGCGTCCGCCGTGCAAGCCATGGCGGACGATGTTCCATCGGACTTGATGCTGCAACGTGTGCGCAACGCGCAAAAATGTTCGCCTCCGGAGGATTGGGACGGTGTTTGGTCCTGAACCATTCGATCCCGGAAAACTTACCGATATTTCCGCATATTCTTTGGCAATTGGCGGACAGGGTGGGATTCGAACCCACGGTGAGCTTGCACCCACGGCGGTTTTCAAGACCGCTGCCTTAAACCACTCGGCCACCTGTCCGCGTTGCCTGCCGCTGACCGCTGAGCGGTTCGGAGGAACGCTTCGCCGTTAGCGCTTTCTGTTTCGGACGCAAAGGGGATTCCCATCTTTGCACAACCGTGCGAGACCGGGTTAATGGAAATGTTAAGCAAGAAATTCTGGTTGCAGGCCGCTGGCGTGGTGTCGCTGGCCATGTTCGTGGCTGGTCCGGCGGTCGGCCAGGTGGATGCTGAAGAGCGCGGTTTTCAAGGATATCTGCAACTTCTGGCGGCGCGAGGCCGGGCTGAAGGTATTCGCGAATCAACCATTGCGGCAATGACGCAGGGTCTGACGCTCAACCAGCGGGTCATCGAACTTGATCGGGCACAGCCGGGTTCATCGACCGGGGCGATCCCGGCTTTTGAACCCTATCGCCGCAATCACGTTGACGCATCCCGCATTGCGCGCGGACGTCGGCAATATGCAGCAGCCACGGGGCAGATTGCCGCGATCGAGCAGCGATACGGGGTGCCCGGTTCGATCATCATGGCGATCTGGGGGCATGAGACTGACTACGGCGGCTACACCGGCGACTTTGATCTGGCACGATCGTTGGCAACGCTGGCGTACGAAGGCCGACGCCGCGAACTGTTTGCGGATGAATTCGTGGCAGCGATGAAAATGGTCGATCGCGGGGTGCCGCGGTCCCGTCTGGTTGGCAGCTGGGCCGGGGCGTTCGGCAATCCGCAGTTCCTGCCTTCTGTATACCTGCGTGTTGCCGCAGACGGCGATGGCGATGGTTTTGCCGATATCTGGACCAATCGCACCGACACGCTGGCTTCGATAGCCAATTATTTCCGCGATGCCGGTTGGCGTCGAGGCCAACCCTGGGGCGTCGCAGTGAACGTGCCCGACAGTCTGGATCGCGGCAGTCTTGGCACCACGATGGTCAGTCCGCGCTGCACACGGGTATTCGATCGGCACACCGGATGGAAGACCATGGCGGAATGGCGCGCGCTGGGAATTTCGCCGAAGACCGGCGTTTGGCCGGGGGATAACGTCATGGCCAGCCTGCTCGAACCGGACGGGCGCGGCAAGACTGCCTATCTGCTAACCGGAAATTATAGGGTTATCCTCGATTACAACTGCTCGAACTTTTACGCTCTGTCCGTGGGACTTCTTGCAGATGAGATCAGCCGTTAACCTGACCGCGATTGCCGCGACCTTCCTTGTGGGTGCCTGTGGCGGCGCTGACGCTCGCGTTTCCGACGTTTCTCAAGCACGTTCAGAAGTGCAGATGCGTGGCCCCGCAGGGGATTACCCGATGGTGCTTGGCGCACCATTCGTCGTCAACGGGGTGACATATACCCCCGCCGACACGATGAACTACGATTCGGTAGGCTACGCCCACGTCGCAGATGTCGATGGCGCGGGCGTGAGCGGCGCGCACCGGACACTTCCCTTGCCGAGCTATGTCGAAGTGACGTCGCTGGAAAGCGGGCGAACGATATTGGTGCGGCTGACGGAACGGGGGCCGATGCAGGGAAGCGACCTGATCGCGCTATCGCCGGGAGCGTGGGCGCAGTTGGGATTGCCGGCCGGATCAACCATGCCAGTCCGGGTGCGCCGGACCAACCCGCCTGAAGCTGAACGGACGCAGCTTCGTGCCGGGGGGCAGGTTCCACCGCGAATGGACACGCCACCTGGGTTGCTTTCAGCATTGAAGCGCAAACTTGGGCTCACGGCAGCGCCTGCAAGTGCTGCGCCGCCTGCGCAAACCGCGAAAGTCGCCAGCCCCGCTCAAAGCGGTGCCCCCACGCCAAAGCCTTCGCCGGGTGTTGCTGCGAAGCCAGAATTGAAGGCAGAGCGAAGGATTGCGGAGCCGCGGCCAGCGGCGCCAGTAGCCGCGGTTGCGGCGAGACCTTCAGTCGGCGTACCGGGACTTTACGTGCAGGCGGGAGCCTTTTCGGCCAAGGCGCGAGCGGAGACGGTGGCCAACGCCATCGGCGGATCACTTGCCCAGGCTGGTAACGTCTGGCGCGTGCGCACCGGACCGTACAAGGATCGTGGACAAGCTGACGCAGCGCTGGCGAAGGTCCGCGCGGCGGGCTATGCCGATGCCCGGGTCGTGACCGCGCCATGATGTAGCGCGTGCAAGCGACCCTGCTGTTTCGGGGACGACGATTGCGCGCGAAAAGTATTTCGGTTCTGCTTCTTGCCGCTGCGAGCATGGCCCCGCTCAAGGGGGCGGCGCCGACGACAGCTGTCGTGGGAGCGGCAGATCTTGCAGTGGTCCCGCCGCCTCAAGTCGATGCGCCGATTGCCTTGCTGGTGGACGTCGGATCGGGCCGCGTTCTCTATGCCCGAGATGTAAATCGCCGTTTCGTTCCGGCATCGATCACGAAGATCATGACCAGCTATGTTGCATTTGACCTGATCAGCAAGGGCAAGCTGCGGCTCGACCAGCGTGTTCCGATGCGACCGGAAACGTTCCGGCAGTGGCACAGGATCGGCAGCACGATGTTTCTTCCATCCGATGCTCAGCCGACCATCGCCGAATTGATCGAGGGTATCGTCACCGTCTCTGCAAACGATGCCTGCGTTGTCCTGGCCGAAGGTGCGGTGGGATCGGTGCCGGCGTTCACGACGTTGATGAACCAGGCGGCGGCTGACCTTGGCATGCGCGACAGCCACTTCAACACGCCCAACGGCTGGATGGACGAAGGGCAAACCTACGTCACCGCAGCCGACCTTGCGACATTGAGCGGCGCGCTGATGACGCGGTTTCCGGATCTCTACCGTCAGTTCTATGGCCATGCCGAGATGACCTGGGGCGGAATCACCCAATCCAACCACAACCCCCTGTACGGTCATGTCGAAGGCGCGGACGGCGTGAAGACCGGGTTCACCAACGAGGCCGGATATGGATTTGTCGGATCCGCGCAGCGCGATGGCCGACGCCTGGTCATGGTCCTTGGTGGGTATGATCGCCCGAACCTGCGCGCTGCACAATCCCGGGAATTGATCGAATGGGGCTTTGCAATGTGGGACGCACAGCCAATCGTTGCGAAGGGCGCGGCGGTGGGTACGGCCATGGTGCAGGGAGGCACGGTGCGCGAACTGCCCTTGGTGGCACCACGTGATTTGAGCGTGACGATGCCACGCGGGACCAAGGCAACCTATTCGCTGACTGTGCGATACAAGGGTCCGCTGAAGGCACCCGTTGCCAAGGGTGAAACTGTCGGCAGTTTGCTGGTCCGCGTGCCCGGAGAGAGCGTGCACGTGCTGCCGCTGGTAGCAGGAGCGGATGTGGCGGGGGGAGGGATCCTTGATCGCCTGCGCGACGGGTTCCTGGGGCTGGCGGGCCTGTGAGTGCGGAGACCATGCCGGGACGTTTCATCGCGCTGGAAGGCGGCGAAGGCGTCGGCAAATCAACGCAGGGGCGATTGCTCGCCGAGGCATTGCGCGCGCAGGGCATCGAGGTCGTGACCACGCGCGAACCAGGCGGAACGGCGGGGGCCGAGGCCATCCGGGCAATGCTGCTATCCAATGAGGGTGAGGGCTGGGGGCCGCGCGCGGAGTCACTGCTATTCGCCGCCGCACGCGCCGATCACGTTGAAAAGCTGATCCGGCCAGCTTTGGCGCGCGGCGCATGGGTGGTCTGCGATCGCTATGTGGATAGCAGCCGAGCGTATCAGGGCGGCGGGGGTGGCCTGTCCGATGAGGACGTGATGACGCTGCACCGGATCGGCAGCAAGGCGCTCGTGCCCGATTTGACCGTGCTGTTGGCGGTGGCGCCCGACGTTACAGAGCAACGCCTTGCGCTTCGTGATGGCGACAGCGCCGACAGGATCGGCGGACGCGGCCCCGCCTACCATGCTCGGGTTTCAGCGGCATTTCAGCAATTTGCCAGTGCCGAGCCGAACCGCTTTGCCGTGGTCGATGCCGGAGGAACGACAGACGCTGTGCACGCCCGCATCATGGCTGCCATATCGGATAGGCTGGCATGATTGGTCATGACGAGCCATGGACCATATGGCGCGCCGCAATGGCAGGCGAGCGTATGCACCATGGCTGGCTGCTTGCAGGGCGGGAAGGGCTCGGCAAGGCGGCATTTGCACGTGCTGCGGCGGCTGAGCTGGTAGCCGAACCGGGTGTTCCTCAACCTCCTGCCGATGCCCACCCGGACGTTCTGACGCTTTCTCCGCTTCCGGCAAATGACGATGAGGTCAAGAAGCGTGACGAAGGCAAACCATACCAGTTGAAACGCAGTATCTCGGTCGATCAGGTTCGCGGGCTGCAGCGTCGTTTGAACACGCGACCGACCCTGGGGCCGCGGCGGGCGGTCATTATCGATTCTGCTGACTTGCTCGAAAAGAGCGCGATCAATGCCTTGCTCAAAAGCCTGGAGGAACCGCCGCAAGGCACCTTCTTCCTGTTGATCGTGCATGCGCTTGGACGGCTTTTGCCAACTGTCAGATCGCGCTGTCTGGTCGTGCGGTTTCAACCGTTAAGCGATGCCGACGTTGCCCGCGCGCTCGATGTGGCAGCGCCACAATTGGACAGCGAAACACGGCGCGCAGCACTTGCGGTGGCGGGCGGATCGCCTGGCGCAGCGCTGGCGTTTGCCGAGCATGATCTGGGACGGGCGCAGGCGGTCTACGAAAAACTGATTGCGTTTGGTGACAATGATCTCGCCCTTCGCGGCGCCTTGGCAGGAGCGATCGGCACGCGGCAGGATCGTGAGCGGATCGCCGCGGCAATAGAGGCCGCGAGGATGACCGTCGTTCGCGCGCTAGACCAAGCTGACGATGCCGCGAAACTGCGACTGGCAGATGTTCATGCCCGTCTGGTCAGGCTGGCCAGCGAAGCTCCGATCTACAATTTCGACCCCGGCATGCTGGCCATGGAAATCGGCGCCTTGCTGGCATCGGTCGCGCCGACTAGGGAAGGAGCGCGATAGGCATCCTGTACAGGGCTCTTGCCTTGGACCATTAATCTGAAAGTGAAAGGCCCGATGGGCGAACCCTTCTACCTTACCACCGCCATTTCCTATCCTAATGGAAAGCCGCACATCGGTCATGCCTACGAGGCAATCGCCGCCGATGTGATCGCACGCTTCCAGCGCGCGATGGGCAGGGATGTGCGGTTCCAGACTGGCACGGACGAACACGGCCTTAAGATGGCGCAGAAGGCGCGTGATCTTGGCGTGACCCCGCGCGAACTTTCCGATGAGATGTCGTCCTATTTCATACAGATGTGTGATGCATTGAACGTGTCGTATGATGTGTTCATCCGTACGACTGAACCGCGGCATCACCAGTCGGTGCAGGAACTATGGCGGCGCATGGAGGCAAGTGGTGATCTTTACCTGGATCGCTACGAAGGCTGGTATTCGGTCCGCGACGAAGCGTTCTACGATGAAAGCGAACTGATTGCCGGGGAAGGGGGGGAGAAGCTCTCGCCCCAGGGCACGCCAGTGGAATGGACAGTGGAGGGCAGCTGGTTCTTTCGGCTGTCGAAATACGCCGAGCCGTTGCTGAAGCTCTATCAAGACCGGCCCGACTTTGTGCAGCCCGACAGCCGACGCAACGAAGTGGCGCGATTTGTCGAAGGGGGCTTGCGCGATCTGTCGGTGTCGCGAACGTCGTTCGATTGGGGAATCAAGGTTCCTGATAGCGACGGACACGTCATGTACGTGTGGGTCGATGCGCTGACGAACTACATCACCGGGCTCGGATTTCCCGAAGAAAGCGGCGATTTCTCGAAATACTGGCCGGCAAATCTGCACCTGATCGGCAAGGACATCGTCCGGTTTCATACCGTCTACTGGCCAGCGTTTCTGATGAGTGCAGGCTTGGCGTTGCCGCATCAGGTCTTCGGGCACGGCTTTCTGCTCAACCGCGGGCAGAAGGAATCCAAGTCTCTCGGCAATGTTACCGATCCGCTGGAACTGGCCGAACGCTTCGGTGTGGATCCGCTACGCTATTTCCTGATGCGCGAAGTGGCCTTCGGCCAGGATGGATCGTACTCGCCAGAGGCCATCGTGATGCGGTGCAATGCAGAGCTGGCCAACAGCTTTGGCAACCTGGTACAGCGCACACTATCCATGATTTTCAAGAACATGGACGGTGAACTTGGCAAGTTCGCATCGACCGATGCCGATGACGCATTGCTGGCCACGGTGTTTGCGGCCTGTCACGTGGAACTGCCGCGCGAGTTTGAATCGCTGAATTTCTCGGTCGGTATCGAGGCATGGATGAAAGCCGTCTTTACCTGCAACGCATACGTCGATGAGCAGGCACCGTGGGCATTGCGCAAGACCGACCATGAACGGATGCGGGCGGTGCTGTCGACGCTGTTCATGGCCATCCGCGACCTTACGATCGCAATCGCACCGGTCGTGCCAAATGCAGCCTCCAATATACTGGATCAACTGGGT
>JAPLPG010000039.1:11612-14392 GCA_026400375.1 Novosphingobium sp. | reverse complement strand
GGCATTCTGGCGGGTCAGCGCGGGATGGTGACGTAATCGAGGCGGCGCATCGCGTCCATCTGCGGCCCGGCATAGGCTGCGGGTACATCCTGCGTGCCGAGCGCCCAGGCCATGATCTCGACATCGTCTTCATCGAGCAGGCGTTCGAACCAGACCATCGCGGCCTCGTCCCAATCCGCCGAGTAGGTGTCAAAGTAGCAGCCGATCATGTAATCAGCCTCGCGCGTGCCGCGGTGCCAGGCGCGGAAGTGCAGGCGCTTCAGGCGTTCTGTCGTGATTTCGGGAAGGGATGCGGGGCTTTCGATCATGCCAAGGCCGTTAGGCGCAACGCGCGCCTGAAACAAGGCCGTGCAGCCTGTTCGAGCGGGCAGGTGGCTGTCATGAGTGCCGAGAGCAGTGGCGAATTGCGCGCGCCCGGACTATGGCCGGAGCGATGCGTCCCGATGTGCTCAATCCCCTCTTCGCTGAAACCGGCAGTCTCAAAGGCGTGGGCCAGGGATTGTCGCGTCCGCTGGATAAGCTGGGGCTCGGTCGCGTGCGCGACATTGCCTACCATCTGCCCGAAAGGTGGGTGCAACGCCGCGCCGTGGGCAATCTGGACGAGGCTGGTCTTGGCGAACAGATCGTTCTGGCGCTTACGCCGCGCGAATATCGCCAGCCCGCCGGGCGCGGGCCGTTTCGCGTCATGGCAGAAGATGAAGCGGGCAACTTCGTTGCACTGACATATTTCGGCCGCGCCGCCTATAGCGGCAAGAAACAGCTGCCGCTTGGCGAGAAGCGGTGGGTGGCCGGGCGGCTCGACCAGTACGGCCAGACCTGGCAGATGGTTCATCCCGATCACGTCAGCGAGGACAGCGCCGGGATGATGGGGCAGTTACTGGAGCCAGTCTATGCCCTGTCCGAAGGCCTGACCCAGAACCGCATCCAGGGACTGGTGCAGCAGGCGCTGGCGCATTTGCCGCAACTGCCCGAATGGATCGAGCCGGGCCTTGCCGCGCGCAATGACTGGCCGCGCTGGCACGAGGCGCTGCCCGCCGCGCACAAGGGTGAACACAAGGCCGCGTGCGATCGGCTTGCCTATGACGAACTGCTGGCCAACAGCCTTGCGCTGCTGCTGGTGCGCGAGAGCAACCGCGCCAAGAAGGGCACGCCGCTGCATGGTGATGGCCGGTTGCGCGCAAAGCTGAACCTGCCGTTCGAGCTGACCGGGGCGCAGAAGCGGGCCATTGCCGAGATCGAAAGCGACGTGGCGCAAGGCGCGCCGATGCTGCGGCTGCTGCAGGGCGATGTGGGATCAGGCAAGACGGCTGTGGCGCTGAATGCCATGCTGATTGCGGTGGAGGCCGGCGGGCAGGCGGCGTTGCTTGCGCCGACCGAAATCCTTGCGCGCCAGCATGCCGAAACTTTGACCCGGATGGCCGCAGGGACCGGCGTTACCATCGCACTGCTGACCGGGCGCGACAAGGGCAAGGCCCGCGAATCGATCCTCATGGGCCTGCTCGATGGCAGCATCGACATCTGCGTCGGGACGCACGCGATCTTTCAGGACACGGTGGCCTATCGCAATCTGGCGCTGGTGGTGATTGACGAGCAGCACCGGTTCGGCGTGGGCCAGCGGCTGATGCTGACGCAGAAGGCGCGGCGGACACCGCACTGCCTGGCGATGACGGCAACGCCAATTCCGCGCACGCTGACGCTTGCCCAGTATGGCGAGATGGACGTCTCGCGGCTCGACGAGATGCCGCCCGGACGCCAGGCAATCGATACGCGGGTGGTGGCCAAGGACCGGCTTGGCGATGTCATCGAAGGCATCGGACGGCACATCGCCAAGGGTGCGCAGGCCTATTGGGTCTGCCCGATGGTGCGCGAACAGGAAACCGACGATATCGCCGCTGCCGAAGCGCGCCACGCGCTGCTTCAGGAGCGCTTCGGCGATACCGTGGTCATGGTTCATGGCCAGCTGCGACCCGAGATCAAGGACGCCGCGATGGAGCGCTTCGCCCGCGGCGACGCCAAGCTGCTGGTGGCGACCACGGTGATCGAGGTGGGTGTGGACGTGCCCAACGCCACGCTGATGGTCATCGAACAAGCCGAACGCTTCGGCCTTGCCCAGTTGCACCAGCTGCGCGGGCGGGTAGGGCGGGGCAGCCAGCAATCGACCTGCCTGTTGCTGCGCGGCGATGCCCTTTCGGAAACCGGACGCGAACGTCTGGCGCTGATGCGCGAGACGCAGGACGGATTCAGGCTGGCGGAGGAGGACTTGCGCCTGCGTGGCGGCGGCGAACTGCTTGGCACGCGGCAATCGGGCGATACGCCCTTCAAGGTCGCGGATTTCGAGCAGATCGCGCGGCTCTTGCCACTGGCTCACGACGATGCACGGCTGCTGATGGACCGCGATGGCGGCCTGTCGTCACCCCGGGGAGAAGCGGCGCGGTTGCTGCTCTATCTGTTCGAGCGCGACTGGGGCGTGCAACTGCTACGCGGCGGGTGAGAATGGTTACAGGCGGCGCCGCAATCGGCACCGCCTGTCCCATCAGGTTCAGTTGCTGGCCGTAGCGCTCTTGGTCGCGTCGGCGAACTGCTGCGCCGTCATGCCCAGGAAAAGGCCTGTTTCGCTCTTGCCCACGGCCGTGCGCGGCAGCTTCACCCTGGCGGTGCCGGTGTCGAGCACAAAGTCGGTGTCGGTAACTTCTGCGATCTTGCCCAGAACGGTGGTGTTGTCCGAGGCATAGACCTGTGCATCGACGGCTACGGCAGCGGCCAGCGCTTCCTTTGCATCG
>JAPLPG010000039.1:0-11604 GCA_026400375.1 Novosphingobium sp. | reverse complement strand
TTGCATCGGCGGCAGCCTTTTCGGCGGCAGTATCAAGCTCTGCCTTGGTCAGTCCGAGAACCGGACCCTTGGCGCCGTTGCCCAGCGCCGACAGGGCCAGCGTGGCGGTGTGGCTGCCGGTGTCGATCACGAAGTTCGGCGCAGCGATGCTCTTGATCGTGCCGACTTCTGCACCAGCCGCATCGTATACGGTTGCACCGACGGCAGGTGTTGCTGCCGCAGACGCGGTTGCGGCGGGCGCCGTAGCGGTGGCTCCGGCAGCAGCGTCCTGCGCCATGGCAGTGGTGGCAAACGGCGCCGAGGCGATGAGGAGGGAAATCGTCAGGTTGCGAAGTTTCACGGAAGGGTTTTCCTGTCCAGTTGAAGGGATAACCCATCAAAGGTCGGGAATAATCCGGGTCTGCGAAAGGGCGCTTGCGGTCTTCGCATCAAAAACTGCGGTGAATTGAACCACTTGTGCCTGAGGTGAGATGAGCCGAACCTGTGGCACAAATGAAAAGAGCGGCCCGAGGGCCGCTCTGTTTCTCACCGTGGAATGGTGAAGTGGTCGGGGAAAGAGGATTCGAACCTCCGGCCCCTGCCTCCCGAAGACAGTGCTCTACCAGGCTGAGCTATTCCCCGACCGATCCGCCAGCCGGTTACCCGGCCGCGAGGCAGGGGCGCCCTATACGAAGCACTTTCGGGGCTGGCAAGCTGGTTGCCCAAGTTTTTTCGGCCATTTCTCCGTGGTGGCCCTTGGCGGCGCCTGTTTTTGCACAAGTCGTGTTTTGCACAGGTGCGGCGAGGGGGATAGACACCTCCAGATGATCGCAACTGCCGAATCCGTACGCCACCCAGAATGGCAATATCTCGAACTGATGCGCCAGATCTGGGAGCACGGCGACCAGCGGGTCGATCGAACCGGCGTCGGCACGCGCTCTGTGTTCGGCGCGCAGCTGCGGTTCGACCTGTCCGACGGACGGATGCCGCTGCTCACCACCAAGCGGGTGTTCTGGAAGACTGCAACGCGCGAATTCCTGTGGTTCCTCACCGGCGATACCAATATCCGCACCTTGTGCGCGCAAGGCGTGGAGATCTGGACCGACTGGCCACTCGCGCGCTATCGCAAGGCCAGCGGCGATGACATCTCTCGCGCCGATTTCTCCGCCCGCATTGTGGCTGACGCCGCTTTTGCCGCGGAATGGGGCGATCTTGGCCCCGTCTATGGCAAGCAGTGGGTCAACTGGCCGGTGTACGAAGAGGCTGGCGAAGGCCTGTTCCGCCAGCGCGCACAAGGCGTGAATCAGGTGGCCGAGGTCGTGGCATCGCTTCGCGACAATCCCGGCAGCCGGCGGCACATCGTCGAAGGCTGGAACGTTGCCGAGCTGGACCGGATGGCCCTGCCGCCGTGCCACAAGACCTATCAGTTCCACGTCAGCGGCAACCGGCTGAACGGTCTGCTCTATCAGCGCAGTTGCGATGTCGCGCTGGGATTGCCATTCAATTTGTGGGGCGCGGCACTGTTCATCCGCCTGCTGGCCCAGCAATGCGATCTTGAGCCGGGCGAACTGGTGTGGATGGGTGGCGATACCCACTTGTACCTCAATCATGCCGATCTGGTCGAAGCGCAGCTTTTGCGGGAACCGGCAGGCGATCCGCGCCTTGCCATAACACGCCGGCCCGAAAGCATTTTCGACTACCGGATCGAGGATTTCGAGGTGACCGGATACGCACCGCAAGGCCAATTGTCGGCACCGGTAGCCGTCTGACGCAACGATTGACTCGTAGATGCGTGTGAAATAAAATAACACGTGTTTATAATTTTACGCCCGTTCGGCTTTTGCAATCGCAAAGACCGATTCGGGTGGTGGAGAGTCAGATGCAGGCGTTCGGAACATGAGCGAAGACCGATTGGGCAGCGCTGCTGCAGGGGGCAATCTGCCCCCGCTGTCGCTCCATGTGCCCGAGCCGAAGTTCCGGCCGGGCGACAGGGTCGACTATTCCCATCTCGTCATTCCGCAAGCCGGGGCGCAACCCCGTCCAGACGAGCAATGCGAGGCGGCGCAGACCCATCCGCTGTGCCTCGATCTGGTGCGCGTGCTGGGCGAGGATCATCGTGCCATTGGGCCATGGGACCCGCGGCTCGACGCCGAAACCTTGCGCCGGATGCTGCGCGCCATGGCGTTTACGCGTGCGTTTGACGACCGGATGTATCGCGGGCAGCGGCAGGGCAAGACCAGCTTCTACATGAAATGCACCGGCGAGGAGGCCACATCGGTCGCCCCGGCGATGGCGCTGGCCGATGATGACATGGTCTTCCCCAGCTATCGCCAGCAGGGCATCCTGATCACCCGCGGATACCCGATGGTCGACATGATCAACCAGATCTATTCGAACCGGGCCGACAAGTTGAAGGGCCGCCAGTTGCCGATCATGTATTCGGCGCGCGAGGCCTCGTTCTTCTCGATCAGCGGCAACCTTGCCACGCAATATCCGCAAGCCGTGGGTTGGGCGATGGCCAGCGCGATCAAGGGCGATACCCGCATTGCGGCGACCTGGATTGGCGAAGGATCGACCGCCGAGGGCGATTTCCATTCGGCCATGACCTTTGCCGCCGTCTATAATGCGCCGGTCATCTTCAACGTGGTGAACAACCAGTGGGCGATTTCCAGCTTCTCTGGCTTTGCCGGGGCCGAGCGGACGACATTTGCCGCGCGTGCCATCGGTTACGGCATTGCCGGCATCCGCGTGGACGGCAACGATCCGCTGGCAGTCTATGCGGCCACGCAATGGGCCGCGAACCGCGCCCGCGCCAATGCCGGGCCGACGCTGATCGAGCACTTTACCTATCGCGCAGAAGGGCATTCCACCTCTGACGATCCGGGCCAGTACCGTTCGGCGCAAGAGCGGGAGGAATGGCCGCTGGGCGATCCGGTAAACCGGCTCAAGCAGCACCTGATCGCGCTGGGTGAATGGTCCGAGGAGCAGCACGCCGAGATGGACCGCGACCTGATGGAGCAGGTCAAGGCGGCGACCAAGGAGGCCGAGAAGAACGGCATTCTCGGTCACGGTCTGCACCACCCGTTCCGCACGATGTTCGAAGACGTGTTCGAGGAACTGCCATGGCACCTCAAGGAACAGAGCGCGCAAGCGATCCACGAGCGTCAGGTCAAATGGCCGGAATGGAAGGAGGACGAGGCATGAGCGCGCCTGTTTCCATCACCCGCCGCCTGAACATGATCGAGGCGATCAACGACGCGCTCGACATCATGATGGAGCGTGATCCCGATGTCGTCGTGATGGGCGAGGATGTGGGCTATTTCGGCGGCGTGTTCCGCGCCACGGCGGGCCTGCAGAAGAAGTATGGCAAGACCCGCGTGTTCGACACGCCGATCAGCGAATGTGGCATCATCGGCGTCGCGGTCGGCATGGGGGCGTATGGCTTGCGGCCGGTGCCTGAAATCCAGTTTGCCGACTATATCTACCCGGGGCTGGACCAGCTCGTGTCCGAAGCGGCGCGCTTGCGCTATCGTTCGGCAGGGGAGTTCATTGCGCCGATGACGGTGCGGTCACCCTTCGGGGGCGGCATCTTCGGCGGGCAGACGCACAGCCAGAGCCCCGAGGCGCTGTTCACGCATGTTTCGGGGATCAAGACAATCATCCCGAGCACGCCATATGACGCCAAGGGGCTGCTGATTGCAGCGATCGAAGACAACGACCCGGTCATCTTCTTCGAACCCAAGCGCATCTACAACGGCCCGTTCAATGGCTACTACGACAAGCCGGTCGAGCCGTGGGCCAAGCACGATGACAGTGTCGTGCCGGAGGGACACTACACGATCCCCCTCGGCAAGGCGCGGACGGTGCGGGAAGGCGAGGCCTTTACCGTCCTGGCCTATGGCACCATGGTGCACGTGGCTGCTGCGGTCTGCGCAGAGAAAGGCGTCGATGCCGAGATCATCGATTTGCGATCCCTGGTCCCGCTCGACATCGAGACTGTGGAAAAGTCCGTGGAAAAGACCGGCAAATGCCTGATCGTCCACGAAGCCACGCGCACCTGCGGCTTTGGCGCCGAACTTTCCGCGCTGGTGCAGGAGCGTTGCTTCTATCACCTCGAAGCGCCGATCGAGCGTGTCACCGGTTTCGATACGCCTTATCCCCACAGCCTCGAATGGGCCTACTTCCCCGGCCCGGTCCGCATTGGCGAGGCCATCGACCGTCTGATGAAAGCCTGACCCATGGCAACCTATACTTTCCGCCTTCCCGACATTGGCGAGGGCATCGCAGAAGCCGAAATCGTCACGTGGCACGTGGCCGTTGGCGATACCGTTGAAGAAGATGGCCGCCTGGCCGACATGATGACCGACAAGGCCACCGTCGAAATGGAGAGCCCGGTGACGGGCAAGGTCATTTCGATCGCGGGTGATGTAGGCGACGTGATCGCAATCGGTTCGGCGCTGGTGGTGATCGAGACCGAGGACTCGGAAGACAGCGCTGAAGGTCCTTCGACAGGCTCAGGACGAGCGGATGTTGTCGAGCAGGCGATAACCACCGACCTGGCCTCGCCAGACCCCGCACCCGTTCGTGCTGAGCTTGTCGAAGCACCGCCCCCCGCTCCCACTCATGCGGAACCCGTCGAAGCACCGGCACAGCACGACATCCGCACCAAGGTCCTCGCCAGCCCCGCCGTGCGCCAGCGCGCGCAAGACTTGGGCATCGATCTGGCCGAAGTGCGCCCGTCCGAGGAGGGTCGCGTTCGCCACGCCGATCTCGACCAGTTCCTCGCGTACAATGCCACGGGAGGATATCGCGCGGCAGGGAAGGGTCGCGGCGACGAGGTGATCAAGGTGATCGGCATGCGCCGCCGCATTGCCGAGAACATGGCAGCATCGAAGCGGCACATTCCGCATTTCTCGTACGTCGAGGAATGCGATGTGACGGCGCTGGAGGCGATGCGCGAACAATTGAACGCCAATCGGGGCGAAAAGCCCAAGCTGACTCTCCTGCCCCTGCTGATCACCGCGATCTGCCGCACTGTGCCGCAGTTTCCGATGATCAACGCGCGCTATGACGACGAAGCCGGGGTGGTGACGCGCTTTGGAGCGGTGCATCTGGGCATGGCGGCGCAAACCCCGGCGGGGCTGATGGTGCCGGTGATCCGCAATGCGCACACGCTAAACTTGTGGCAACTCGCGCGCGAGATCATCCGTCTGGCCGAAGCAGCGCGGAGCGGCAGTGCGAAGTCGGAGGAACTGTCCGGCTCGACGTTGACGGTCACGTCGCTCGGGCCGCTGGGCGGGGTGGCGACCACGCCTGTGATCAACCGTCCGGAGGTGGCCATCATCGGCCCCAACCGCATCGTCGAGCGGCCGATGTTCGTGAGCGATAGCATGGGTGGAGAACGGATCGAGAAGCGCAAGCTGATGAACATCTCGATCAGCTGCGATCACCGCGTGGTCGACGGACATGACGCAGCGAGCTTCGTGCAGGCGGTGAAGAAGCTGATCGAAACGCCGGTGCTGCTGCTGGCGGATTGACGCGATTGCGCCGTCTGCGCAGAAATTTGCGGTCGCTTGAAAATGCTGCACGAACAGCGTTGACAGCCTGCAAACTCTGCCATAGAGGCGGCGCTCCCAAGGGTGAGCGGGTGTAGCTCAGTTGGTTAGAGTATCGGCCTGGCACGCGGAGGGTCGCGGGTTCAAGTCCCGTCGCTCGCGCCATTGGGATAAGGATCAAGGCGCCTTCGGGCGCCTTTTTCTTTGCCTGGCGTGCGGACACACCCGGCACACGCGGGTGCGCAAGCATGTGGAAAACTTGATTGTGTCAGCCCGGTTGACAGCCCACCACACCTGCCATAGAGGCGCGGCTCCCAAGGCGCACGCGGGTGTAGCTCAGTTGGTTAGAGTATCGGCCTGTCACGCCGAGGGTCGCGGGTTCAAGTCCCGTCACTCGCGCCACCTTGGGATTTTCTGCTGATGGTATGATGCGGTGAACGGCCTTGGCCGTCACCCCCAGCGGCCGGTTTCCATCCAGATCAGGAAACGCCGCAATGGCAACAGCCACGCCGTGCCCAGAATGACATAGACCAGTGTCTGCACCAGCACGTGCAAGTTGCCGATCAGGGCCGAAGCCGACGCGGCGAGAAAGACATACACGCACAGCGCCACCACCAGCGCCAGAATGCCGATCGGCTTGCGCCAGGTCGGGCGCCAGTCAGGCTTTTCGGGCTGTGTCACGCGGCAGGCTCCCATGGACCGTAGATTCGCGTTGGCGTTACCACGGCAAGCAGAGGGCGGTCATGGGCCTCGTGGGGCAGGTCTTCGACAAGCTGGCAATCCCATGCCAGACCGATTGGACGCGCCGCCGGAGGATGAGCCAGCCATCGGTCATAGTGCCCGCCGCCCTGGCCCAGACGCTCGCCACGGTCGGTAAAGCCGACCAGTGGCACGAACAGCACGTCAGGAACTATTGCGGGCGCATCGGCCACCGGTTGCACGATGCCCTTCCACGGCCCCGGCTCCAGCAGTTCGTCGACCCAGGGGGATGACCATTCGCGAAACACCATTGGCGCGTTGCGAGATTCGAACCAGGGCAGGGCAACCTTGTGGCCGGCTTCGTGAAAGAACCGCGCATAGGCCGCCGCTGGCGCTTCTGAAGGACCTGCGAGGTAAAGGCCGACCACAGCGCCTTCGGGCACGAGCGCGGCAACGGGTGATGGCGGACGCTTGAACATCAATGCCATCATGCGCGGGTCGATCGCAGCGACGTGCGCATTGCGCCGCGCTCTCAATTCGTTGCGCAGCGCATTCTTGGCTTCCACACGCAGCTCCGGTGTCAGTTCGAAAGGGAAAGTGACGGGCCCACCATGGGTCGTTAGCTCGGAAAATCCTCTGACGCCTCGACGTCAGGTGGGAACCGCTTGCCCAGGACCAGGATCCCGGACAGGGGCAGCCCCCTTGGATTGCTTATAGCCTCAGGGATGTTCATGCGGCTCGTGCCGGGCAGATCCCGTCACGGCCTAGTTAGGCATTCACCGGCCCTTGCTCAAGGGCCAGGACGAGTTTTTCGAGGCGCTCTGCCAGGACGTTGACCCGCTCAATGGTCTTGTCGTCGACAGCTGGTACAGGCGGCGGGGGCAATATGGCCGGTTCCGGCGCCGCAGGGACGCTGCGATGAGCGTCGTGAAGTTCGTCGGCCAGCATCAGCGCGGCGAACAACAGCGTCCTCGTCTCGTTCTGGCCGATGCCGACCTTGCGGGCCCGTTCGTCGATCATGCGGCCCAGCATTTCGACGTGCGACTCCTCGCCATCGGCGCACGATACCGTGAAGGCGCGGCCAGCGACGGCCAAGGTCAGGTTGCTCATTTGGGAAGTCCGGCCAGCAGCAGGTCGAGCTGGCGCAATTCCTGCGCAACAGTGTCCTTCAGCTTGCGGTGGCGCACCTTGAGAAGCGCCAGCTCCTCAACCGTATCGCCGTCCTGATGTTCCTGTGCCGAAACCGCCCCTTCGACCCGCGCAAGCGCCCGCTCGAGCCGGTCGAGGGCAGCATCAAGTGCTTCCGTCGCCATGGCCCGGGAAGCTAACACATTGCTGCGGCGGCGCAACACTGCCGGAACAATCTGTCGGGGAAACCGGTCTGCGCCACCTTGCGCCCCGGCCCGGCGTGCCAAAGAAGCGCGCCACAGCCTTGACCCTCGCTGCTGCTGTGACCAAAGAGACCCGGCCCCGAATCAGAGTATGTCGTGGCCAGCGCCGTCAGGTCGCAACTAGGGAAGGGCTTTTTTCAAGCATGACACGCGATTCAACCGTGCTGGCTCCCATGGCCAACGCGATCCGTGCGCTTGCCATGGACGCGGTTCAGGCAGCCAACTCCGGCCATCCCGGCATGCCAATGGGCATGGCCGATGTCGCGACCGTGCTGTGGACGCAGTTCCTGAAGCATGATCCTTCGGCCCCGGGCTGGGCGGACCGCGATCGCTTCATCCTGTCGGCCGGGCACGGTTCGATGCTGATCTATGCGTTGCTGCATCTGTCCGGCTACGAAAGCCCGACGATGGAGGACATCCGCAACTTCCGCCAGTTGAACAGCGTTTGCGCCGGGCACCCGGAAAACTTCCTCATTCCAGCCGTGGAAAGCACCACCGGGCCGCTGGGGCAGGGCCTCGCCATGGCGGTCGGCTTTGCCATGGCCGAACGCCACCTCAATGCCCATTTCGGTGACGATCTGGTCGACCACAAGACCTGGGTCATTGCCGGTGACGGGTGCCTGATGGAAGGGATCAACCACGAAGCCGTGGGCCTTGCCGGCACGCTGAAGCTCGGTCGCCTGAACGTGCTGTGGGATGACAACAAGATCACCATCGATGGCGATACTTCGCTGTCGACCACCGAAGATATCCTTGGCCGCTATACCGCATCGGGCTGGCATGTTGCGACATGCGACGGCCATGACTTTGCCGATATTGCCCGCGCTCTGGCCGAAGCCGAAGCTGATCCGCGCCCGTCGCTGGTTGCCTGCCGCACGGTGATCGGCAAGGGCGCGCCGAACAAGCAGGGCGGCCACAACGTCCACGGATCGCCGCTTGGCGCCGATGAAATCGCTGCCGCGCGCGAATACCTCGGGTGGACTTCCGCCCCGTTCGAAGTGCCGGCCGACATTCTGAGCAATTGGCGCGCGTCCGCCGAAGCTGGCAAGTCTGCGCACGCTGCCTGGGCCGCGCGCGCTGCTGCCAACCCCAAGGCTGCGGAACTTGCGCGCCGGATGGCCGGTGATCTGCCCGCCGACACAGGCCACGATGCCTACGTCGAGACGCTGATCGCCAATCCGCCCAAGGTTGCCACGCGCAAGTCCAGCGAGATGGCGCTAGAGGCCTTGACCGCTGCCGTGCCGGAAATGGTCGGCGGTTCGGCGGACCTGACCGGGTCCAACAACACCAAGACCAAATCGACGACGCCGTTCACGCCCACCAGCTATGACGGTCGCTACGTCTATTACGGCATTCGCGAATTCGGCATGGCCGCCGCGATGAACGGCATGGCGCTTCACGGCGGCGTCATTCCTTATGGCGGCACGTTCCTGATCTTCTCGGACTACTGCCGCAACGCCATTCGCCTTTCGGCCCTTCAGCACCAGCGCGTGGTCTATGTGCTGACGCACGATTCCATTGGTCTTGGCGAAGATGGCCCGACCCATCAGCCGGTCGAACATGTCATGTCGCTGCGCATGATCCCCAATTTGCTGGTGTTCCGTCCTGCCGATGCCATCGAAACGGCGGAGGCGTGGACGCTGGCACTGGCCAACAAGCACCGTCCGTCGGTTCTTGCGCTCACCCGGCAGAACCTTGCCCCGGTGCGGTTCGATGCCGAAATGAAGAGCGCGCGCGGGGCCTATCGCCTTGTTGGCGCAACGGCCGCGCGCAAGGTCGTGCTGCTGGCAACCGGCTCTGAAGTGGCCATTGCCAAGGATGTTGCGGCCGCTCTTGAAGCGAAGGGCATCGGCGCCGATGTCGTCTCGTTCCCGTGCTGGGAGCTTTTCGAAGAGCAGGACGCCGCCTACAAGGCCGATCTCCTTCCCGCCGATGCGCTGAAGGTTTCGATCGAAGCCGGCGTTACACTTGGGTGGCAGAAGTACGTCGGCGATGGCGTGACCATCGGCATCGACACGTTCGGCGCATCGGCGCCGATCGATGCGCTCTATGACCATTTCGGCCTGACCGCCGACAAGATCGTCCCGCAGGTTCTCGCGCGGGTATCGTAATCACACAGGAGTTAAGCTGACATGGCCATCAAGGTTGCGATCAACGGTTTCGGGCGCATCGGGCGCAATGTGGCGCGCGCCATCCTCGAACGGCCGGATTGCGGCCTTGAACTGGTCTCGATCAACGACCTTGCCGATGCCAAGGCCAACGCCCTGCTGTTCAAGCGCGACAGCGTGCATGGCGCATTTGCCGGCGAAGTCTCGGTCGACGGCAGCGACATGATCGTCAACGGCAAGCGCATCCAGGTGACGGCCGAAAAGGACCCGGCCAACCTGCCGCATGCTGCCAACGGCATCGACATCGCGCTGGAGTGCACCGGCTTCTTCGTTGACCGCGCCGGCGGCCAGAAGCATCTCGATGCAGGTGCCAAGCGCGTGCTGATCTCGGCCCCTGCCAAGGGCGTGGACCTGACGGTCGTATTCGGCGTGAACGATGACAAGCTCAGCGCCGACCACCTGATCGTGTCGAACGCATCGTGCACCACCAACTGCCTCGCGCCCCTGGCCAAGGTCCTGCACGAAGCGATCGGCATCGAGCGTGGCCTGATGACCACGATCCACTCCTATACCAACGACCAGAAGATTCTCGACCAGATCCACAAGGATCCGCGCCGTGCCCGCGCCGCTGCCATGAACATGATCCCCACCAGCACCGGCGCTGCCGTGGCCGTGGGCGAGGTTCTGCCCGACCTGAAGGGCAAGCTCGACGGGTCGTCGATCCGCGTGCCGACTCCGAACGTATCGGTGGTGGACCTGACCTTCACGCCCAAGCGCGATACCACGGTCGAGGAAGTCAACGGCTTGCTCAAGGCTGCTGCCGAAGGTCCGCTCAAGGGCGTTCTGGGCTACAACGACGAGCCGCTGGTTTCGATCGACTTCAACCACGATTCGCACTCGTCGACCATCGACAGCCTTGAGACTGCCGTGCTCGAAGGCAAGCTGGTCCGGGTCCTGTCGTGGTACGACAATGAATGGGGCTTCTCCAATCGCATGCTCGACACCGCAGGCGCGATGGCCAAGTTCCTGTAAGGAAGCCGAAAGATGAGCGGGCGTCTTGGAGGTATTGCGCGGCATGATCGGTCGCGCGGCCCTATCGAGACGCTCGATCACGTTGCGGTTACCCGAGAGCTGGGCGTTCGGGGTGACCTGCGCGGGGCAGTCCGCCCGGGGAAAACCGGACGCAGGCAGATATCCCTGATCGAGGCCGAAAGTTGGCAAGCCGCGCTTGCCGAACTGCAACCAGCGCCCGATCACGATCTGCCGTGGCACGTGCGTCGCGCCAATCTTCTGGTACAGGGCATTCGCCTCCCGCGCGAGGCTGGCAAGATCATCGCGATCGGCAGGAGCCTGCGGATCGAGACGACTTGCGAATGCGATCCATGCAGCCGCATGCATGAAATTCACCCGGGCCTGAAACTCGCGCTGATGCCGGATTGGCGTGGCGGCGTGCTCGGCCGGGTCATCAGCGATGGCGACATTGCCATCGGCGACGAAGTGAGGATCGAGGAATGAGCTTCAAGACTCTGGACGATATCGGTGACCTTGCCGGCAAGACCGTGCTCGTGCGCGAGGACCTCAACGTGCCGATGGCCGACGGCGCCGTTACCGATGACACCCGTCTCCGCGCTACCGTCGCGACGCTGAACGAACTGTCGGACAAAGGCGCAAAGGTTCTGGTCCTCGCACACTTCGGGCGCCCCAAGGGCCAGCCTTCGGAAGAGTTCTCGCTGAAGAAGCTCGCCGCGCCGCTCTCGCACGTGCTTGGCCGTCCGGTCAGCTACATCGACTGGGAAGGCGACAAGGCTGCTGTTGCAGCACTCGCGCCGGGCGCCATCGCAGTTCTGGAGAACACGCGCTTTTTCAGCGGTG
>JAPLPG010000119.1 GCA_026400375.1 Novosphingobium sp. | reverse complement strand
CTCGCGAACCATGCCTGCCCTTCAGCAACCGACTCTGGGCGGACAGTCTTTCCAACAAAACCCAAAACTATCGTCGCCCCGTGCTCGACACGGGGCTTGGCTTCACTTTTCTGCCGCCGCGCCCATCAAAGCCAAGCCCCGCGTGAAGCACGGTGCGACGGCAAAGGGACCACCGCATACCACTCCTCTCCCCGGAGCCAGGGAGCGAGATCTGGCGGGCGATCGCGGGGTCGGTTGCAGCGGGGAGGGTATCCTCCACCATCCGCCATGCAAAAAGCAAAAGGCGCCCTAGCCAGTCCTTGACTCCGCGTCCTTAATCGACCGATTAAGGCTCGCAACGGAACGAGGAGCCTATGCCATGTCAGACCTGCAGCGCGTCACCCTTGCCAATGGCATCGAACTTGATGTGCTCGATGTTGGTCCGAAGGATGCGCCCGCGCTGATCTTCCTCCACGGCTTTCCCGAAAGCCACCGCACCTGGCGTCACCAGATCGCGCACCTCTCCTCCCGCTTCCGCTGCATCGCCCCCGACCAGCGCGGCTATCGCGGCTCGTCCAAGCCGGAAGGCGCGGAAAACTACACGCCCGACAAGCTGGTCGGCGATGTCTTCCAGCTGGCCGATGCGCTCGGCGTCCAGCAGTTCACCATCCTCGGCCATGACTGGGGCGGCGCGCTGGCCTGGGGCGTGGCATTGCTGGGGCAGGGGACGCGCGTAACCCGCGCGGTCATCGCCAATGCCCCGCACCCGGTGATCTTCCCGCGACTGTTGTGGACCGATCCGCAGCAGCGCGAAGCCAGCCAGTACATGCGAGCATTCCGCGATACCGCCAACGATGCGCTGGTGCGCGAACACGGCCTTGGCGCGCTGCTGCTCAAGGCGCTCAACTGGAACCGCTCGCCCGCGCTGGAAGATGCCGAGCGCGACGCCCTGTTCCAGGACTGGTCCAACCCCGATGCCGCCATCGCCATGCTCAACTGGTATCGCGCCAGCCCGATGGCGGTCCCGCCGATGGACGCACCTTTCGCCTTGCCCGAAGGCTATGCCGATGCCCCACTGCCGCCGCTGCAGATCCCCACGCTGGTGATCTGGGCGATGGATGACATGGCCCTGCCGCCCTGCAACCTCGATGGCATGGACCAGCTGGTCACCAACCTGACCGTCGAACCGGTCCACGATTGCGGCCACTTCGTGCCGTGGGAAGCGCCGGACAAGGTCAACGCCGCGCTGGATACATTCCTCGGTTGATACCTTACCGGCAGGCCGCCCAGCCGCCCGCGCGCTGCGCCTGATCCAGGTGCAGATGGTCGGCGTGGGCGGCGTTGTAATCGGGCGAAAGCACGGTGGTGAAGCTGTCGCACGCTGAATCGCGCACCGCGCGCAGGAACGCCGCGCCGTCATCGCCGCTGGTCCAGCCGTTGCGCACAGCGATGCGCCGCCCATCCTTCAGCACGAAAGCGCCGATATCGATGGCGTTGCCGGTCGCATGTTCGCTCCAGTTGCCCGCCGCACCGCCGCCGATCCGCCGGCAATTGCTGGTGCCCATGTGCTCGATCCGCGCCACCTGCGTGCCCAGGATGCGCTCGGCCGCAGGCTGCACGCCATGTTCCAGCCACAGCGCCAGCCCGGCGTCCACCGCACATGTCGCCTGTGCGCCGCGCGGTGCCAGTGCCACGTCGCCATGCGCCAGCGCACCCAGCACCTGCCGGTCATCGCGCCGGCACTGCCCTTCGCCGGCAGGTGGCAGCGCCTCGGCCATGATCAGGCTGCGCTCCAGAAACGCCCGGCACTCCGCCCGATCCCCGCGCAAGGCCTGCAGCTTCGCGCGCGTGGCCCAGCCGGGCGGGTCCGTCAGCACCAGCGCAGCCCACGGATCATGCTCGGGATGGTCCTTCAGCCAGACATACCCGGCCACTGCCACCGATGCCGCCAGCGCAAAGCCCACGATGGAGCGGATGATCGATCGACGCATGCAGTGATAATCCGGCAACGCGGCATTCGTTTCAGCCGAACCACTCCACCCACGCCCCGTGCGCATGGGCCGTGCCCAGAAGGACCGGCGCCTCGCAACCCGGCCAGTACCGCACGGTCAATTCATGGCGGAACGTCTCGCGGTTGGTTTCCAGCATCACCCACGCCAGCCGCCGCCGCGCATCGGCCCGCGCGCCTGCTGCTGCCATTGCCGCCTCGATCCGCGCCCGCGTCTCGGGCGGCAGATATTGCCAGACGATCGAATGGAACACCACGCGCGTCGAATCGTCGGCCTGTTCCGCTGCCAGCCGCGCGTCCACGAAGTCCGCCGCATCCATTTGCGCCACATCGGGCGCCTGCTGCGCCGCCAGCGCAATCGCCGCATCGATCCGCCCGATCCGCGCGGTCACTTCGGCCCAGACATAGGCCTTGAGCCGCAGCGCCGCGTCCGGGTCGGCCAGGCTCACCGGCGCCCGGTCGCACCCCTTGATCGCGATGATCTCCACCGCCCCTTCCGGCGGAGGCGGCCCGCGCCACTCCGGCACGATCCGCATGGGCGAATCCGGCGGCCCGCCTTGCGTCCCGCCCAGGTCGAAGAAGAACCGCTCCATCATCGTGTTGACGCCCGCGCTCGCGCCCAGTTCGTTCAGCTCGAACCTTGGCCCCAGCCGCTGCGCCAGCCACAGCAGCCCGGCCATGATCGATGCGGATCGCCCCGCCTCGTTGGTCTGCGGCGGCCCGTCGAGCCACGGCAGCAGCGCCGCGTCATGATCGCGCGTCACTGCCAGCACCAGCGCGTCCACTTCCGCCTGATCGGTCACCTCGCCGCGATAGACCGCCCCCAGCCGCACGTCGGCCCCGGTCAGCACCAGGTGGTGAAATCCGCCCGCCAGCCGCAGCGGCAGCGCGTCTTCCAGCGGCTTGCCCGGCCAGGCAGCGATTCGCGCGCCTACCGCTGTTGCCCCGTCCAGAAGCGCCAATTGCCCCCGCACCACGCGCCCGGTACACCTTGCACCATTGTTCATGGCATGGTCTGCCTGCCATCTGATGGCCTTTGCGACCTCGTCGATCTCCATGATCGGGTTCATTCGGTTGCCCTTTCCAGCGCTCTGCCATAAGGGCGGCGGGTTATGACCACCGCCGCACCGCTCGTCTTCGCCCTGCCCAAGGGCCGCATTCTCGAAGAGGCCCTGCCTCTGCTCGAAAAGGCCGGTATCGTGCCCGAGGCCGATTTCTTCAACAAATCCTCGCGCGCCCTGTCGTTTGCCACCAACCGCGCCGATGTAAAGATCATCCGCGTCCGCGCCTTCGATGTGGCCACCTTCGTCGCCCACGGCGCGGCCCATGCCGGCGTGGTCGGGTCAGACGTGATCGACGAATTCGACTACGCCGATCTCTACGCCCCGGTAGACCTGAACATCGGCCACTGCCGCCTGTCGGTCGCCGAACCCGTCGCCATGGTCGAAAGCGGCGCCAACGCGCGCGAAAGCCACGCCCGCGTCGCCACCAAATACCCCAACCTCACCCGCCGCCACTTCGAAAGGCTGGGCGTGCAGGCAGAGGTCGTGAAGCTCAACGGCGCGATGGAGCTGGCCCCCTCGCTGGGCCTTGCCAGCCGCATCGTCGATCTCGTCTCCACCGGCCGCACGCTCAAGGAGAACGGCCTCGTTGAAACCAGCCAGATCCTCCCCGTCTCGGCCCGCCTGATCGTCAACCGCGCCGCCTTGAAGACCGACAGCGCCCGCCTCGGCGCGCTGGTCGATGCCTTCCGCGCGCTCGTCGCGGAAAAGGAAGCCGCCTGATGCTCCGCCTCAAATCCAGCGATCCCGATTTCGCCCGCGCCTTCGCCCGTCTGGTCAAGGACCGCCGCGAAAGCGATGAAGGCGTCGCCCGCGATGTCCAGACCATCATCGAAGACGTGCGCCTGCGCGGCGATGAGGCGCTGGCCGAATACACCGCCAAGTTCGATCACCACAGCCCGGCCGACGATCAGTGGCGCATCAGCCCCGAAGACTGCCGCGAGGCCTTCGATGCGCTGAAGCCTGATCTGCGCGCCGCCCTCGAACTCGCCGCGCAGCGCATCCGCGCCTACCACGCCGCCCAGCTGCCCGAAGATCGCGACTATACCGACGAGACCGGCATGCGCCTCGGCGCGCGGTGGAGCGCGGTCGATGGCGCCGGCCTCTATGTCCCCGGTGGCCGCGCCGCCTATCCCTCGTCGCTGCTGATGAACGCCATCCCCGCCAAGGTCGCAGGGGTCGGCCGCCTCGTCGTCGTCACCCCCACGCCCAAGGGAGAGGCCAACCCGCTGGTCCTCGCCGCAGCCCACCTCGCCGGTGCCGATGAAGTCTGGCGCGTCGGCGGTGCGCAGGCCGTCGCCGCGCTCGCCTATGGCACGCAGCGCATCAAGCCCGTCGATGTCATCACCGGCCCCGGCAACGCCTGGGTGGCCGAGGCCAAGCGCCAGCTCTTCGGCGTCGTCGGCATAGACATGGTCGCAGGCCCCTCCGAAATCCTCGTCATCGCCGACGCCAGGAACGATCCCCAGTGGATCGCCGCCGACCTGCTCAGCCAGGCCGAACACGATCCCGTCGCGCAATCGATCCTCATCACCGATGATGCCGCCTTTGCCGATCAGGTGGCAGACATGATCGGCGTCGAAATCGCCATGCTCCCCACCGCGCGCGTTGCCAAGGCCAGCTGGGACAATTACGGCGTCATCATCGTCGTCGATTCCCTCGATGAAGCCCCCGCGCTCGCCAATGCGCTTGCCGCCGAACACGTCGAAATCGCCACCGACGATCCCCAGGCGCTGTTCGACCGCATCCGCCACGCCGGCTCGGTGTTCCTCGGCCGCATGACCCCCGAAGCCGTCGGCGATTACATTGCCGGGCCCAACCACGTCCTGCCCACCGGGCGCCGCGCGCGCTTCTCCTCGGGCCTTTCCGTTCTGGATTTCATGAAACGCACCAGCTTTATCGCGGCATCTGACGCAGCCCTTGCCGCCGTCGGCCCCGCCGCCATCGCCCTTGCCGAGGCCGAGGGCCTTGCCGCCCACGCCCGCTCCATCGAACTGAGGCTGGGCCTGTGACCGCCATCTCCGGAAAGGCCCGCGCCGCCTCGCGCCTCGCCGCCGTGCAGGCGCTCTACCAGATCGATATGGAGCGCACCCAGCTGCACCTGCTGCTCGATGAATTCCACCAGCACCGGCTGGGCGCAGAGATCGAGGATATCGAATACCTCAAGGCCGATGTGCCGTTCTTCGACGATGTCGTCAAAGGCGTCCACGCCCGCCGCAACGAGATCGACCTGCTGCTCAGCGCCAAGCTGGCCAAGGGCTGGTCGCTCGCCCGCCTCGACAAGACCATGCTCCAGATCCTGCGCGCCGGCACCTACGAACTCCTCGCCCGCAAGGACGTCCCCGTCGCCACCGTCATCACCGAATACGTCGACGTCGCCCACGCCTTCTTCGAAGAACGCGAAGCCAAGTTCGTCAACGGCGTGCTCGATGCTGTGGCAAGAGACGTGCGGTAAGCCGCTCAAAGCCACCCAAAGCCACCCAACCAGCACCTCGTCGCCCCGTGCTCGACACGGGGCTTGGCTACCTTCCATAGCAGCCGCGCAAAAAAGTCTGACCCGGCGTCAAGCACCGGCTGACGGCCTTGTTCAAATCGCTGACTGCCCACCACCTCGGGCGCGGACTACACGCCCGTTGCCCGCCTCTCATCTCTCTCTCTCTCTCTCTCGTGGCCCCGGGCTTGATCCGGGGCTTGGCTTCACTTTTTAATCCCCCGCCAAACAAAGCCTAACCCCGTGTCAAGCACGGGGCGACGGGAAGGGATGGCTGCAAACCCCATCCGCGCCATGCACATAACCGGTGGCTCAATCCCGAATGCGGCATGGCAGCTTCGCCGTACTCGCGAACCATGCCTGCCCTTCAGCAACCCACCCTGCGGCGGACAGTCTTTCCAACAAAACCCAAAACTGTCGTCGCCCCGTGCTCGACACGGGGCTTGGCTATCTTTCAGCGTCGCCTCGCAAGGCAACCGCCGCCGGATACCATTGCTCCCACAGGTCCAGCCAATCAGGATTGTCCGCCTCGATCAGCGCGAACTTCCATTCCCGGCGCCACTTCTTGACCAGCTTCTCACGCGCGATCGCCGGTTCGATCTCTTCGTGGCGCTCGGCATAAACCAGCCTTGTCTTGCCAAAGTCGTCGACATGGCTTGAGCCGACACCTTCACGATGCTGCCAGGCACGGCGGGTCAGATCGGCAGTAACGCCAACATACATTCCGCCACGATAGCGGTTCGCCATGATGTAGACCCAGCCACCCTTTTCCATCGCACCATCATGCCAGACGCACTGCCACAGGAAAAGCCAAGCCCCGTGTCAAGCACGGGGCGACGGTTGAGTTGGAGGTGGAGGCGTCCGCTCTCCACCCATCTCAGGTCATGAGCAACCAATCCGTAATCGCCAAAGCCGCTGGACGGCTTCGCACCCTGCCGAAAAACTCCTGCCGTTCAGCAATCGGCCTCATTCCGGACCACTTCTTCTGACGCGGCTTCCACCCTCAACCCGACTCTCATCTCTATCGTCGCCCCGGACTTGATCCGGTGCTTGGCTTCACTTTCTTCCGCCGCGCCAACCAAAGCCAAGCCCCGTGTCAAGCACGGGGCGACGGGAAAGGGACAGCCGCGTTCCACCCCATCCTGGCCAAGAGCAGAACCGGGCTCGATTCCAAAAGCAGCATGGCAGCTTTGCCCCGGTCGCGAAAAATTCCTGCCTTTCAGCAACCGACGCCATAGACGACGTTGCCCTTCTTCGTCGCCCCGTGCTTGACACGGGGCTTGGCTTCCTTGTTGCTCTGCCGCGGAAGTAGAAAAGCCTAACCCCGGATCAAGTCCGGGGAGACGGTCCGGGGAGACGGTGTGGTGGATGGCAGCTACCCACCCATTAGCAGTCACCCCAACCCCCGAACCCTACACCCAAAACCAGCCGTCACCCCGGGCTTGACCCGGGGTCCCGCTTTCCCAAACTTCCCCTGATCAGCCGCCACCCCATCAATGTGAAGTGCGCTTCGCCCGCTTGATCGTGCCGGAAAAGCTCAGCACCGGCTCTTCCGCGCCATCGGCTCCCAGGCGCAGGATCGTGCCGCGCGCGAACACCAGGCTCCCGCCGGCGCGTACGCATTCGCCGCGTGCGGTCAGCAGGTCGCCGGCTTGCGCGCCGCTCACGAATTCGCAGTTCATCGTCACGGTCACGCCGAACACTTCGTCGCCGCCCGATGTGGCCACCATGAACAGCGAGAAGTCGGCAAAGGTCATCAGCGCGCCGCCGTGGACGCTGCCGTGGCCGTTCAGGTTCTTGGCCTCGGGCCGGAACCCCGTCACGATGCCACGCTCGTCTGCCTTCACGAAGAACGGGCCGGTGCCATCCTCGAACGGGTCCTTGCCCGCCCACTTCCACCAGCCGGCCCACGGCCCTTCGCCAACCTGTTCGAAACCGCCCCGGATCGGAGCTTCGTCTGCATCGCTCATGCCACGGCCTTAGGCGCGGAGCGCCGGTGCTGTCAAAGCGCTCAGGCCACCTTCTCCTGGCTCACCGCCACCATCTGCATGGCCAGCGAGCGCCCCGAGATCCACGCATTTTCCACGCGCGGGCCAAGCAGCCAGTCGCCGCAGATGCCGATGCGCGAATGGGCGCTCCACAGCGACCCCAGGTTGCTGCCGGTGGACATTGCATAGCGCCAGCGATGCGCGGTCGCCACCACGGCCGTCGGCAGTTCGACCTTCAGCGACCCGCTCAGCGCTGCCAGCAGGGCCTGCGCCACGTCGTCGGTGCTGTCTTCGATATGCTTGGCCGACCAGTGCGGGTTGGCCTGCACCACCCAGGTTTCCGGCCCCTTGCGCCCCGGCTTTGCGGCATTGCGCGCGGCCCAGCTGATCAGTCCGCTGTCGCGCACGGTATCGGCCTTGCTCATCACCCGGTCGTCAAAGGCGAACATCCCGGTCCAGCACGGCTGCGATCGCGCGGCCAGTGCGGTTGCCGCCAGCGACAGGTCATGCAGCGCCACGATCGCCGCGGCCTGTTCGGGCGGCAGCGAGATCACCACCGCATCGAACGGCCCCTTGCTCTGGCGTTCGCCCTCGCGCGTCTCGCCCGAAAGGTGCCAGGCCCCGTCGCGCCGCACCAGCCCGCGCACGTGCCAGCCAAAGGTCACGTCCTGCTGGTCGGCCATGTCCTTGATCACCGCGTTCATCGTCGGCACGCCAACCCACGCGCCGGTTCCGGCGGCGGGCCAGGGCGATGCCACGCCGCTGGCCGACCAGCGCGCCACTTGCGCCATGAACGCCGGATCGCGCACGGTGAAGTACTGCGCGCCGTGATCGAAATGCGCCTCGCCCAGCGGCGTCACCATGCGCCGGGTGGACATGCGCCCGCCGGGGCCGCGGCCCTTGTCGAACAGTGAAACCTGGTGTCCGGAACGAACCAGCTGGGCGGCGCACGAGAGACCGGACATCCCCGCGCCGATGATGGCAACCTGCATTTTCATGACCTGTTTCGGGGCTTCAGCCACGACCCATCAACGCCAACACTTCTTTGCGGCTGCTGGCATCGGTCAGGAAGCATCCCAGCATGCGGCTGGTCACCATGCCCACGCCATGGGTGCGCACGCCGCGCCCGGTCATGCAGCCATGCTGCGCCTCGATCACCACGGCCACGCCCTGCGGCTGCAGGTGCTCCCAGATCGCCTGCGCCACTTCGGCGGTCAGCCGCTCCTGCACCTGCAGGCGGCGGGCATAGCCGTGCAGCACGCGCGCCAGCTTGGAAATGCCGACCACGCGGTCCTTGGGCAG
>JAPLPG010000132.1 GCA_026400375.1 Novosphingobium sp. | reverse complement strand
GGCGATGGTGGTGAAAAGCTGGTCCATAGGCCTCAATTCTTGGCTGCGTGTTCCGGTTTGTCCTTCCGGCTGCTCGACGCCATATCCTCAAGTTCCTTTTCCGTCATGGACTTCTCCATCGATCGGGATGCGCCTTTCAGGTCCTTCCTCGGCGTGTCGCCGCGCTTGGCGGAAAGAGCGGCTCCGGCAGCCTTCTGCTGTGCGGCTGATTTGGCAGGCATGGTGTGTTTCCTTTCACCCCTCCGCCAGGACAACGCGGGCCGGTGGCCCCCGTTCCTCGCTGCGGTCGGGCCGATGCGTCAATTGGCGTAGCAATGAAGGCTTGCGTCGCCGCTAGGCTCGTGGCTGTAGACACACAGGGCCAATCAGGGCGGGGGCAATCAGGAGACATTGCGTGACAGGGGCCGCATCCAGACAGTTCGTGCCGGTTTGACCATGCAGACGGCCATGCCCTCGCTGCGCGCGCTACTGGCTTCGGGGGATACGGCACGGGCGCTGGCGGCCGCGGGCGAGGCGCTGGCTTGCAATCCGGCCGATGCCGACGCAGGTTTCGTTGCCGCCGTGGCGCTGGCCGAAGCCGGCCGGATCAACGATGCGGCCAAGGCGATCGGCGCGGTTGTTCGCGCTGTGCCCGGCAATCCTGAATACCTTGCCCAGCAGGCGCGCATCCTGCTGACGGCGCGGCGCGAAGCCGATGCGCTTGCCGCGGCGCGCGCTGCGGTGGCCAGCAAGCCCTCTGATCCGCTGGTGCTCGACACCATCGGTTGCGTCTTTGCCCGGCTGGGCGCGCACGAAGAAGCGTTGCCCCTGTTCGAAAGGACCGTGCGCGCCAGACCGGATGTGGTGGATTATCGCTTTAATCTGGCCAGCACCCTGGGCTTTTTCGGGCGGGTCGACGATGCCGCCGTGCATTACCAGGCGATCCTCGAACGCGATCCTGCCCATGGCCGCGCGCACCTTGGCCTTGCCGGCTTGCGCCGCAAGGCCCGGCCCGAAGGGGTCGCCCGGATCGAAGCGGCGCTGGCCGCCGCCGATGATCCGCTGGAACAGGTGCGCCTGCACTATGCCGCTGCCGCCGCGCTGGAAGACCTGAAGGACCATGACCGCACCTTCGCCCACCTGGCGCAAGGCAATGCCATCCACCGCGCGCGGCTGCGCTATGACCTGGCCGACGATACGGCGGTGTTCGAAGCGGTGCGCCAGACCTTTGCCGGCGAATTGCCACTCCGCCCCGACAGCACGATCAAGGATGCGCCGCTGTTCGTCGTCGGCCTGCCACGCACCGGGACCACGCTGGTCGACCGGATCGTGTCATCGCACCATGCGATAACGTCTGCCGGGGAACTGCAGGCCATGCCGCTGGCGGTAAAGCAACTGGCGCAGACGCCATCGCGCCTGGTGCTCGATCCTGACACGATCATGGCCACGCGCGGCGCATCGGCGCAGGCGCTGGGCGAACTCTATCTGGCCCGGGCGCGGCAGAATGCCGGCGCGCAAAGTCCGCGCTTTACCGACAAGTTTCCTTTGAATTTCCTGTACATCGGCTGGATATTGCAGGCCTTTCCCAATGCCAGCGTGCTGTGCCTGCGGCGCGGGGCGATGGACAGCGTGTGGTCGAATTACAAGCACCTGTTCGCCATCGGCTCACCCTATTACCGCTGGTCCTATGACCTGATGGACACGGCGCGCTATGTCCTGCACTTCCAGCGGCTGATGGCCTTCTGGCGCCAGCGCTTTCCCGGCCGGATCCACGAAGTCACCTACGAATGGCTGGTCGCCGATCAGGAAGCCAACACGCGCAAGATGCTGGCCTATTGCGGGCTGGACTGGGACCCGGCCAGCCTCGATTTCCAGAACAACACCGCCGCCGTCGCCACGCCGAGCGCGCAGCAGGTGCGCGAACCGATCAATTCCCGCGCGGTGGGCCGGTGGCGCGCTTACGAGCATCATCTGGGCGAGGTGATGGACTTCTTCACCGCCAGCGGCATTCCGCTCGACTGATCCTGTCTGAAGACGAAAAATGGGCCGCTGTCCTGGTGGAACAGCGGCCCCAGTCCTCGCAGGAAAGGTATGCTCTCGCAGTAAAGGTATGTCCCCAGCGGGAACCAGTCCCCCCGCCGCGCACTTGCGGGCGGGAGGGCAGGCGGAGCAGCGAACTTCAGAACTTGAGGAAGTATTCGATCCCGATCTTGCGCGGGCCGATCACCGAATTCGAATAGTACCGCGACACGATGCCGTCGTTGATGATCCGGCGCGAACGGTCTTCACCGACCGAAGAGATCGCGTACTGGTTGAACAGGTTGTCGGCGTAGATCCGCACTTCGTACTTGTCGCGCCGGTAACCGATCGAGGCGCGCGAGATCATGTAGTCCGGAATGACCTCGCCGCCGGCCCTTGCGCCGACGCGTGACAGCACTTCGCCCTGGTAAGTGGTGGTGAAGTTGGTCGAAACAATGGCGTCCGCGCCGACCGGAACGTCATACGTCATGCCAAGGCTGGCGGTATGGCGCGCGGTTCCGGGCAGGCGGTCACCCGAAAGCACGTCGACCCGGATGTTCTTCGGCCGTGCCCGCAGGTTCTGGTTGCGGATGGTCAGCAGGCCGATGACGTCCTGCGTCAACTTCGCATCGTTGTAGGAATAGCTGCCGGTGATGGTCACGCCATCGGCCGGCCGCGCCATGAACGTAGCCTCGATCCCCTTGGACGTGGCAGAGCCACCGTTGGCGGTGATCCCGGCAATGCCGTACTGGGTTTGCGAGGCCAGCTGGATGCCGTCCCATTTGATGTGATAGCCCGCGATCGTCGTCTGCAACTTGCCGCCGAACAGGGTGGCGCGAATGCCGATTTCCTTGTTCTCGGTAGAGTCAGGGCCAAAGAACTGCTCGTTGGGCAACGCGCAGGCGTTCTGCACGTCGGCAAGGTTGGCGGGGCAGGCCGGCACGCTGTTCGGCCCGCCGATGCGATAGCCTTCGCTGTACGTGGCATAGAGCATCAGGTCCGGCGTGATCTTGTACGAGGTGTTGAATTTCCACACCACGCCGTCCTGCCCGGAATCGCCGCCGCCGGTATCGAACCGCAGCACCGGCACCGGTTCGAGCAGGGGCAGGGTAATGCCGCCGTTGGTCTTTGCATCGTAATCGAAATAGCGCCCGCCCGCGGTGACCTGCCACTGCGGCGTGATCTCGAACGTGGCCTCGCCGAATACGGCCTTCTCGATGACCTTGCTGTCGTTGAAGCTGGCGTACTCGATCGGCTCGGGATAGGCGGGTGAATAGGTCACTGGCCCGAAGTAGAACTCCGGCAGCCCCGGCGTCACTTCGCGATAGGTGCCGTCGGATTTGCGTTCGTTGTAGAAGCCGCCGATCACCCAGCTGAGCGGCCCGCCGTGGGTCGATACAAGCCGCACTTCCTGGTTGAACTGCTTGATATCGGTGGCCGACCGCGTGAACCCGGAAAACTCGGGATAAAGCTCGTAGCCGTAGTCGAGATCGAGCAGCAGGTCGGTGACGTCAGCCGAACTGCGCAGCTTCTGGTGCGACCATGCGGTTGCCGAAACGATCTGCGCGATTTCGCCGACATCGATCTGCACTTCGCCGCTGACCAGGTGCACTTCGCGGTTCGACGGTTCCAGATACCGCTGCGCCGCCTCGTACCGGCCCGTGCCGAATACGCCCGCACCATTGATCTGCCGCCCGTTGGTCGACGTCTTCTGGTAGGCGTAGTTGAGGTAGACCGTGACGTTCTCCGATGGAAAGAAGCCCAGCGTGTTGCGTGTGGTGAACGTGCGCTCGAAGTTGGCATCCTTGTAGGTATAGAGGTTTGCCGCGATCTGCGCCGGAGTACCCAGCGGTGCCTGGCGCGACGTGGCGCGGCCACCGGGCTGCGGCAGCGATACGCCGGGTTGGCGCAGCAGCGCCACGTAATCGATGAAGCCGGGATCATTGTAATAGCCGACCGTGGAACGCAGCGCGATCTTGTCCTCGACGATCGGGATGTTGAACGTGGCGTCGACCTGGAAGCCGGGATTGTCGGCCTCGGCCACGTCATAGACGCGGCCATGGAAGCTTGCTTCCCACTTGGTCGCGTTGGGGCGGTTGGGGATGTAGCGGATGGCGCCTGCCAGCGTGCCGACGCCATAGAGCGTGCCCTGCGGCCCCAGCAGCGTTTCGACGCGCCCGATATCGAGCAGTTTGAAGTCCTGATAGAGCGGCACTTCGCCCAGATAGATGGCAACGGCATTGTCGCTGTTGTTGCCGGCGGTGCCGGTGTCGCCCGCTGAAAGGCCGCGCATCACGATCGTGCCGGTCGATCGGGGGCCGGTGTCGAGAATGGTGATCCCCGGCGTGAACGCGGCCAGCCCGCGCACATCGTCGATGCGCTTTTCGGTCAGGTCGCTGCCGGAAATCGCGGTGATGTTGATCGGCACGTCCTGCAACGAAACCGCGCGGCGCGTTGCCGTCACGACGATCTCGGAACCAGGCGCGTCGGCGGTTTCGGATTGGGGCGCCGTTTGGGTCATGTCCTGCGCAAAGGCGGGCAGGGCGACAACGCCGGCAATGGCAGTGGCCGAAAGAAGGACCGCGCGCGTGATGGAAAAGTTCATTGCAACCCTCATATTCTTGTCCATCTTCGGATTACGCAGTTGCAAAAACCAGCACATGCGCAATTCGGCGTAGTGCTGCCACGTGGCGAGGGATTTGCCCGAACGGGTGTATCTGCCGGTGTACGTAAATCGGCCCATCCTCGCCGCCGCCGCACAGGCGCACTATCGCTGCATGATCTGGACCGTGGTCTTTGCGATGGGTCGCCCGGCAACAGCGCGCTACGCAGCTGTGCCAGAAGTTGCAGATCTTGCACCTGCCTTGACCGCCGGACAGCCCTAGCCGTGGCGCGCGCGGCCTCCGTCCTGCCTGAACGGCGCGCCTATGCGCAGTGGGTTTCAGCCCAGACGCGCGATGATCCGGCCCTGCGCTTCACGCCCGACGATGCGCGGCAGTGGAGCGCCGCGACCGTGCTGCAGACCGCGCTGGGCGGCACTGCATTCCTTGCGTGTGAAGCGGCGGGGGCATCGATCACGCTGTTGCACGGGGTCCCGGTGGCCATTGCGGCCATCGCCACGGCCTGCGTGCTGATGTTCGTCACCGGCCTGCCGATTGCGGTCCATGCCGCGCGGCGCGGGGTCGATATCGATCTGCTGACCCGTGGCGCGGGCTTCGGCTATCTCGGCTCCACGCTGACATCCCTGATCTATGCGGCGTTCACCTTCCTGTTCTTCGCCGTCGAGGCCGGTATCATGGCCGTTGCGCTGCGTGCGGCCACCGGCCTGCCGCTGCCGCTCGGCTATATTGTCAGTGCGCTGGTGGTCATTCCGGTTGCCCAATACGGCCTTGCGGCGATCGCGCGGTTCCAGGTGTGGACGCAGCCCGTGTGGATCGCGCTGCAACTGCTGCCGGTGGGATATCTGCTGTTTCGCGGCGACGATGTGCTGGGCGAATGGGGCGAATTCACCGGCATCTATGCTTCGCGCCCGCCGCTCATCGCATTTGGCCTGGCGCTGTCGCTGCTGCTGTCGATGCTACCGCGCATCGGGGTGCAGGCCGAATTCCTGCGGTTTCTGCCCCGGCAGGAGGTGATCGGCGCGCGTCGCTGGTGGACTGCGGTGGTGCTGGGCGGGCCGGGGTGGACGCTGGTCGGCGGGGCCAAGATGCTGCTCGGTTCGGTCCTCGCAGCCTGGGCGGTATCGTCGGGCGTGTCGCCGGTCCTGTCGGAATCGCCCACCGGCATGTTCCGCCACGCTTACGAGCCGCTGGCGGGCAGCCCGCGGGCGGCGCTGCTGGTGGCTGCGCTGCTGATCGTGGTGTGCCAGACCAAGGCCAACGTCGCCAACGCCTATGCCGGCTCGGTCGCGTGGTCGAGCTTCTTCTCCCGCCTCACGCAAAGTCATTCGGGCCGGGTGGTGTGGCTGCTGTTCAATGCCGGCCTTGCCGCGATCATGTTGCTGTTCGGCATCACGCAATCGATCGAAGCGGTCCTGCTGTTCTATGCCAGCCTTGCCGCGGGCTGGATCGGGGCGCTGTCGGCCGATCTGATCGTGTCGAAACCGCTCGGCCTGCGCCCTGCGGAACTCGAATTCCAGCGCGCCTATCTCTACGATATCAACCCGGTCGGCATCGGCGCGATGCTGCTGTCGATCACGGCCTCGGCGCTGTGCCAGCTGCAGCTGTTCGGGCCGGAGGCGCAGGCGCTGGCCCCCCTGATCGGCCTTGGCGTGGCCTTCACCGCCGCGCCGCTGATTGCCGCCGTCACGCGCGGCCGCTTCTATCTGGCGCGCAAGCGCGACGCGGCAGGCGACAAGCCCCGGTGCGCGGTCTGCGAATGCCATTACGAACCCGCCGATACCGCGCATTGCCCGCTCTATGCCGCGCCGACCTGCTCGATGTGCTGCTCGCTGGAAACACGCTGCCACGATGTCTGCAAGCAGGGGAGCCGCGCCACGCAGCAGGTCACCAATCTGGCCGAATGGCTGCTGCCCCGCCGCCTTGCGCGCTATGTCCACACCGCCACCGGGCACTTCATCGGCGTGATCGGGGCGTTCACCCTGGCCAATGCGCTGGTGATCGGGCTGATCGGGCGGGAATATGCGCGCACGCATCCCGCGCTCACCAGCCACGTCTGGGCGATCCTGCTGGCGGTGTTCATCGTGTTCTTCTTCATGTCCGGCCTTGGCAGCTGGATCATCGTGCTGGCCCATCAAAGCCGCCGCGCCGCGCAGGAGGAAACCCGCCGCCACCTCGCCGAACTGCAGCAGGAAATCGCCGCGCACGAGGAAACAGACGCCGCCTTGCAGAAGGCGCGCGAAGTGGCCGAAGCTGCCAACGCCGCCAAGAGCCGCTATCTCGTCTCGGTCAGCCACGAAATCCGCTCGCCGCTCAATTCGATCTACGGCTATGCCCAGCTTCTCGAACGCGGCAGCGATCTGAAGCCGGAAGAGGCGGGCAAGGTGATCTGCCGGTCGAGCGAGCACCTGTCGAACCTCGTCGATGGTCTGCTCGATATCGCCCAGGTCGAAGCCGGCGTGCTGCGCCTCTCGCGCGATACGATCCGCCTGCCGGCCTTCGTCGAACAGATCGCCAACATGTTCCGCCCCCAGGCCGGGGCCAAGGGCATCGCCTTCACGCTCGACGTGCCCAAGACCCTGCCCGAATTCGTGCGCGGCGATCAGAAGCGGCTGCGGCAGGTCCTGATCAACCTGCTGTCGAACGCGATCAAGTTCACCCCGGCGGGATCGGTCACGCTGCGCATCGGCTGGCGCGGGGAAATCGCCACCTTCGAAGTGATCGACACCGGCATCGGCATCGCGCCCGAGGACATGGACCGCATCTTCGTGGCGTTCGAACGCGGCAGCAGCAAATCGGCGGCCGGGCAGCCGGGCATCGGCCTTGGCCTGGCGATCACCTCGACGCTGGTTCACGTGATGGGCGGAGAGTTGACGGTGGAGAGCGAGCCGGGGCAGGGCACGCGCTTTGCCTTGCGGCTGATGCTGTCGCAGCCGGTCACGCAGCCGGTGCAAAGCCACCGCGCCGATGTCATCACCGGCTATCAGGGGGCGCGGCGCACCGTGCTGGTCGCCGATGACGATGCCGCGCAGGCCGCCGTGATCGAGAACCTCCTGCGTCCGCTCGGCTTTACCGTGATCGGTGCGCGCGATGGCGAAACCGCGCTGGTGCTGGCGGCGGCATCGCGCCCGGATATCGCGTTGCTCGACATATCGATGCCGGGCAAGAACGGTTGGGAAACCGCCGCCGCCTTGCGCGCCGCGCATGGCGATGCCTTCCGCATCGTGATGGTTTCGGCCGATGCCCACCAGTTCCGACGCGGCGGCGATGGCCATGATCCGCACGACATGTTCCTGACCAAGCCGATTGAACTCGATACCCTACTCGATGCGCTGTCCTGGCAGCTCGATCTGACCTGGACCGTGGCCGATGGATCGCCGCGCCGCACGCCGCCTTCAACGGGCGGCATCGAATTGCACCTGCCCGCCGCCGCCCTGCCGTTCGTGGCCGAGATCGAGGGTCTCGCCCGGATCGGCAATGTCCGGGCAATCCAGACCCGCCTTTCCGAACTTGAGGATGCCGTACCCGATGCAGCCCGCTTCGTTGCCCACCTTCGCACCTGCCTTGAATGCTTCAATTTCAAGGGTTTGCGTGAAGCCCTTAGACGAGGCGTCGTCCATACCGGATAGCGATGCCAGACCTGCCGAGGCACTTGGCCGCGACACGGTGCTGGTTGTCGATGACAACCCGGAATCGCTGCACTTCCTGATCGACACGATCGAACGCGCCGGCATGACCGTGCTGATCGCCACCAATGGCGATGATGCGCTCGAACTGCTCGGCCATGTGGCGCCCGACCTGATCCTGATCGATGCGATCATGCCCGGGCTGGATGGTTTCGATACCACCCGCGCGATCAAGAAGCAGCCGCGCCTTGCCGATATTCCGGTGATCTTCATGACCGGCCTGACCGAGACCGAACACGCGGTGCGCGCGCTTGAGGCAGGCGGCGTGGATTATGTGCGCAAGCCGCTAGCGATCGAGGAATTGCTGGCGCGGATGCGCGTCCACCTGTCCTCGGCGCGCGTTTCCCAATCCGGCCGCAGCGCGCTCGATGCCACCGGCCGCCACCTGCTGGCGGTCAGTGCCGATGGCCAGTTGCTATGGGCCACGCCGCAGGTTGAACGGCTGCTGGAACGGCTCGGTAGTGCAGACTGCCTGCCCGATGCCTTTGCCGCACCGCTTGCGCGCCTCCTGGTGCCCGATGAAAACCCCGGCACCTCGCTGCGGTTCGAGGCGGGCGGCCATACCATCGAACTGGTGCTGGTGGGATCGACGCGCAGCGATGAAGTGCTCGTGCGGCTCAACGTGATCCGCGAAGGGGCCGAGGTTGAACTGCTGCGCAACCGCTACAGCCTGACCCAGCGCGAGGCCGAAGTGCTGTTGTGGATCAGCTATGGCAAGCCCAACCGCGTGATCAGCGAAATCCTCGGCATCAGCCCGCGCACGGTCAACAAGCATCTGGAACAAGTCTTCGAAAAGCTGGGCGTGGAAACCCGCGCCGCCGCCGCCGCCTTTGCCGTGCGGACGATTACCTGAACAGTCGCGCAGCATCTCGCCTCGGGCGGTGAACTTGGATAGGCTTGGTTCCATGCGAAACACTCTCCCTTGCCGCCCGGTCCTGTTGCTGACTCTGGCGCTGGTGGCTGCGCCGGTTGCCGCCTCCGCGCACAGTCATGACGTCACCATCATGCGCGATACCTGGGGCATTGCCCACGTGCAGGGCCGGACCGATGCCGACGCCGTGTTCGGCGCGATCTACGCGCAGGCCGAAGACGATTTCCCCCGCGTCGAAGCCAATCTCCTCACCGCGCTGGGCCGCATGGCCGAGGCGAGGGGCGAGGACGCCGTGTGGCAGGATCTGCGCCAGCGCTTGTGGATCGATCCTGTTGCGCTGAAGCGCGACTATGCGGCATCGCCTGCCTGGCTGCGCCAGCTGATGGACGCCTGGGCCGAAGGGCTGAACCATTACCTTGCCACGCATCCGGATGAAAAGCCGCTGGTCCTCAATCACTTCGAACCGTGGATGGCGCTGTCCTTCACCGAAGGATCGATTGGCGGCGATGTGGAAAAGGTTGATCTTGGCCCGCTGGCAAGGTTCCACGGCGGGGAGGCAAGCCCGAAAGCGCTGGCACTGGCCGCGGTGCAGGATGACGAGCCGCGCGGATCGAACGGCATCGCCATTGCTCCCGGACTTTCGGCCAGCGGCAATGCCTTGCTGCTGATCAACCCGCACACCTCGCTGTTCTTCCGCTCGGAACTGGGCATGGCCAGCAAGGAAGGGCTCAACGCCTATGGCGCATCCACGTGGGGCCAGTTCTTCATCTATCAGGGCTTCAACGAACATCTGGGCTGGATGCACACCACCAGCGGGGCCGACAATGTCGACGAGTTTTCGGAAGTTGTCGAAAAGCGGGGCGACAAGTGGTTCTATTGGCACGCAAACAGCTGGAAGCCGGTAGCCGAGAAAACCATCAGCCTGAGCGTTCGTCAGGCCGATGGCAGCATGGCGCAGCGCACTTTCACCACGTTTTCCACCCATCACGGCCCGGTCGTGCGCAGCGATGGTGACCGGTGGATCACCATGGCGCTGATGAACCGGCCGATCGCGGCGCTCAGCCAGTCGTGGTTGCGGACCAAGGCGAAGAGCCAGAAGGATTATCTCAAGGCCCTGGAATTCAACGCCAATTCATCGAACAATACGCTCTACGCCGATCGCGCGGGGAACATCGCCTTCCTGATGCCGGAATTTGCCCCGCGCCGTGATGCGAAGTTCGATTATCGCGATCCGGTCGATGGCAGCGATCCGGCGGCGGATTGGCAGGGGCTCTATTCGCGCAAGCAATCGCCGCACATGATCAATCCCGCGTCGGGCTGGGTCTACAATGCCAACGATGCGCCGTGGCGCGTGGCAGGGGAGGCGACTCTCGATCCCCGGCGATGGCCTGTCACCTTCGACCGCGCGGGCGCCAATCCGCGCGGCGATCATGCCATGGAATTGCTGGGCGGGGCCAGGGACTTGACGCCCGAACGACTG
>JAPLPG010000036.1 GCA_026400375.1 Novosphingobium sp. | reverse complement strand
CAATGGCCTTGCTGGAAAAGCCGCACTGCGGGAACAGCGGCGTGCCCTTCATGAACAGGACGACATCGCTGCCGTTGACGATTTCGGAAATGCGCTCATCGGTCGACATGGGAAATGGTATCCTTTCCGCTCTCAATTGGGAACGGCGGTGGTCAGTTGCAAGGCGTGAAGCTGGCCGCCCATGCGCCCGCCCAGCGCATCATAGACCAGTTTGTGCTGCTTGACGCGCGACATTCCGGCAAACGCCGCCGAAACCACGCGCGCGGCATAATGATCGCCATCGCCTGCCAGATCGGTAATCACGATCTCGGCATCGGGCAGGGCCGCACGGATCATGGCCTCGATCTCGGCAGCAGGCATCGCCATCAGGGTTCGCCCATCAGCTGGCGCCGCGCGTCGACCGACCGGGCTTCCATCGCCAGGCGGATTTCGGCCTCGTCGGTCTCGATCCCGGCAGACGTCAGGTCGCCCAGCAGCTTGCGGATCACGTCTTCGTCGCCAGCTTCCTCGAAATCGGCCTGAACGACGGACTTGGCATAGGCTTCGGTTTCGGCCGCATCCAGTCCCATGCGCTCGGCCGCCCACACGCCCAGCAGGCGGTTGCGCCGGGCGTGAACGCGGAACATCATTTCCTCGTCGCGGGCGAACTTGGCTTCGAAAGCCTTCTCGCGGTCGTCGAAAGTCGTCATGGGCCGGGGTCCTTGTTGAAAGCGTCTCTCAGCCGATAATCAGCCAAGGCCCCGACCGCAAGTGATGGCCGCAAGAGATCACGAAAAGAAACGTCGGCGCTTCAGATCCCGCCGCGCCGAATATCAAGCTGCACGCCGCCCTGACCGTTGACATCGCAGGTAAAGCCGTCGCCATTGCGCAGCGCGCCGGATACGCGATAGCCGTTGCCATTGCGCGCAGCGTTGTACACTTCGTCCACTGCGCCCCTGCGCCCCGCTTCGGCTACGCAGGCGTCGACAGCGCCGTCGATTCCGCGCGTCGCCACGCCGCGCGAATCCTGGCCATAGCCCTGTCCGCTGCCCTGCCAGTCCTGCACGCGGCCTTCGCTGCGCCATTCGTCCTGACGCGGCAGATCGTCGTTGCGATAGCGGTAGCCGTCGTCCTGCGGGCGGTTGTCCCGCGGAATCGTGCGTTCGCGGTTGCGACTGGCAGTGTTGGCGGCGCTGGCAATCGCGGCGATGCCGCCGATGATCAGGATGCCGGCCAGCACGTCGCCGCCATCGATCCCGCGGTCGCGGTGCCAGCCCCTGTTGCCCCAGCCAGAACCGCCCCAACCACTGCCATTCCAGCCCGGCCGGGCTTGTGCCGCCAGCGGAAGCATCGCGCTCGCCATTGCGGCGCTTGCCAGTGCAATTCTCGAAAAACGACCTGCCATGCTCAATTCCTTCCCGTCCCGTCATGGGACTAGGCGGTCCAGGCTTTCCCGTGCCTGAACCGCCCCACGTCCCGCAATGGCATCAGAGGCCGCGTATGCCGCTGTAATCGAGATCGACGATCCGTCCGCGCTCGAAACGGCACTTGAACGTTCCGCTGTCATAACCGCGCAGCGAGGAATCCCAGCCGCGATAGTCATTGTTCCAGCCCCGGCCATAACGGGGATCGCCATTGCGCCAGTCGCGCCCTTGTGCGTTCACGGCGATCCGGCCGCGCACTTCATAGCCATAGCGGGTGTCACGCACGTCGCGAATGTCGGTCACGTCGGCCCGGCCCCAGCTGACTCGGCCGGCAT
>JAPLPG010000319.1 GCA_026400375.1 Novosphingobium sp. | reverse complement strand
TGAGCGTTATGAACGGCTTCCGCGCCGAACTGCTCGACAAGATCGTCGGCCTCAATGGCCACGCCATCATCCAGGCCTATGGCGGCCGGCTCGACAACTGGCAGGACATCCTCAAGAAGGTCGAAGCCACGCCCGGCGTCACCCACGTGTCTCCGCTGATCGAGCAGCCGCTGCTGGCCAGCTTCAACGGCCGGGTCGAGGCCATTCTGGTGCGCGGCAATACCGACGGGGATATCAAGCGGCTCGAGGACAAGCGCGTCGATGGGGTGATCGCCTCGCTGCGCCCCGGCTCGAACAATGTCGCGCTCGGTTCGCGGCTGGCCCAGAACCTTGGCGCGCGGGTGGGCGATACCATCACCATCATCAACCCGCAGGGCCGCGCCACTCCGTTCGGCACCGTCCCGCGCGAAATTGCCTACGTCGTCTCGGCGATCTTCGAAGTTGGCATCTATGACTACGACAATGCCTATGTCGTGATGCCCATTGCCGATGCGCAGACATTGCTGCTGACCGGCGATTCCATCGGCATGATCGAGGTGACGACCACCAACGCCGACACGGTATCGCAAACGCTCGCGCCCATAACCAGGGAGCTTGAGGGCACGGCTGTCGTCACAGACTGGAAGACGATCAACGCCAGCCTGTTCGAAGCCCTGGCCGTGGAACGCGTGGCCATGTTCATCGTGCTGTCGATCATCGTGCTGGTGGCGGTGTTCAACATCCTGTCATCACTGATCATGCTGGTCCGCGCCAAGACGCGCGATATCGCGATCCTGCGCACGATGGGGGCCACCCGCAAAAGCCTGCTCAAGATCTTCGTGACCATCGGCTTCGTGATCGGCGCATTGGGCACATTGTCCGGCCTTGCGCTCGGCTTCGTGTTCCTGTTCTTCCGCCAGCCCATCGTCAACGTGGTACAGTGGGTCACCGGGCAGAACCTGTGGGACCCGTCGATCCGCTTCCTAACCGAACTGCCGAGCCGGTCAGACCCGGTGGAAATCGCCACGATCAGCGTGATGGCGCTGTTGTTCAGCTTCCTCGCCACGCTCTACCCCGCGATGAAAGCGGCGAGCACGGACCCGGTTCAGGTGCTGCGTTATGAGTGATCCTGTCGTCGTCCTGAAGGACCTCCGCCGCTCGTTCAGCCAGGGCGGCGTCACCATCGATGTGCTGCGCGGCGTCAATCTGGAGATTCAGCCCGGCGAGATCGTCGCGCTGGTCGGGCCGTCCGGCTCGGGCAAATCGACGATGCTTCAGGCCATCGGCCTGCTCGAAGGCGGCTTTTCCGGCCTGATCCAGATCGCCGGCACCAATGCGTCCGAGCTTTCCGGCGATGCGCGCACCACGCTGCGCCGCGATCACCTCGGCTTCGTCTACCAGTTCCACCATCTCCTGCCCGATTTCAACGCGATGGAAAACGTGGTCCTGCCGCAGATGGTCGCGGGCAGGACCCGCACTGAAGCTGACGCGCGCGCCACCGAACTGCTGACCGCGCTGGGCCTTGCCAGGCGGCTCGATCACCGTCCCAGCCAGCTGTCGGGCGGCGAACAGCAGCGCGTTGCCGTGGCCCGCGCGCTGGCCAACAGCCCGGAACTGGTGCTGGCCGATGAACCCACCGGCAATCTGGACGAGGCGACCGCCGATCGCGTGCTCGAGGAATTCCTCAAGCTCGTGCGCGGGGAGGGCAGTTCCGCGCTGATCGCCACGCACAACGAACGGCTCGCCCAGCGCATGGACCGCGTCGTGCGCCTGCATGATGGGGTATTGGAGTAGGGGGGGCTGGAATAGGGGAAACAACATCTCCGCTGCGCGTTTCCCGCGCAAAGGAGATCGTCCCCATGAACACCACGATCCGCGGCGAATCCGCAGATTCCGCTTCCTACTGGAGCGACCACGCCACCATCCTGCGCCGCGAGGCGGCCGATGGCCTGTTTCATGGCCTCGCCACGCTGCATTCGGGCAGCTTTGCCGAAATGGTCCGGATGTTCGCGCGCATGCCCGAAGCCGACCGCGAAACGCTCGTGATCGAGAAGAGCGGCGACCGCCAGTACAATCCGGCCGAAATCATGGCGCTGATGGACCGCAGCGACATGCCTGGCTGAAGGTCCGCCTGACACCAAACCACAAGAATTGCCGCTTGATAGCCCCCGGACGCCGTGTCAGCATCCGGGGGCTGAATGCATTGCGGAGAGCGACCATGACGGGACCCACCACCATCGCCGATTTCAAGGCCAGAAAGCCCAATGGCGAGATGATCGACCTTGCCGAAAAGCTGGGCAAGGTCCTGCTGGTCGTCAACACCGCCTCCAAGTGCGGCTTCACCCCGCAATACGATGGCCTGGAAAAGCTGCACCAGAGCTATGGCGAACGCGGCTTCGAAGTGCTTGCCTTCCCCTGCAACCAGTTCGGCGCGCAGGAACCGGGCACTGCGGACGAGATCGAAAGCTTCTGCAAGGTCAACTTCGGCCTCAGCTTCCCGCTGATGGCCAAGATCGAAGTCAATGGCGACAATGCCGACCCGCTCTATGACTGGCTCAAGAAGGAAGCGCCCGGCCTGCTCGGCACCAAGGCGGTCAAATGGAACTTCACCAAGTTCCTGATCGGCCGCGATGGCAAGGTCGTGCGCCGCTATGCCCCCACCGACAAGCCGGAAAGCATCGCCAAGGACATCGAGGCCCTGCTCTGATTTTTGTTTCGCGCAGAGGCGCGGAGGGAGCAGAGGCCGCAGAGAAGAAAAGAGGAATGACGCAAGCACGCGAAGATGCTGCGCCACTCGGCGAAGCCGCTTGCTCGACTGGCGCTCGTTTCAACTGGCGATGAAGGCCTTCGGCTTGCGCAACTTTTTTGCGTCTTCGTGGCTTCGCGTGAGACATTCCGGGCGAAGCCCGCAACCTTCCCCGCGTTCCCTGCTTCCTCTGCGCCTCTGCGCGAAACCATTTTTCTTGCCTGCTATCAGAATTGGGGATGAGCGCGGTCAACCCCTCCTGAATCGCCGCCTCAGTTGCTATATCGGCAGAATGCCCCATGCCCCATTCGTTCCGCTGCGCATCTTCTCCTCCTACACGATGCTCGATGGCGCGATCGATCCGAAGGCGATTGCCAAGACGGCGGCCGAACGCGGCTTTCCCGCCGCCGCCATTACAGATCGCAACGGGCTTTACGGCAGCGTCGCCTATGCCAAGGCGTGCAAGGACATGGGTGTTCAACCCGTCATCGGCACGATGCTTGCCGTCGCCCGGCCAGAGCGTGATGGCGCTGCCACCGGTTTCGGTCCTGCTGCACCCACCATCGATTGGCTGGCGCTCTATGCGCAGGATGCCACCGGCTATGACAACCTCTGCCACCTCGTCAGCCGGGCGCATCTTGACCGCCCGCTGGAATTCGAAGCGCACGTCACGCTGGCAGACCTTGTCGGCCATACCGATGGCCTGATCTGCCTGACCGCCGCGGGCGAAGGCGCACTGGTGCAATTGCTGGCCGGGCAGCAGCAGGCTGCCGCTGAAACCTATCTCGACCGCCTGGAGGAACTGTTCCCGCAGCGGCTCTATATCGAGGTCGCCCGCCGCAACGATGCGCAGGAAGAGGCTGCCGAAGCCGCGCTGATCGACCTTGCCTATGCGCGCGATCTGCCGCTGGTCGCCACAAACCCCGCGCGCTTTGCCGAACGCGGCTTTTACGATGCGCACGATGCGATGTTGTGCATCGCCAGTTCCACCCATGTCGACAGCACGGATCGCCCGCGATCCAGCCAGGAATGGTGGATCAAGCCGGCCGATGTCATGGCCGACCTGTTCCATGATCTGCCCGAAGCCATCGCCAATACGCTCGTCGTGGCGCAGCGCTGCGCGGTGATGCCGCCCAAGCGCAACCCGATCCTGCCCAGCCTTGCCGGCGATCAGGAAGGCGAGGCGCGGCTCTGCGCCGAAGACAGCCGCAAGGGCCTCGTCGCGCGGCTGCGGCCCTATTACCCCGAAGCCGCCCACGCCGAACTCGATCACCTGATCTGCCTTGGCCCCGATGCCCAGCCCGATCCGGCGGACTATCCGCAGCTCAATGTCGCGGGTGTCTGGGACGAAGTGCTCGGCTATCGCGAGCGGCTCGAATTCGAGGTCGGCATCATCAACCGCATGGGCTTTGGCGGCTACTTCCTGATCGTGGCCGATTTCATCAAATGGGCCAAGGATCAGGGCATTCCGGTGGGGCCGGGGCGCGGATCGGGTGCAGGCTCGCTGGTCGCATGGGCGCTTACCATTACCGATCTCGATCCGATCAGGCTGGGCCTGCTGTTCGAACGCTTCCTCAACCCGGAACGCGTCTCGATGCCGGACTTCGATATCGACTTCTGCGAAACCCGCCGAGGCGAGGTGATCCGCTACGTCCAGCGCAAGTACGGGCTGGATCACGTGGCGCAGATCATCACCTTCGGCAAGCTCAAGGCCCGCGCCGTGCTGCGCGATACCGGGCGCATCCTGCAGATGAGCTATGGCCAGACCGACCGTCTGTGCAAGATGGTGCCCAACCATCCGACCGACCCGTGGCCGCTGCCGCGCGCGCTCAACGGCGTGCTGGAACTGAAGCGCGAATATGACCGCGATCCCGAGGTCAAACGCCTGATCGACCTTGCCATGCAGCTGGAAGGCCTGCCGCGCAACAGCTCCACCCACGCGGCGGGCGTGGTGATCGGCGACCGTCCACTGGCGCAGCTGGTGCCGCTCTACCGCGATCCTCGCTCGGACATGCCGGTCACCCAGTTCGACATGAAGCATGTCGAGGATGCCGGCCTCGTCAAGTTCGACTTCCTCGGCCTCAAGACGCTGTCGGTGCTGCGCAAGGCGGTGGACCTGATGGCCAAGCGCGGGATCGAGATCGATCTGTCGACGCTCGCCTGGGATGACGAACAGACCTACAAGCTGCTGCAATCGGGCGATACCGTCGGCGTGTTCCAGCTGGAATCCGAAGGCATGCGGCGCACGCTGGCGGCGGTGAAGCCGACCAATTTCGGCGATATCATCGCGCTCGTCTCGCTCTACCGTCCCGGCCCGATGGACAACATCCCGCTGTTCGGACGCCGCAAGAACGGGTTGGAGAGCATTGAATACCCGCACGAAAAACTGTCGGGCATCCTTGCCGAGACTTACGGGATCTTCGTCTATCAGGAGCAGGTCATGCAGGCCGCGCAGATCCTGGCAGGCTATTCGCTGGGCGATGCCGACCTGCTGCGCCGCGCGATGGGCAAGAAGGTCCAGGCCGAAATGGACGCACAGCGCCAGCGCTTTGTCGATGGCTGCAAGACCGTGTCCGACATTCCGGCGGCCAAGGCCAACGAACTGTTCGATTTGATCGACAAGTTTGCGGGCTACGGCTTCAACAAGTCTCACGCTGCCGCCTACGCCTTGCTCGCCTACCAGACGGCGTGGCTGAAGACGCACTACCCGCACGAATTCTATGCCGCCTCGATGTGCTTCGACATGCACCAGTCGGAAAAGCTCTCGGTCTTCGTCGATGACATGCGCCGCAATGGCGTGGCGCTGGCAGGGCCCGACATCAACCATTCCGAGGCCGAATACACCGTCGAGAAAACCAGCGACGGCTTTACCGTGCGCTATGCGCTGGCGGGCCTGCGCAACGTCGGTGAAAAGGCGATGGAGCAGATCGTCGCCGAACGCGAAGCCAATGGCCCGTTCACCTCGCTCGACGATCTGTTCAAGCGCATTCCGGCAGGATCGATGAACCGCCGCCAGCTGGAAGCCCTGGCCGCCGGCGGCGCGCTTGATTGCCTTGAGCCGAACCGCGCGCAAGTGATCGCCAATGCCGAATTGCTGATGGCCGTGGCCGATGAGGCGGCGCGCGCACGCACATCGGGGCAGGGCGGGCTGTTCGGCGGCGACGATCATGCTGCGCCGGCCACGCGGCTTGCCCCGGCCAAGCCGTGGAGCCGGGCCGACCAGATGGCGGCAGAGCGCGAAAACTTCGGCTTCTACTTCGCCGCGCACCCGGTCGAGGAATATCGCGCCGTTGCCTCCGCCAATGGCGCCCGCACCTATGGCAGCCTGATGAGCGGCGAGGGCGAACCGGGCGGCCGATCGGGCGCGGTCATGGCCGCGCTGGTCGAGAACGTGCAGAAGCGCAAGACGAAGAAGGGCAAGGACTTCGTCATGGCCGATTTCTCCGACAATTCCGGCCTGTTTTCCGCCTCATGCTTCGAGGAAGGGCTGGTCGAACCGTTCCAGCAATGGGCGCGCGATGGCACCTGCGTGCTGCTGAACGTCGAACTGGACCGGCCCAATCCGGACGAGCCGCCGCGCATCACCGTGCGTGGGGCGCGTCCGCTGGCATCGGTCAGCAGCGCCGCGCACATGCAGTTGAAGCTCGACGTGACCAGTCCGCAAGCGATTGCCGAACTGGCGCTGCTGCTGCCGCGCGCATCCGAAGCGCGCGGCGAAGTGCTGGCGCGGCTGCGAACCGGCGGGCCGAAGGAGCCGCTGGTTCGGCTTGGCAATGATTTTAAACTGGACAGTGACTTAATCGAGCGATTGATTCCGATAGAGGGTCTTGCCAATGTGTCGCTAACCGCAAGAGCGGAACGGCATCTGCGGCTGGTTGAATAGACCGCAATCGGGAGAGAGAAGATGCAGCAGCTTGGACAGTCTCTGGGCTCGATGCAGGATTGGAAGCTGCGGGTCACCCATCTGATCGATCATGCCGCGCGCGAACATGGCAGCCGCGAGATCGTCAGCCGTTGGGCCGATGGCAGCGAAACCCGCACCAACTGGGCGGGCATCCGCCACGATGCGCTGCGCATGACGCAGGCCTTGCGCAAGCTGGGCGTGCAGCCCGGCGATCGCATCGCCACCCTGGCGATGAACCACCACCGCCATCTGGTAAGCTGGTACGGCGCGGTCGGCGTGGGCGGCATCCTCCACACCCTGAACCCGCGCCTGTTCGACGATCAGCTCGAATACATCGTCAATCACGCCGAAGACCGGGTGATGCTGTTCGACAAGGTCTGGGCACCCATCGTCGAACGAATGAAGCCGCGCTGGCCGACGGTCCAACACTACATCTGCTATGACAGCAGCGAACCGGCGATCCACTTCGAAGACTGGATCGCGCCCGAGGATGGCCTGACCGAATGGTACGACGGGGACGAACGCGATCCCTGCATGCTGTGCTATACCAGCGGCACCACAGGCAATCCCAAGGGCGTGCTCTACGAACATCGCTCGACCATGCTGCACGCGATGACGGCGATTTCTCCGCCGATCTTCGGCATGGATTGCCGCACCGTGATGCTGCCGATCGTGCCGATGTTCCACGCGGCCAGCTGGGGTCTGCCGTGGGCAGGGGCGGCGGCGGGGGCGAAGTTCGTCTATTCGGCGGTGAACGATGGCGCCACCTTATGCGATCTGATCGATCGGGAACAGGTGACCTGTTCGGCCGGGGTGCCGACGGTGTGGCTGGCCTTGCTGCAGCACGTCGATACACACAGCGGCGGCAAAATTCCGCAATCCCTTCAGATGATCGTGACCGGCGGATCGGCCATGCCCCGGGCGATGATCGAACGCTTCATGCGCAACGGTTGCCGCGTCGCCCATGCCTGGGGGATGACCGAAACCTCGCCCATCGGCACGACGGGGGCCGAAACGTGGAACTGGAAGAATCTGACGTTCGATCAGCAGGTTACCGTCAAGGCCATGCAGGGGCGCCCGCCGTTTGGCGTGGAGATTCGCTGCGTCGATCTTGATGACCCCGAAATCGTCCTGCCGCGCGATGGGGTTACCTCCGGCGCCTTGCAAGTGCGCGGGCCCTGGGTGGTCAAGCGCTACTTCAAGGCAGAGGCCGATGCGGTCGTGGCGGGGCAATGGTTCGATACCGGCGACGTCGGCCTGATCCATCCCGATGGCACGCTCCAGCTGACCGACCGGACGAAGGACGTCATCAAGTCCGGCGGAGAGTGGATCAGTTCGGTCGAACTGGAAAACGCCGCCATCGGCCATCCCGCCGTGGCAGAGGCCGCCGCGATCGGGGTCTATCATCCCAGGTGGGACGAGCGGCCCTTGCTGGTGGTGGTGACCAAGCCGGGCATGGAGGTGACGCAGGCGGAGATAAAAGCCTTTCTTGCCAATCACGTGGCCAAGTGGTGGGTGCCCGATGCGGTGGCCTTCGTCGACGAGATTCCGCACACCGGAACCGGCAAGATCAGCAAGAAGGACCTGCGCGAACAGTTCCGTGAATACAGCTGGAGCGAGGTCGCCTGAACGACACCTAGATGCACCTAGCAGCACCTGCGCGCACCGACGCGCTCCGGGAGAGGCCATGACCGAGACCTATATCGACCCCAGCCGCGACAACTTCGCGGTGTTCAAGTCGCTACCGCGCGACCGGCCGATCCACATGCTGAACCTGATCAAGTTTCGCGATCTGGCCGCCTATCCAGAGGATCATCCGAACCACGCAAAGGGCCTGACCGGCGCGCAGGCCTATGCGATCTATCGCGAGGCGTTTCAGACGCTCGTGCGCGATTCGGGTGCGGCGATGGTGTGGGAAGCGCCGATGGAGTGTGTCGTCACCGGTCCACCCGGCGAATGGGACGAGGCTTTCGTGATGGGCTACCCCGACGCGAAGTCCTTCTTCGCAATGGTAAAAGACGAAGCCTATGCCCGCGATGCCCTCCCCCATCGCACCGCAGCCGTACTCGACAGCCGGCTGATTCGGTTCCGGGGCTAGAACAGATCCAGCTGCCCGCCGGGGCTGGGCTTGCGAAACTGCGTGCAATCCAGATCGACCTGCGCCTTGCCGATGCCGTGCCGGGCGCAGGCAATGCGGAAGCGCGTCCGGGTAAGGTCGGCCCAGGTGCCCTGCGGCTTCATGCGGGTGAAGAACTGCGCATCGTTGTCCTTCCCGCCGCGCACCTGCTGGACGATGGACATGACCTTGCCAGCGCGATCGGGGAAGTGCGTGTCGAGCCATTCGCGGAAAAGCGGGGCGACTTCGTGGGGCAGGCGCAGCATGATCCAGCTGGCCGAGCGCACGCCGCGTTCGGCGGCGGATGCGAGGATGGCTTCGATGAACTGGTCGGTGATCGCCGGCACGATCGGCGATACCGACACATGGGTCGGCACGCCCGCTGCAACGAGTTGTTCCAAGGCATCCAATCGCTTGGCAGGTGATGATGCGCGCGGTTCGAGCAGGCCGGACAGGCGCGGGTCGAGGCTCGTGACCGAAACGCCGACGGCGGTCAGATGGTGCCGGGCGAGTTCGGCCAACAAGTCCAGATCATCGAGCACGCGGGCCGATTTGGTGGTGATGGTGACCGGGTGGCGCAGTTCAAGGCATAGCTCCAGCACTTGCCGCGTGATGCGGTAGCGCGTCTCGATCGGCTGGTAGGGATCGGTGTTCGTGCCCATGGCAATGGGGGCGGGTGTATAGCTCTTCCTGGCCAGCGTCTGTCGCAGCAACTTTGCGGCATCGGGTTTGGCGAACAATTTCGTTTCGAAATCAAGGCCGGGCGACAGATCATGGAACGCGTGGCTGGGCCGGGCGTAGCAGTAGATGCAGCCGTGCTCGCACCCGCGATAGGCGTTTACCGAACGGTCGAACGGAATATCGGGCGAGCGGTTGAAGGTGAGGATCGAGCGCGGATGCTCTTCGGTGACCGTGGTCCGCAGTTTCGGCCCCGCACCGTCGATCCCTTCGCGCGCATCGAGCCAATCGCCATCCGCATCGCGCAGCGCCAGCCCGAAACGGATGGGAACACTGCCCGATTGCGCGCCTCTGCCATGAATCGCCATGGCTTATCTAGAACATAACTGGAACGGCTGTGCAAGCTGCGCGCGACAGTCCGCTGCCGACATGAGGAGCCTGAACTACAGTTCTGAATTTACCTATTTTTCCAGCAGCCTCGGCATGAGTTCGACGAAGTTGCAGGGGCGGTTGCGGCTGTCGAGCTGTTCGTCGAGGATGCCGTCCCAGCCGTCCTTTACCGCGCCGTTCGAACCGGGCAGGGCAAAGATGTAGGTGCCGCGCGCGACCACGGCGCAGGCGCGGGACTGGATGGTGCTGGTGCCGATGGTCTTGAACGAAAGCCAGCGGAACAGCTCGCCAAACCCCGGAATGTCGCGGGTCTTCACGCGGTCGAGCGCTTCGGGGGTCACGTCGCGGCCGGTCAGGCCGGTGCCGCCGGTGATGATGACGGCATCGACGCCGCGATCGTCGATCCAGTTGTTGAGGCGGCTGACGATGCGGTCGGCTTCGTCCCTTTCGATGGCGCGCGAGATCAGCTTGTGGCCCTTGGCCTTGATCCGCTCTGCCAGGATATCGCCCGAGGTGTCCTGATCCGGCCCGCGCGTAT
>JAPLPG010000037.1 GCA_026400375.1 Novosphingobium sp. | reverse complement strand
CAACGAAGCCTTCTTCCGCGGCTGGATGGAAGGCTAGGTCCTTTGATCCTAGATTTGCGTCCCCGCGAAGGCGGGGACCTCGGGGTTCTCAAGGAACGCTAACGTAAAACGGCTGAGGCCCCCGCCTTCGCGGGGGCACAGCGTTTACCCTGAACTCAGGCCGCCAGCTTCTCGTTGGCGCTCTTGCCCAGCAGATCATAGGGATCGACGCCCATGCCGCGCCAGATCGCGTGGGCTTCATGGTAGTGCACGGCAGGCGTGATGTTCAGCCGCTTGCGCACATCGTCCAGGGGCATCGGCAGCAATTCCGTCAATGCCTGTTCGCACAGGCGCGGGCAGGCCTTGCCCAGCTTCTGCCCTTCGCGCACCGCGCGCAGCACCGGCGCGCTGCGGCGGGTCTGCTTGTTGATGTTCAACCCGGCCATGTAGCCGATGAACAGGTGCGCCGGGCTCGGCTGCTGGCTGTAGGTGAAGGCCAGCACGCAGGCCTCGCCCAGGGCATCGCGGCCGTATCCGGTCAAGACATGAAGCATATCATGCACATCGCGCATGCGGTTGAGATACCACTTGAACTGATCGTCGAACTGTTCGAACCCGCTGGAGCGCGTGAACCGGTCGAACTCGTCGACCAGTCCCTGCGCGCTCAACCCCTCGCGCTCCATGAAATCGCAATAGGCGTGGGCCAGTGAACCCTGCGGCGTCTGGCGCAGCGCTGCGTGATCGTCGAGGATCGCAGGAAGATAGGGCTCCCTTGCCCGCAAGGCCTGCCCCCGCTCACTATGCAGGAATGTTTCCGCCGAAGGCCGCAGATTGCGCCATGGCAGCGACTGGAAGATATGGAACACCTCTTCGGTGTTTTCCTTGTCTTTCAAAAGGTTCTGGAAATGACGCCAGGCCTTCAGCGGCTGCAGGCGCAATTCCGGACGACGCTCGTCATAGATTGGCAGATCCGCACTGATCGATCCTGTCATCGCGTTCACGACGATTCTCCCGGTTCCTGTTTGCGCGGGATACTAACAGTTCTGTAAATAGATCGTCAATCGCGCTTCCGGCAAAGAGCTTGCCCCAAAGGCCGGTGCGGTGCATCGTTGCGCGGGATTTGGGGGAATCGCACCATATGGCCCGAAAATGGCCCACCGCGCTTGGCCTGCTGGCCGGGCTTCTGGCGCTTGCCGCCGGACTTGATCATGGCGGCACCGCGCTGGAGCAGTGGCATCTGGCCGCGCGATGGACGGCGCGCGTCGGCTTTCCGATCTTCCTGGCAACATATCTGGCGTCATCGCTTTACGCCGTCTATCCGGCCCCGTGGAGCCGGGCGCTGGCGCGGGACCGGCGCTGGTGGGGCCTGGGCTTTGCTGCCAGCCACACCGTGCACCTCGTGGCGCTGATCATCGCCACGCGCCTCGATCCCGAGCCCCGCACTCTGCTCTCGCTGATCCCGGGAAGCGTGGCCTATGCGTTCATGGTCCTGATGGCGCTGACGTCAAACCGGGCGGCGATGCGCGCGCTGGGCCGCAACTGGAAGCGGCTGCACAGCACCGGCATCCACGTGATCTGGCTGATCTTCATGCTGGCCTATGCCAAGCGCATCCCCGCGCCTGAAACCCGCGCGATCGGCACGGTGATGACCGCGCTTGCGCTCAGCGCGCTGATGGTCAGGCTGCTGGCGCGCCGCAACCGCGGCGTGCCCGCCTACGGCTGATCAGTCCATCACCCAGTCTTCGCGCGGCACGCCGAGCAACGACAGGATCGCGGTAAGATCGCCCCGGTCGATCCAGCCATCGGCGGCGGCGCGGGCCTTGGGCTTGGCGCGATAGGCAATGCCGAAGCTGGCCGCCTCGATCATCGGGATGTCATTGGCGCCATCGCCGGTGGCCAGGCTGAAGGCCCCCTCACCCATGCGTGCGGCCTCTTCCAGCAGCACCTGCTTCTTGACCGAACTGTCGACGATCCCGCCGACCAGCCCGCCGGTAAGCACGCCATCGTGCAGGCCGAGCCGATTGCCCACCACCCGGTCAAAGCCGAGCAATTGCGCCACCGGATCGGCAAAGGAATGGAAGCCGCCGGTCACCAGCACGGTATGGCAACCGCGAGACTTGAGCGTGGAGACCAGCGTGCGCGCGCCCGGCATCGGGCGGATGCGTTCATCCAGGCACTGCTGAATCGCGCCTTCCGGCAAATCCTTGAGCAGCCCGACGCGTTCGCGCAGCGCGGATTCGAAATCGAGTTCCCCCTGCATCGCGCGTTCGGTGATCGCGGCGATGCGGTCCTTCAGGCCGGCAAAGTCGGCAAGTTCGTCGATGCACTCCTGCTCGATCATTGTCGAATCCATGTCCGACACGAACAGGTGCGGCACGTCGATCAGGCCTTCGGCGACCAGCAGATCGCTTTGCGGGAAGCACTGGTCGAGGATCTGGCGGATGCCGGCACGATTGCCTTCAACCACTTCAAGCTCGAGCACGTCCTCGCACCGGTCGAGCATCCCCGCGCCGGCCACTTCCCAATCGCGCGCCTCGATCATTTCCATCGCCAGCGAGAGATTCTCACCAAGCGTCTCTGGGTCTGCTATCAGGCGCGCGATGATCAACGGGAATTCCTTCTTGGACGAAAGCGACAGGGCAGCGGCGGCAAGGCCGGACGTGGCGCTCATCGCAGGGCCGACCGCCAGCGGCAAGAGCGATCTGGCAGTCCGGCTGGCGCTGCATGCCATGGCACAAGGCCGCGAGACGATAATCGTCAACGCCGACAGCGCGCAAGTCTATGCCGATCTTGCGGTGGTCAGCGCGCGGCCCTCGCCCGCCGAAATGCGGGGCATCGCCCACGTGCTGTT
>JAPLPG010000276.1 GCA_026400375.1 Novosphingobium sp. | reverse complement strand
TCGATGTGCCCGGCAATCGGCATCGAAGCGGGAAGGGTCGGGTCAAGATCTGGGGACTGCTGCATCGCGCGCATATAGTGATTCTCGCCGTCACTGGCAAACCGGCCCGCGCGAACGCTTTTCCCCTCCGGCGGTTCCCCCGTGCCGCCGCATCAAGCGCTCTATTCGTCGCAAAACATGTGGCTGAAATATCACGGTTTTCTGTTGTCTCAGGTTCATGAAACCCGATGCATTGGCGATCATTCCAAGCACCACTGCCGGGTCGCACGAAAGACGAATGCCGGCACGTGAACGTATCAATGGAGTGAAACATGAAGAACATCATCGCAATCCTCGCCGCCGGAACCGCGCTCGCCGCGACCCCGGCCTTCGCGCAGGACGCGACGCCCGCCGAAGCCTTCAGCGGTTTCCGTGCCGAAGCCCTGATCGGTTATGACCACCACCGTTCGGGCAGCAGCGAAGACGTCGACACTGATCGCGATCTGAAGCAGTCGATCGATGGCGTGACCTACGGCGGCGCCGTGGGCTATGACATGGCCGTCGGCAGCAATCTGGTGGTCGGTGCCGAAGCCGAAATCACCGAAAGCAGCGCCGGCTGGGACAACAACAACAGCAAGCCCAACGTGTTCAACCTGGGCCGCGTCGATGCCGGTCGCCAGTACTACCTCGGTGGTCGCGTCGGTTATGCCATGTCGCCAGCCACGATGGTCTACGTCAAGGGTGGCTACAGCAACCAGCGCTACAACCTGCAGGGCACCGATGGCACGACCAACCTGCGCCAGCGCCTTGACACCGACGGCTACCGCGTCGGCGCTGGCGTCGAGCAGAAGCTGGGCACCAACGCCTACGTCAAGCTGGAATACGGCTACAACAACTACAACCGTGGCGAATTCGACTTCAACGGCGATACCCCGGATTCGAGCCGCTTCGACATCGACACCGATCGTCACCAGGTGATGGTCGGAGCCGGCCTGCGCTTCTAAGGCAGCAGGACCGAAGCAAGGGAAGGGCGGGCCGCAAGGCTCGCCCTTTTTTTAGCGAACGCACCCCAGCGCCGCGGCGTCCATTGCCGAAGCGGCGCCGCCGAGCACATAGACGTCGCGGAACTTGCGGCCATCGATCCCTTGGCCGATCACCACGACGCGCGGCGCACTGCGCAATTGCGCCACGATGCCGGCATTGACGCGCTGGTCGGCGGGCCAGGCATCGGCCTGCCCGGTCTGCAGCGTGAAGTTCGCCTCGGGGAACGATACGTTGACGCTCGACCCCGAAGCCACCCGCCGCGCCAGTCGCACGTGCACCGCCCCGCGGATCTTGCGCTGCGGCCAGTATCCCACGGTCAGGTAGGGCTGAAACGTCTGCTCCCGGCCGGAAACCTTCTCGGCCATCGCAATGGCATAGCAGCGCGGAACGGCCGGATCGCGAAACGCGCCCCACGTGCCGAACACGCCCAGGCTGTCACGCGCCGTAGCCGTGCCCGCCAGGGTCAGCGCGCCAAGAAGCAGCAGCTTCCTCACGGCTCGTCCCGTTTCGCGCCGTCGAGCACCCGCGCCGCACGCGCCGCGTCTTGCGCTGCGCGCGCCTTTTCGCCCTTGGTCTGCCCGAACTTGGCCCGGTTGGCCTGCGCCTGCACCGCGCGCGCCTCGCGCGCTTTCGCCTTGCGCACCGCCCGCAGGTTGACGACTTCGCCCATCAGGCGTGCTCGATCCCGCGGGTCGATCCGAACAGCACCGTCTCGGCACCGTTCTCGACCAGGGCGATGGACCCTTGAACCAGCGACGGCGCAATCGGCGCGCCGTGAACGGGATGCACCGGAAAGCCGCCCATGATCCCGCGCAGCACCCGGCTGGAAATACCGTGCATGACCACGATGTGATCGCCGCCGATATCGTCCAGCCCGCCGATCCACCGGTTCAGCCGCGCGGCAATCGCCGGATAGTCCTCGCCATCCGGGGCCGGGCGCAGCAGGTGGTCCTCGATCACGATCGGGCCAACCTCGTCCTCCACCTCGCCGTAGGAGCGCCCGCACCACGATCCCATGTCGATTTCCTGCAGGTCGAGCGTGCGCCGCCCGGCAAACCAGTCGAGCCCCAGCTCCTCGGCGATCAGCGCGGCGGTCTGCAAGGCGCGCCCGGTGTCCGAGATGTGCAGCGTCACCTCCGGCCGCTCACCCAGTTCGGCGCGCAGCGCGCAGCCCATGGCCACCGCCTGTTCGAAGCCCTGCCGCGTCAGCGGCGTGTGCATGGCGTTGGATTGCAGGCGCGCGGCGGCGTTGTAGACCGTCTCGCCGTGGCGCATGATGTAGAAGCGACCGGATTTCATGCGCGCTGCTTTAGCCTGCGGCGTCAGGATAGGAAATGCTCATGATCTCCCACTCCTTCTCGCCCGAAGGCAGGCGCACGATCCGCAAATCCCCCACCCGCGCCCCGCGCAGAGCCTTGGCAATCGGCGCGCTCCAGCCGATCAGGTTGTTGCTGGCGTCCTGCTCGTCATCCCCCACGATGGTCAGCACACGCCGCGCATCGTCCTCGTCGGCAATCTCCACGGTCGCCCCGAACAGCACCCGGCTGCGGTCTTCCATCCGCGCCGGATCGACGACCCGCGTCGCCTTCATCCGCCGCGCCAGAAACGCCAGCTCCCGATCAATCTCCCGCATCCGCTTGCGCCCATAAAGATAATCGCCGTTCTCCGACCGGTCGCCATTGCCGGCGGCCCAAGAGACGATCTCGACGATGGCGGGCCGCTCGGTGCCGAGAAGGTGGTCGTAACGCGCACGCAAGGCGGCAAAGCCGGCGGGGGTGATGGGTGGACTGTCAGGCTTCATGGGGTAATCATAATCGGGCAAACAAGATTTATCTATTTTGCACTTGCCACCGGTCAAAGTAATCAGACTTATAGTCTGCCAAAAGTTTCTTTGTGACTGATTTAGCAAAAATATAATTTACTCCGCCACCAATCACACCACCCAATACCGGAACCAATTTCCCCGCTTGCACTTTTGTAATCTTTGGGCCAAGAATTTTAACGATTTCCATGATCAAACGCACCGCCGGACTTGATGCAGCGCCTTTTTTTAGCAGGTTTTCACTTGCAGCCTTTGTAACGAGTGTACGAATTCCGGCTTGCGCCAGCGCGTCAATTCCCAATGCGGTCATAAACTTGGTCTGCATACTTTCATTGTGTAGTTCGCTGCTTGGGTCAAAACCATTTAGAAGTGCGAGCTTTTGATTCAAGCGATATAACTGGGCAGCCATGTTCGCGATATCTGCGCTGGAAAAAGTGATTGTTGCGACTACACCTCCGAATCCAGAACTGAAGCCACCCAACGCACAAAGCTTAACTGCGTTTTCCGCATACTTAATTGATAACTTTTCGATATATGCATAATCGTGGGCTTGATTGGTAAAGTCATCAAGCTCAGAAACCTTCAATCCATAGGACTGTGCATCTCGCAGAACATCTTCAGCATTAACCTTTAAAATAACATCTTGTACTTTTTTGACAATACTTTGATATTTTGACATAAATTGCCTCCTTGAATGGTATTAAAATCGAATTTCTTATTCTGTAAGTCAACAGAAAATTGTAGTGTTAGGATGCGCGAGGCTTATCACCCCGGCTCCCGCTTCCCGATAAAGTAACTCATCGGATTGCTCCCGCGATACGTCGCAAACTGGGGGTTCATCGCCTCATAGACCACCGCGTTTTCCAGCACGCGCTGAACGTAGTTGCGCGTTTCCGAAAGCGGGATCTTCTCGATCCATTCCACCCAGTCGATACCGCCGTTGCGCGGATCGCCATTGGCGCGCAGGAACTTGTTCACGTTGCCGGGACCGGCGTTATAGGCCGCCACGGCCAGCGGCCATGATCCGCCATAATAGTCCAGCATCCGCGCGAAATAGCCTGCGCCCAGCTGGATGTTGTAGCCCGCATCCTCGGTCAGCGCGCCGGGGCGATACGCCAGGCCGAGCTTGCCCGCCTGCTCGTTCGCCGTGCCCGGCATCAGCTGCATCAGCCCGCGCGCGCCGGCATGGCTGACTGCGTTCTGCGCGAACTGGCTTTCCTGGCGGCTGATCGCGTGAATGCCGGTCCACTTGCTTTCAAAGCCCGGCGGTACCGGGATCAGCGGAAAGGCGATGTGCTGAAAATCAAGGTAGCCGCGCGCCGCCGCCGCCTGACCCACGATCACGCCCAGATCGCGCCTGCCCAGATCGCGGGCCAGCGCTGCGACCATCATGTGCTGGCCTTCGGTCTGCTGCTGTTCGGCCACTTCCTTGAAGAAGCGAATGGTCGTGCGCCAATCGCCATTGCGCGCCACTTCGCGCACGGCCAGCGTCAAGGGCTGATTGTAGAACCGGCTGCGCTCGTCCGGTGTTGCCACGGCATCGGAATCGCGCGCGAACTGCGGCACCGCGCGGCCCAGCCGTTCCAGCGCCAGCAGGCCATAGAACTGATCGGCATATTGCGCCGCCGCTTCGAAATAGCGCTGTGCCTCAGCCTGCTGGCCACCACGCGCCATGGCTTTTCCGGCCCAGTAAAACCCCTTGGACCGCGTTCCCGGCGTCCGCGCCGCCGCGCCATAGCGCCAGAACAGCGCTGCTGCGCCTGCATAATCGCCCATGTTCTGATAGGCTTGCGTGCCCCCCAGCCACATCAGCGAGGTATAGTCATCACGCAGATCGTATTCGAGCTGGCTTACGTCCCCGCCCGGGGCAAAGGCATCGTCGATCCCGGCGGCAATGCGCATGGCTGATCGCGGATCGCCCGATGTTGCCGCGCCTCGCGCGTTGATCAGCAGTTCCTCGACCCACTTGGCGCGATCCAGCGGCTGCCGCACCAGCAGGGGCCGGTTGGCCAGCAAGGCCCGCGCGGCGGCGCCTTGCCCGCTCTTGCGCAACTGGCGCACGCGCTGAAACACGAAGCCCGGATCACTGTTGAGCAACTGCGTGGAGGTGCCGGTGACGGCAGCGTAAGGATCGCCGCCCTGCATGGCGGCCAATCGCGCGCCGTCGATGCCCTTGCGGGCGGGGCTGACCCACACGATCTGCCGCGCGGCCTGATCGGTGGCGCCAGACCACAGCAGCGCGTCCATCCGCGCATCGTGATCGTCGGCGGTAAAGCTGGTGCCCCAGTTGGCCAGCAGCGCGGTTTCGGCCGCGTCGGTCATTGCCCCGCCGCGCCATGCGGCCCGCGCTGCCTCGCGTGCTTCGGGGCGGCCCAGCTGGGTCAGGGCCAGCGCATATTGCGCGCGACCAAGGTTGGTCAGCGGCGGCTTCTGGCTGAAATAATTCACCAGTCGCGAAGCATCCACCGCCTCGCGCTCAAGCGAAAGTTCGGCATAGCGGCGCAGCTTGTCCTCGTCCGGAAAGCCGGGATAGGTCACCACGAAGCTGGAATAATCGGAAAAACCGAACCGGTTGGAACTTGTCAGCAGCTTCCACCGGTCGATCGCGGCCATCATCGGCCCGCCTTGCGCGGCAACAAGATTTGCCCGCGCCCGGTCCCAATCGGCACCATCGGCGCTTTCGCCGCCGCTGGCATGCACCGCGCTGGATGCGGCCACCGTCTGCATCAGCAGCCCGGCAAACCCCCAGCGTAACATCAAGGCTTTCACGTCCATGCTGGACATACTATGGAGCGGCTCCTTATCGCGCGCTGAACAGGCCCCTTGCGGGATCGGCTCATCCTGAACCGAAAAGCATCATGGGGTAAATGAAGGGGTATTGTCCATGTTTTCCGGCTCCATTCCGGCCCTTGTCACCCCTTTTCGTGATGGAGCGTTCGACGAAAAAGCCTTCCGCCGTCTGGTCGACTGGCAGATAGACAATGGCTCGTCCGCGTTGGTGCCCTGCGGCACCACGGGCGAGGCTTCGACGCTGTCCAATGCCGAACACCACCGCGTGATCGAGGTTTGCGTCGAACAGGTGGCCGGCCGCGTTCCGGTGATCGCGGGCTGCGGCAGCAACGACACGATGAACGCGCTGCTGCACATGAATTTTGCCAGGAAGTGCGGCGCGCAGGCCGCGCTGTGCGTTGCGCCCTATTACAACCGGCCCAGCCAGGCGGGCATCATCGCCCACTTCAGCTACCTTGCCGAACACAACGACCTGCCGATCGTGCTCTACAACGTGCCCGGCCGCACGGTGACCGACATCCTGCCGGAAACTGTGTGCGAACTGGCCAAGCGCTATCCCGAAAAGATCATCGGCATCAAGGATGCCAGCGGCGATCTTTCGCGTGTCACCGACCATCGCATGGGCATCGGCAAGCACTTCTGCCAGCTTTCGGGCGACGATGAACTGGCGCTGCCGGCCAATGCGGCGGGCGCGGTGGGCTGCATTTCGGTCACCGCCAATGTCGCGCCGCGTCTCTGCGCCGATTTCCAGGCGGCTTGCGCGGCCAACGATCTGGAAAAGGCGCGCGAGCTGAACGACAAGCTCTACCCGCTGCACTACGCGATGTTCGAGGATGCCTCGCCCGGCCCGGTCAAGTACGCGCTCAGCCGCGTGTTCCCCGACCTGTCGGACGAACTGCGCCTGCCGATGGTCGGCTGCAACGAAGCCGCGCGCAAGGCCGTGGACGAGGCGCTGGTCCATGCCGGCCTGATCTGACCGCAATTTCCAAGGAATTCCGCGCCCCGACAAAGTGCAAACAGCCACTTTCGCTTTGCCGGGGCAGCGCCTACATGGGCACTCATCATGGCCCGTCCCGTACACCCAGAATTCGACAAGACCAAAGTCGTCGCCGAGAACCGTCGCGCACGGTTCGAATACTTCATCGAGGAGAAGTATGAGGCGGGGATCTGCCTGACCGGCACCGAGGTGAAGTCCCTGCGCTTTGGCGAAGGGTCGATCGCCGAAGCCTATGCCGAAGTGAAGAACGGCGAGGTCTGGCTGGTCAATTCCAACGTGCCCGAATTCAGCCACGGCAACCGCAACAATCACGTGCCCAAGCGGCCGCGCAAGCTGCTGCTGAAGGAGCGCCAGATTGCCAAGTTCCACGGCGCGGTAGAGCGCAAGGGCATGACCCTGGTCCCGCTGTCGATCTATTTCAACAGCCGCGGCCGCGCCAAGGTCGAACTCGCGCTGGCCAAGGGCAAGAACAACGCCGACAAGCGCGCCACGATGAAGGACCGCGACTGGAAGCGGGACAAGGCGCGGATCATGAAGGATCACGGATAAGGCGTTGCAATGTGCGGCGCTTCACCCTTGGGAAAGCGCCAGTAGTCTAGATGCGATCCCAAGGCCCGTGGCGGGGCAGGCGGTAAACGGGTAGAAGCAGGCGCAGCATGTTCATACGGATCGTCAACTGGGCGCGGGCCAACATGCCGACGCGTGAGCAGATGGAGCACAACCGCTTTGCCCGCCCGCTGGCCGCGCGCCATGAATTGTGGCGCTTTACCCGCCGTTCGGTGCCGCGTGGCGTGGCGGCGGGGCTGTTCATCGGCATCTTTGCGCTGATCCCCGGCGTGCAGATCATCGGCGCGGCCTTGATGTGCGTGCCGTGCCGGGGCAACATCCCGCTTGCCGTGCTGATGACCTTCATCTCGATCCCGCCGACGACGCTGTTCGTGTTTCTGCCCGGCGCCATTGCCGTGGGCAACAGCTTCGGCTTCCACGCCGATTTCGCCACGGTCAGCGATATGGTGACCAAGGGGGCCAGCATCGGCGACTGGCTGGCCTGGCTGGGGTCCGATGCCGCGCCATCGCTGGTCATCGGCCTGTTCCTGATCGCGATCGTCTCGGCTGCGCTCGGCTATGTCATTTCGGTGTTCGTCTGGCGCTGGTGGACGGCGCACAAGCGCAAGGCGCGCAAGCTGCGGTTCGAGGCACGGGACTTCCCCGACTGATGGCCAGACCGGCGGCCAGCATCGGAGGCGATGCAGACGTGGCCGGCATGGCGGCCAGCACGTCGGCCGCCCCGTTGCGCGATTGGCTGGCGCTGGGCGGCGCCGTGATCGCCAGTGCGGGCGCGTTGTGGGCGGTTTCGGGCCAGCCGCTGGTCATCGGCGGATTTCTGGGCGGCGTGGGCGTAATCAGCGCGGCGCTGCGGCTGGTGTACCGGCCATCGCCAGGCGCTGTCGCCGCCGATCTTGCGGTGCCGGACTGGTCGGTCACCAACGCCGCGATCGAAAACGCCGATGTTGCCATGGCGATTACCGACCGCGCGGGCCGGCTGGTCTGTGCCAACGCGCTGATGGGCGAATGGTTCGGTGCAAGCGCCGCGCCGCCGCGTCTGCCGCTCGAAAAGGGCGGGGTCGATGCGCTTGAGGATGCGCTGCGCTTTGCCTGGCGCGATGGCAGCGCCAGCGCGGAATCGCTGACCTTGGGCAACCGCACATGGCGCGCCGAGCTTAGCCGCGTGGGGCGCGGCGAGGACTTCCTGATCTGGCGGTTCAGGCCGGTGGTGACGCCCAATCTGGTGACCGACATGGCGGGCCACGTGTCCGGAAAGCTGGGCCGCGCTCTTGCCCGCGAAGGCTTGCAGGCGGCGGTGGTCAACCCGGACGGCACGGTGCTGGCTGCCAACTCCGCCTTCGCCCACCGCGCGACCGGCCATGCCGATAGCGACATGGCGGGCACCGACTTCGTGTCGTTTCTGGCGAGCGATGATTCCGAGCGCGTGTTCTATGCCCGCGAAGGCGGCAAGGGCGTGCCCGTGCGGCTGGTTCACCTGCCGGTGGCCGACCCTGACGGCATCGCCAACACCGACCCTGCGCGCACCGCATCGCTGTTCCTGCTGATCGACAACCAGCACAGCGTGGGCGACATCACCGCCGGACTGCCGCAGATCGAGGCGCTGCTGGCGCGGCTGCCGCTGGGCCTTGCCATGACTGACCGCGACGGACGCTTCCTGTTCGCCAACGCGGCATTCCTGCGCGCGGCGGGGCACGAGGACACGATCCCGCCGCCCTATCCGGCAGACCTGGTTATCAAGGAAGACAAGGGCGCGCTGGTCGATGCGGTGCGCCGCTATGCCCAGGGGCAGGCCACGGCGGGCGACGTCGCCGTGCGGTTGCGCGCATCGCCCGAGGAGCCGGTCTCGCTGAGCCTTGCCGGCGTGCGCGGGCTGGGCGATGGCGCGGTGCTGCTGAGCCTCAAGGATTCGTCCGAGGAGACCCGCCTGAAGCGCGAGATCGCCCAGGCCACCAAGATGCAGGCGGTGGGCCAGCTGGCAGGCGGCGTGGCGCACGACTTCAACAACGTGCTGACCGCGATCATCGGCTATTGCGACCTGATGCTGATGCGCCACACGCCGGGCGACAGCGATTATGACGACATCCAGCAGATCAAGGCCAATTCCAACCGCGCGGCATCGTTGACCCGGCAATTGCTGGCCTTTTCCCGCCAGCAGACGCTGCGGCCGCAAGTGCTGCAACTGCCCGATGTGGTGGCCGAAGTTTCCGCGCTGCTCAAGCGGCTGATCGGTGAGCGGATCACGCTGGAGGTAACCCACGACCGCGACCTGGGCTTCATCCGCGCCGACCCGACGCAGCTGGAGCAGGTGCTGCTGAACCTTGCGGTCAACGCGCGCGACGCGATCAACGACAAGGCGGCGGCAGGTTCGGGCAAGGGCGCGGCGGGCGTGGTCAAGCTGATGACGCGCCGCGTCACTTCGGCAGACGTTCGCGCGATGAAGAGCGAGATCCTGCCGATCGGCGATTACACCGCGCTGATGGTCGAGGACAACGGCCACGGTATCAAGCCCAGCCAGATCGGCAAGATCTTCGAGCCATTCTTCACGACCAAGGAGAAGGGCAAGGGCACCGGGCTGGGGCTTTCCACGGTCTATGGCATCGTCAAGCAATCGGGCGGGTTCATCTTTGCCGAAAGCGAGGTGGGCAAGTTCACCCGGTTCAGCATCTATCTGCCGGTCCACCATCCCGATGCGGCGGAGATCGCGCAGGCGGCTAAGCCGGCCACGGCCGAACCCAGGCGGCAATGGTCGGGCGGGGGCAAGGTCCTGCTGGTGGAGGACGAGGACACCGTCCGCGCCGTGGCCGAACGTGCGCTGGTGCGGCAGGGCTTCGAGGTGACGACGGCGGCGGACGGCGAAGAGGGGCTGGAGGCCATCGGGCGCGGCGAGTTCGACGTGGTCGTGTCAGACGTGGTCATGCCGACGATGGATGGCCCGGCAATGGCCCGCGAAATCCGCGCGCTGAAGCCTGACCTGCCGTTCCTGTTCATGTCCGGCTATGCCGAGGAACAACTGCGGCGCGAGATCGACATTCCCAACATGCACTTCCTTGCCAAGCCATTTTCGGTTCAGCAGATCTGCGAAGCGGTGGAAATGGTGCTGCGCAGCCGGTGATTTCGGTTCAGGAAGCGGTGGCGTTTCCTGAAGGGGGTTTACGGGGTTTACACAGTTCAGGGAGAGTCATTCAGGGGGCGGCTGGGCCCGTTTGTGCGTGACGTGGGGAGGCCCACCCCGCTGCGACTAAGCCTTTCTGCGAAAGGCCAAGTCTCGCGGCCCTCCCGCCTGCGGGAGGTCAGGAACAGCATTTTCTTGCCCCCCTCCCGCTTGCGGGAGGGGCTGGGGGTGGGCCGCGGCGCAGAACTGCGTTCCGGCGGGCGATTGACGGTTCAAGGAGCAGGGCAAAGCCTGCCTTGCATCGCGGCGTGTAGGACAGGCAATCTACAACCGGAATGGCGGGACCTGCTGGGCCACCCCGGTGCGCGCCGCCTCTGTCGCAGCTTCGACTACGGCCATGACGGCGAGCGCCTGTTCGGGCGTGACGGGCAGCGCACCGCCATCCAGGGCGGAGGCGATCCCGGCGTAGTAGCGCGGGTAATCGCCGGGCATGCTCTCGAGAGGATGGGCCGCGCCTGCAGCATCATGGCAGGTGAGGGGGAGGGCCTCTTGCCCCCACTCCGGCGCACCGGGGCGCAGGCCCGCGATCAGCTGGCTTTCCTGCGGGTCGAGCCCATGCTTGATCACGCTGCCTTCCGTGCCGTGCACGACAAAGCGCGGGGAGCCGCCGGCGACCAGCATTCCGGCGTGGAGCACGCAGCGCTTGTCCGGGTATTCCAGCACGACATGGGCCCAGTCATCGGTTTGCGCGCCATCGCGCAAGGTGCCGAGGCTGGCGGTAATGCGGGTGGGCAGGCCGAACAGGCACAGCGCCTGATCGACCAGATGCGGGCCGAGATCGGCCCAGACGCCGCTGCCGGGACCGGGATTTTCGCGCCAGCGGTTGTGCACCTGCGGGCGGAAGCGGTCAAAATGGCTTTCGAAATGGGCGACCTTTCCGATCAGGTCTTGTTCGATGGCGCTGGCAATGGTCAGGAAATCGCCATCCCAGCGCCGGTTGTGAAACACGCTGAGCAGCGTGCCGCGCGCCTCCGCATGAGCGGCGATCTCGCGCGCTTCGGCCAAAGTGAGGGCGAGCGGCTTGTCCACGACCAGCGCCTTGCCCGCAGCGATGGCCGCGTGGGCCAGCGGGGCGTGGCTGTCGTTCGGCGTGGCGATGACGACAAGGTCGATTGCCGGGTCGGCCAGGACGGCGGCGATGTCTGCCTCGACGCGCAGGCCGGGAAAGTCGGCGTGGACCTTTGCCGCATCGCTGGAGACGATGGCGGCGAGCGCGAGGTTTGGCTCGGCCTCGATCAGCGGGGCGTGGAAGGTCTTTCCGGCAAAGCCATAGCCGACGAGAGCGACGTTGTGGGGCACGTGATGGTCCTTTGTTTTGGCGATAGTGTAGCGCAAAGACGCAGGCGCCGGACACCCACTCCCAACCCCTCCCTTGAGGGAGGGGAGCGAGACTTGCGCTTGGCTTGCCAAGCGTTAGCCGCAGCGGGAAGGGTTTCCAACGCTGTCGTTCTGGCGATCAGCGCGCGCCGCCTAGAACGTTAGCGTCAGATGGAACGCCGCCCCTTCCATCAGCCCTTCTGCCTTGCGCACGGTGGCCTTGATCGGGATGATCCAGCCCTGTTCCTTGCTGGGAAAGGCCGATGTGCGCCACGCGGTTTCGCCGACTTGCACGCCCACCTTGACCGAGCCCCAACCCGAGCGGCGCCCGGTTTCCAGACGGTGCATCAGCGCGGTGGCCGACAGCGCCTCGCCCACCGCGCCGGTGATGGTGACGAAAAACCAGTCACCGCCATTCCCACTGGCATTGGCGCCGCCCGACCAGCGCCAGAGCGTGGTGGTCAGGCCACGGGCGCTCTCGCTCATTTGCGGCGACGGATGGGCACCGGCACGTTGCAGATGTCCACGCCGCCTGCGGGCTGGATGTAGAAGGCATCGCGGCGATTGGCGCGAGCATCGGCATATGCGGCGAAGCTGGCGCTCTCGGTGCCGAGGTATTCGAACCTCGGCAGATCGGGCACGTCGCTGCCGAGGCGGACGGAGCGGATTGGCGTGCGTTCGGGTGCGGTCTTGTAGAAGCCCAGATCGCCGGTGCCGCGGGGCAGGGTGGAGAGGTGCTCCATCCCCTCGATCACCCGGCCGACGACCGCGATGTTGCGATCAAGCTGGCGCGGGGCATGGCCGATGACGGCATAGAGTTCCGCACCAGTGCCGGTATCTGGCGGCATGTCGCGGCCGACGCCGACGGTGCCGTAGCAGTGGATGGGCCAGGCGTTGCCATCCGCTCCGGCGATCGGAAATCCGCCGTTGAACGTGGTCATGGCAGCATAGGGATCGCGGCTGGTCTGTTTCTCTATGCGGTAGCCGATGCTGTCTGCAGTGCCGCCCTCCCTGCCATAGAAGTCGGCCACCACGTATTCCGATTGCGGGACTGTCAGCAGCGTTGCGGGCAAGGCCTTGGCCTTCGCCTTGTCCTCACCATCGGGATCGCCCCATTGCACCACGTAATTGTCCTGCGCGCGGTTGATCGAGGTGCCATCCCACCAGTGCGCTGCGGCCAGCTTGCGGATATTGCCGACCCACCCTTGCGAGAACGGTGCGGGCAGAAGCTGGATCACGACGCGGTGCGGGCGCTGAGCGGAATGCGGCGCGAGGTCCATCACCAGCAGGTCCGAAGGCGCAATCGCCACCCAGTCCGCAGCAGGGGCTCCGGCCACGATCTCGGCAGGAGCCAGCGCCTTTTGCGGGGGGCTGGCAGGGGCAGGCGAAGCCGCAGCGGCGGCGAGGGCAAGAAGAAGCGACATAACTTCATCATTGCAGGAAGCCACGCCTTGCGAAAGCGATCTTGTGCGGCTAGGGGCGCACTTCCAGAGCGATATGAGTGATCGCCTGATTCCCGTTTGGTGCTTCGCACAAAACGATCAGGCTCGTGCGGAGCGGTGGCCGAGTGGTCGAAGGCGCTCGCCTGGAAAGTGAGTATACGTCAAAAGCGTATCGAGGGTTCGAATCCCTCCCGCTCCGCCATTTCATGATCTTTCAGTTTCATTTTCGGAGTTTACGGTAGCGCCCGTCATGACCGCTTCCATTGCCGTGCGATGCGGGCGGCTGGCGGTGGTCTGGTGCGTCCTGCGGGTCTTTCCAGCCAAGCGTTCCGGCGGGGTGGCGCGAATTCTTGGCTAGTTTTTTGCTAGCAATACTTAACGTAGAAACGGCTAAGTTCCCAAAAACAAGAATTTACGCGTCTTCTGTAGCTTTCTGGTCGAACTCTCGGTCGGGAAGAACAGATGGTTGTGGCCATTGGCGAATGCGCGAATATTCGAGGAATCGAGGGCTTGCGCACCACGATGCTCGAAGCACTGCAGGCCCATGATGCGGTCGAACTAGATGCATCGCAGGTTGAGGACGCGGACCTGAGCTTCCTGCAACTGGTCGAGGCTGCGCGCAAGCTGGCGGCGGCCGAGGGCAAGCCGTTGGCCCTGACCGCTCCGGCCAACCCGTTCCTGGCGGCGCTGCTCGAGCGGGCCGGGTTTCTTGCCGATGGTGATCCATCCGCGCGGGCGTTCTGGTTCAAGGGAGACGTCCGGTGACCTCGATCCTTACCGTCGATGACTCGGTGAGCATCCGCATGGCGATCCGGATTGCCCTGTCCGGGGCCGGTCATGACGTTGCCGAAGCGGCCGATGGCGCCGAGGGCCTTGCCAAGGCGCGCGATGCCAAGTTCGATCTGATCATCACCGATCTCAACATGCCCAACATGAACGGGCTGGAGATGATCCGCGAGATCCGCAAGCTGCCGATCCAGGCCGGAACGCCGATCATCTTCCTCACGACCGAATCCGATGACGCGATGAAGCAGGAGGCCAAGGCCGCCGGGGCAACCGGCTGGCTGGTCAAGCCGTTCGTTGCCGACCATCTGCTCAAGGTAACGCGCAAGGTACTGGGCGGATGAGCGGGCAGGACCCGGCAGAGGCCTTTCGGGTGGAGGCAGGCGAACTGCTCGACACCACCGAACAGGCGCTTCTCGACCTGACGCACCAGCTTGGCAGCAGGGATCTGATCGATACCGTTTTCAGGGGCATGCACACGCTCAAGGGGTCGGGCGCGATGTTCGGGTTCGATGCCCTGGCCGCGTTCACCCATCATTGCGAGAGCGCGTTCGACCGGGTTCGCAAAGGGCAGGTCCGGGCCACGGCGGAACTGGTTGCGGTAACGCTTTCGGCCATGGACCACATGCGGGCGCTGGTGGATGGCCAGGGCGAGCAACTGGAGGCCGAGAGCGCCGCCATCCTCGCGCGGTTGCAGGCGGCCATCGTTACGGACAGCGAAGCTTCGGGCGAAGGCGACGGCACCGTGGAGTTGGACCAGCCTTGCGCTGCCAATCCCTGGCAGGTTCATTTTCGACTTCCGGTCGAAGCGATGGCCAATGGCATCAATCCGCTGATCCTGATCGACGAGCTGCGCGATCTTGGTGCGACCCGGGTCGTGGCGCTCACCCAGTCCATTCCCGCGCTCAACGCGCTCGATCCGATGCAGTGCCATGTTGCGTGGCACGTCGAACTGCCCGGCGATGTTGCCCGCGAAGCGATCGAGGACGTGTTCATCTTCGTGATGGACGAAATGGAGCTGAACATAGACCAGCAGGCGCAGGCGGCGTTGGCGGAGCCCGACGTTACCGGCGCGACGGCCATTGCCGATCCCGACCTTGCGGCACCGGCACAAGCGGCGCTGGTTGCGGCGGAAACGGCTGGCAATCGTCCGGCCAAGGCGGTGGGCGAAAGCGTGCGGGTTCCGGCCGAGCGGCTCGATCTGCTGATGGACCGCGTTGGCGAACTCGTCATCGTCCAGAGCCGCCTTGCCCAGCTGGCTTGTGGCGGCTTTTCGGGGCCGGCGGGCGAACTGGCGCTGCGGTCGATCTCCGAGGAAGTGGAGCGGCTGGCCAACGAACTGCGCGATACCATGATGGTGCTGCGCATGGTCCCGATCGCGGCGCTGTTCGGGCGCTTCCGCCGCCTGGTGCACGATCTGGCGCGCGAGACGGGCAAGACGATCGACCTGATCACCGACGGCGAGAGCACCGAGATCGACAAGACCGTGTCCGAACGGCTGGCCGACCCGATCGTCCACCTGATCCGCAACGCCTGCGATCATGGGCTTGAGACCGAGGAGGAACGCCTTGCCACCGGCAAGTCTGCCGCGGGGCAGATCCGCCTATCCGCACAGCAGACCGGAGGCGAGGTCCTTATCACCATTGCGGACGACGGGCGCGGGATCAGCCGCGAACGGGTGCGGGCCAAGGCCGAGGCCAACGGGCTGGTGCAGCCCGGGCAAGTCCTGTCGGACAGCGAGCTTCTCCAGCTGATCTTCGAGCCGGGCTTTTCCACCGCGGCGCAAGTGACCAGCCTGTCCGGGCGCGGGGTTGGCATGGACGTGGTCAAGCGGACGATCGAGGGCCTGCGCGGGCAGATCGACATGACCAGCGAGCCGGGCAAGGGATCGGTGATCACGCTGCGCATCCCGCTGACGCTGGCGATCATCGACGGGCTGCTGGTCCGGGTCGGCAGCGGGAACTACGTCATCCCGCTATCGGCGGTCGAGGAATGCCTCGAACTCAGCCTGGAGGATGACATCCGGTCGCGCGGGCGCAGCATGATCCAGTTGCGCGAACGGCTCGTCCCCTTCCTCCGGTTGCGGGAACTGTTCGGCACCGGCACCCGGCCCGATGCTTTCCAGAAGATCGTGGTCATCACCACGGGCGGGCAGCAGGTCGGGCTTGTCGTCGACCAGATCATTGGCAGCCACCAGACCGTGATCAAGTCGATGTCGAGCCTGCACCGCTCGATCCCCAGCTTTTCGGGCGCGACCATCCTCGGCGATGGCGGCGTCGCGCTCATTCTCGACGTCGTCCAGCTCGTCGCGCTGGGTCAGAGCCACGAGGAGCGGCTTCGTGCCGCAGGGTAGGGCCATGCACACTATGACCACGACCAACTGGGACGAGAACGGGCAGCTGGAGGTCCTCACCTTCGATATCGGCGAGGAGTGCCTTGCCATCGAAGCTGTCAGCATCCGCGAAATCCTTGACCTGCTGCCCGAGACGCGGGTGCCCGGCGCGCCGGATCTGGTGTCCAGCGTCGTGAATTTTCGCGGCAAGATCATTCCGATTGCCGATCTCAGGGTCGCCTTCGGCATGCCGATCGATGCCGACGAAGGCCCCGGCGTCGACCATCGGATCGTGGTGATCGAGACCGAACTGGATAACGAGACGATCCAGATCGGCCTGCGCACCGACAAGGTCCACGAGGTGGCGACGCTCGAACGCAGCGACAGCAGCGAGCCGCCAGTCCTGGGCATGCGCTGGAGGCGCGAATTCGTGCGCGAGCTGGTGCGGCAGACCGACACCGTGATCGTGCTGCCCGACCTTCAGGAAATCTTTCGTTCGATGGCAGGCGCAGCCTGATGCCATCTGCCCAAACCACGCCGATCGCAAAGGGATAAGACGATGCCGTTCAAGATCTTCTCGCGCATTTCCGAAGATACGATGCTTGCGGAAATCGCGCGCGTCGAGGCCGAACTGCGCTCCAGCGGCGAACTTTCGGCCCGGCTCGACGCAGCGTCGGCCAACGCGCCGACCCGGGCCGTGATCGATGCCTTCAACCGTCTGCTCGATACCGCGTGCCGGCCCGTCGACGAGTTGACCCGGCAGATCGACATGATGGCGGCCGAACACGATCGGGGCGATATCGACGTCGTCATACCGGCAGATCAGTTTTCCGGCTGCTTTGGCAAGATGGCGAGGAACATCAACGACCTGGTCAACGCGCACATCACCGTGAAGAAGAAGGCGATGGCCTGCGTCGCAGAGTTCAGCGTCGGCAATTTTTCGGCCCCGCTCGAAAAGTTTCCGGGCAAGAAGGCCTTCATCAACGACACCATCGAGACCTTGCGAAGCAATCTTTCCGGCCTGATCAATGAATTGAACCACATGTCGGCCGAACACGACCGTGGCGACATCGATGTCGTGGTCGATGCGGCCAGGTTCCATGGCGATTTTGGCGTGATGGCGCGCGGCATCAATTCCATGGTTGCCGGGCACATCTCGGTAAAGCAGCAGGCGATGGCCTGCGTGAAGGAGCTTGGCGAAGGCAACTTCAAAGCGCCCCTTGCGCAGTTCCCCGGCAAGAAGGCCTTCATCAACGACACCATCGAGACCCTGCGCGGCAATCTCACGGGCCTGATCGGTGAATTGAACCACATGTCCGCCGAACACGATCGCGGCGATATCGACGTGATGGTCGATCATACCCGGTTCCACGGCGATTTTGCCACAATGGCGCGCGGCATCAACGAGATGGTGGCCGGGCACATTGCGGTGAAGAAGCAGGCGATGGCCTGTGTGAAGGCCTTTGGCGAAGGGGACTTCGACGCGCCGCTTGCGCAGTTCCCCGGCAAGAAGGCGTTCATCAACGACACGATCGAGACGCTGCGCCGCAGCCTTCGCGATATCACGACCGAAGTCCAGCGACTGATCGAGGCGGCGACGGTGGGCCATCTGGGCGAACGCGGCGAGGCCAAGCGCTTTGTCGGCGACTTTGCCAAGCTGATCTCGGGCATCAACGGCATGCTCGATGCGATCATCATGCCGATCGATGAAGGCAACCGCGTGCTGCTTCAGGTCAGCGGCGGCGATCTGGGCGAGCGTGTGGAAATCGACTGCCACGGCGACCATCAGCGCATGCGCGATGCGATCAACCTGCTGGTCGACAATCTGCGCGAAACGGCAGGCGTGGCCGACCGGATTTCCGAAGGGGACCTGACCGTGAGGCATCAGCCGCTGTCCGACGCGGACCGGCTTGGCAATGCGCTGGTCAACATGATCGATCGCCTGCGCACGGTCGTGGGAAGCACCAATGTCGCTGCGGAAAACGTGTCGACCGGCAGCAGGCAGCTGGCCGCCAGTTCCGAACAGGTCGCCCAGGGCGCGACCGAGCAGGCGGCTTCGGCAGAAGAAGCCTCGGCTTCGATGGAGCAGATGGCGGCCAACATCAAACAGAACGCCGACAATGCCGCCCAGACCGAAAAGATTGCCCGCCAATCGTCAAAGGATGCAGAACTTTCGGGCCAGGCGGTGGAGCAGGCGGTCAACGCGATGCGCACGATTGCCGAGAAGATCAGCATCGTTCAGGAGATCGCCCGGCAGACCGATCTGCTTGCACTCAACGCTGCTGTCGAAGCCGCCCGCGCAGGTGAGCACGGCAAGGGCTTTGCGGTCGTCGCCTCCGAAGTGCGCAAGCTTGCCGAGCGGAGCCAGACGGCCGCATCGGAAATTGTCGCGGTATCTTCGAACACCGTCAAGGTTGCGACCGAAGCCGGTGAAATGCTGGCAAAACTGGTCCCCGACATTCGCCGCACTGCAGAACTGGTGACCGAGATCAGCGCCGCCTGCCGGGAACAGGACATCGGCGCATCGCAGATCAACGAAGCGATCCAGCAGCTCGACAAGGTGACGCAGCAGAACGCCAGCGCCTCGGACCAGATATCCTCGACGTCCGAGGAGCTGGCATCGCAGGCAGAGGAACTGCAGCACTCGATCTCGTTCTTCTACATCGAACCGAACGCTGGCGGACCGCGCAATGCCGGCCCGGCGCCACGTCAGGCATCACCGATCAAGCAAGGCACAGGCGCAGGGAAGCCGGGGGCGGCTCCGGCACGCCGGCCCAAGCCACCGGTGGTGAAACGCAATTCCGTGGCCGCCCAGAAAAAGCGCGTGGCCGGCTTCGCGCTCAACCTCACCGAAGGCGGTGCCGATCCTGACGATGCCGATTTCGGACGCGCCGCATGATCCGCGCGGACACTCTCCAGGTCGTCGAATTCGGCCTTGGCAGCGAAGTTTTCGCGGTCCCTGTCGCCATGGTGCGGGAGATTCTGGATTATGGTGCCCCCGCACAAGTGCCCAGCGGTCCTGCGCATTTCGTCGGTCTGACCGACGTCCGCGGCCAGGGCGTGCCGACGCTGGACTTGCGCCGCCGGTTGGGGATGGAGGCGGTCGAGCCGACGCTGGCCACCCGCATCCTCATCCTCGACATTCCCGTGCCGGATCGCACCCTGACGCTTGGCGTGGTGATCGACCGGGTGCTCAGCGTCAGCAGTTATGACACAGCGCAGATCGACCCCGCCCCTGACATCGGCGTCCGCTGGGCGTCGCAGTACATCACCGGGGTCGTCCGGCGCGAAAGCGGGTTCGTCGTGATCATCGACGCCGCAAGGATATTCACCACCGAAGATGCCGCCCGGATCGGCGACGAAACACGAATGATCGAAGCTTGAAACACCCGGTTGCGGCTTTCGGCATTGCGCCACGGCCCGATCATGGAACCAACGATGGGACAGGACATGTCGATTAACCCATTTGCCGCCGTATCGTCTGCAAACCTCCTGGGCGAAATGGCGCGCGTCGAAGCCGCCATGGCCAGCGGCGTCTATACAGATCGCCTGCAGACCCACGCCGGCAATGCAGCCACGCGCGCGGTTGCCGAGGCCGTCAACCGGTTGCTCGACAAGGCGGTACACCCATCGTTCGATCTGGCGAGGTCGGTCACCGACATGTTCGCCGAGCATGAGCGCGGGGATATCGATGTGGTCATTCGCGCCGAGACCCTGCCGGGACACTTTGCGGTCATGGCAAGAGATATCAACGACCTTGTCGGCGCGCATATCGCGGTCAAGAAGAAGGCCGTGGCTTGTATCACCGAGTTCAGCAAGGGCAGGTTCGATGCGCCTCTGGAACAGTTCCCCGGCAAGAAGGCCTTCATCAACGAAACGATCGAGGCACTGCGCGCAAGCCTGACTGGCCTGATTGCACAGATGAACAACATGTCGGCCGAACATGACCGTGGCGATATCGACGTCATGGTCGATGACGGCAAGTTCCCGGGCGAATTTGCCGTCATGGCGCGTTCCATCAACGCGATGGTTGCGGGCCACATCGAGGTGAAGAAGAAGGCCATGGCCTGCGTCAGGGCGTTCGGCGAGGGCAACTTCGACGCGCCTCTTGAGCAGTTCCCCGGCAAGAAGGCCTTCATCAACGACAACATCGAAACCTTGCGCGGCAACCTGCGCGCCATCACGTCCGAAATCCAGATCCTGATCCAGGCCGCAACTGAAGGACGCCTGAGCGAGCGCGGCGACGAGCGCCGCTTTGTCGGCGATTTTGCCCGCCTGGTCAGCGGCATCAACGGCATGCTCGATGCAACGCTGCTTCCGATCGAGGAAGGCAACCGCATTCTGGGCAAGCTGGGTGCAGGGGACCTTGGCGAACGCGTGGAGATCGAGTGCCGGGGCGATCATCAGCGCATGCGCGATGCGATCAATGCCCTGGTCGACAACCTGCGGGCCTTTGCCGGGAATGTCAGCACTGCGGCCAGCGAGGTGGCCGATGGCAGCACGCAGATGGCCAGCAGCTCGCAACAGCTGTCGCAAGGCGCCACCGAACAGGCGGCATCGGCTGAGGAAGCCTCGGCTTCGATGGAACAGATGGCTGCCAACATAAAACAGAACGCCGACAACGCTGCGCAGACCGAAAAGATCGCGCGCCAGTCTTCAAAGGACGCCGAACTTTCGGGCGTCGCGGTCGACAAGGCGGTGAGTGCAATGCGCACGATCGCCGAGAAGATCAGCATCGTCCAGGAAATCGCCCGCCAGACCGACCTTCTGGCGCTGAACGCAGCAGTGGAGGCGGCCCGTGCGGGCGAGCATGGGAAGGGTTTTGCCGTGGTCGCATCGGAAGTGCGCAAGCTGGCCGAGCGCAGCCAAAGTGCGGCGGCCGAAATTGTCTCGGTCTCCTCCGACACGGTCAAGGCGGCAAGCGAGGCCGGTGAAATGCTCGGCAGGCTTGTGCCCGACATTCGCCGCACGGCTGAGCTGGTTTCGGAAATCAGTGCCGCCTGCCGCGAACAGGACATCGGCGCTTCGCAGATCAACGAGGCGATCCAGCAGCTGGACAAGGTGACGCAGCAGAACGCCAGCGCCTCTGACCAGATATCCACCACATCGGAATCGCTGGCGTCGCGAGCGGAGGAACTGCAGGAATCGATGGCGTTCTTCCAGCTCGAAGCAGCGTCTGCACCAGTGGTGCGAGGCCGCAACACCGGCCAATCGCGCAAGGCCGCACCGGGAAAGTCGCCCAGGAGCGGAGCGGCGGCCCGCCCTGCCATGCCTTCGCCCAAGCCAAATTCCATCGCGCACCAGCAGCAGCGGGCGAACGGCTTTGCTCTGGACCTGACCAGCGGCGGTAGCGACCCCGAAGACAGCAATTTTGGCCGCGCGGCATGAGCGGGCCTGCCATCTTGCGCCCTTGTCCTGTGCATCCGTCATGAACGACATGACCCATGCCGGCTTTGATGCGCTGCTTGAAACAGACCGGATCGGCGCCAACCTGTTCAAGGCGTTGGCCGCGTTGATCTATGCCGAATCCGGCATCAACCTGAAGTCAAGCAAGCAGACCATGCTGGAGGGCCGTCTGCGGCGGCGGGCGCGATCGGCCGGCTGTGAGACGATCCGCGAATACTGCGATCTCGTGCTCAGCCCCGGTGTCAACCACGCCGAGATCGAGAACCTGATCAACGCGGTGACGACCAATAAGACCGACTTCTTCCGTGAGCCGCAGCACTTCGACATCCTGCTGGGAACGGTCCTGCCGGAATTCGGCCAAAACCAGCAACGCATGGTCAATTGCTGGAGCGCGGCCTGCTCGACAGGTGCCGAACCCTATACGCTTGCCATGCTGCTTGGCGAATTTGTCGGGTCGCACCGAGGGATGGATTACAAGATCGTGGCCACCGATCTCGATACCGAGGTTCTCTCGACCGCGATCAAAGGCATCTACCCGCGCGAGATGATCGAGCCGGTGCCCGCCCACTTGCGCAAGCGTTATGTGCTGGAGGCGAAGGATTCGAGCCGCAACGAGGTGCGGATTGCGCCGGAATTGCGGCGCAAGGTGGCTTTCGGGCGGCTCAACCTGATGGACGCGCGCTATGCGCTGGATACGATGATGGACATCATCTTCTGCCGCAACGTGCTGATCTATTTCGACAAGCCCACGCAGGAAGCCGTCGTGAACCGGTTGTGCGAACGGCTGCGACCGGGCGGGTACCTGTTCCTTGGTCATTCCGAATCCATTACCGGGTTCGCCCACTGCCTGACGCAAGTGGCGGGCACCGTGTTCAGGAGGGCGTGAGCATGGCCCTGACCCGACCCAGGATCCGGGTTCTCGTCGTCGACGACAGCGCCAGCGTTCGCCAGACCATGAAGGCCATCCTTGAGGAGGACAGCGAGATCGAGGTGATCGGCACGGCGGCCGATCCCTTTGCCGCTGCGCGGATCATCCAGTCGCAGGTTCCCGACGTGATGACCCTGGACGTGGAGATGCCGCGGATGGATGGCATCACCTTCCTGCGCAAGATCATGAGCCAGTGCCCGATCCCGGTCGTCATGTGCTCGTCATTGACGGAACAGGGGTCGGAAACGCTGCTGCAGGCGCTGGAGGCCGGGGCGGTGGATGTGATCCTGAAGCCGAAGGTCGGCATCGCCGATCACCTGAACGAAGCCCGGGCGGCGATCCGGCAGGTGGTCAAGGGTGCGGCGCGGGCGCGTGTCCAGGCCCGTGCGCCGGCCCCGCCTCGGCTTGAACCACAGGCCCGGCTGACCGCAGATGCCGTTCTTCCGCCTCCCAGCGGCAGGGCGATGAGCCGGACCACGGAGATGGTCGTGTGCATCGGCGCATCGACCGGCGGGACCGAGGCGCTGCGCGAAGTGCTTGAAGCGCTGCCGGCAAATTCGCCGGGTATCGTCGTGGTCCAGCACATGCCCGAACGGTTCACCCGCGCTTTTGCGGCGCGCCTCGATTCGCTGTGCGAAGTGAGCGTCAAGGAAGCCGAGGACGGGGATACCGTCATGCGCGGGCATGTGCTGATCGCGCCGGGCGGCAAGCACACGCTGCTCGAACGACAGGGCGCGCGTTACCTCGTCTCGGTTCGCGATGGTCCGCTGGTCTCGCGCCACCGCCCGTCGGTTGACGTGCTGTTCCGCTCGGCCGCGCGCTGTGCCGGATCGAACGCGGTTGGCGTCATCATGACCGGGATGGGCGACGACGGCGCGCGCGGCCTGCTCGAGATGCACGAGGGCGGCGCGCGCACGATCGCGCAGGACGAGGAAACCTCGATCGTGTTCGGAATGCCCAAGGAAGCCATCGCGCGCGGCGCGGCGGACAGGATTGTCGGCCTTGGCACCATCGCCAGGGAGATCCTTCAGGCAACGGCGCGTTGAGCGATGACAATGCTCAAACCCGTGGAGTTTCCGGACATGGATGGCGATCCCGGCGATGCCGGGAGCCTGCGTTCGGGGATTGCCGGGATCGTTGCGGCGCTCACCACGCATTTTGACGCAACCGGGATGGTGCTGGTCGATGCGGTCGCCGCCATCGACCAGGTGGTTGCCGCGCTGCGCGAAGTTGCGAGCGTTTTCGATACGGGTGAGGCGGCGGGCGCGGTGAACGACCTCATCACCGCTGCCGAAGAGCTGCGCATGGTCGAAGCCAAGGCCGCTGGGCGCGCCGACCATATCGCCCGGATTCGCACTAGCAGTGCAACGCTGCGGTCATGTGCCGGAGAAATCCTGCGCTGCATCCAGGTGCTCGATATCTACGGCATGAACGTGAAGATCACCGCATCAGGCGTTGCGGTGTTCATGGAATTTGCCGACCGCATGCGCGAAAAGCTCAACGTGGCAGGCCGGGAAGTGCTCAGTCTCGATGAAGCACTCGAGATGCTGGAAAACAGCCTGCACAAGATGAGGCATGACGACGCACTGCTTGTTACCGAATGCGCCAAGATCCTGCCGCACGTGCCCGACCGGCTGATGCGCGATGCGGCAGCGATGCGGCAGCATCAGGCCGGACTGGCCCGCCTTGCGCAATCTACCAACACCGTGGCGCAGGAGATCCGGGGTGAACTGGCCCAGGCCCTGGGTGCCATCCAGATCGGAGACAGGGTTCGCCAGCGGCTGGAACACGTGATGTTCGGCTGCCAGCTTCTGGAAGCGCCTGCGCCCTCTGGTGCGGTTGCCGAGGCGCTTTGCCACAACGCCATGCCGTTGCTCGGAGCGCTGACGACCGCGGCTGCGGAAGAGTTCGACAGGGAAGGGCACTTGCTTCTGACGTCCCTGCACAGGCTCAAGGATACGTCAGGGCAATTGACGGCGCTGCAACAGCCCGACGGCGACGAAACGGGGCAGGGATTTCTGGGCGAGCTGGAGGGCGGCGTCGCCGAAGCGGAAGGCATGATCGCCCAGTTCGGAAAGGCAGATCGCCAAGGCGCTGCGACACTCGAACAGATATTGCAGACCGTAGACATCGTCGCCACCAAGATGGCCGCCATCACCGAACTGCGGCTGGAAGTGCGCAACATGGCCATCAATATCGGCCTGAGCTGCAGGAATATCGGTGACCGCGGCAAGCCGATCATGGTCGTCGCAAACGAGATCCGGACCTATTCGGATCGCCTCGACCTGATCATTTCGGACATCGCCGATGCAGAAAGGGACCTGCTCGAAACATCATCGCACTTGAGCATGAAAGGCACAGAAGGCGGCGCATCGGTCGATCAACTGGCGCAGTTCTTGGGGATCATTCATGATTGCAACGACCGCACCGGCAAAGCGCTCGACATCGTCGATGCCCAGGCTGCGGATATGCATCGGTTGCTGGGCGAGGCGATAGCGCAATTGGACGGGCTCTTTGCGATGACCCCCGACCTTGCCGGCCTGGCGCCTTCGTCCGCATCTGTTGGCGACAGTGCGGCAACTTGCCCGGAAGAAGCAGCCACCGCCGTCGAAGGCTTTTTTGCTGCAATGGCAAGCAAGTACACGATGAAAGACGAGCGGGATGTGCATGATCTTTACGCCCCGCAATTCGTTGAAAAGATAAGTGGCCGTAATAACGAAGATAATTCCATTTCGTCGGATGATGACGAAGACGGCCTCTTTTAAATAAAAAACTCAGACAAATTTGCAAAATAAGATAATACGCTTGGTCGTACTGTTGCAAAATTTTGCAAGATTATTTCAGCTATTGAAGTAGAGCAGCTTCACAGATCGCAGAGAATAGAATAATCAAAAAGCACATTTGTAAAATATTTCGGTTTTACAAAAGACTTTCGTCACTGGTAAATGGTGATATAAAAAACAAACTTTTCGAAAAAGAAATAAAATTCCAAAATCAAAGGTGTTAATACAGGTTAATAAATTCTTCAGCAAATTGCATTTGCAACTGCACTATTGTGAATCGTGACTTTTCGTATTTCGGATTTTCAGAAGCTATTAGAGAATTGTTTGCCGTTAAGCTTGCTCACATATTGCAACCGATATTTCTTTATGCCATGCTTCGATCATGAAAGGACTGGTATTCTCCGAAATGATCGCTTGGGCAGAGTCGGCTTACTCGCCCGCCTTGGTCGACCGCATGATCGTGCAGTCAAAGGTACCCAATGATGGGGCCTATACGTCGGTCGGCAATTATCCGCATGGCGAAGCGCTGGCCATGTTCGGGACGCTATCCGAGTTGACTGGTACGCCGGTAGGCGACCTGGCACGGGCTTATGGATTCTGGCTCGCCGGGCGTTTTACCCAGCTCTATCCTGAGATGGTCAATGTCTACTCTGACGCTGAAAGTCTGCTTGGCGGGGTCGGCAGTCACATCCATGAGGAGGTGACCAAGCTCTATCCGGAGGCACGACCGCCGCAGGTGCAGGCAACGAAGATCCCCGATGGCATGCAGCTTGAATACGCGTCGCACAGACCATTTTGCGCTGGTGGCGCACGGCCTGATCGAAGGTTTTGTCGCCCAGTTCGGCGCAAGCCACAGTGTTACCCGTGAAGATCTGGAGCCTGGCGGAACAGCCGCCCGCTTTACGATACTGCAGGCGCCTGCCTGAAATAGCAGTTTCGCAATATGCAAAGATGATTGCATTCTGCAAAAGAGGATTGGCGCATTTTGCAAAGTGCAACGATGCTGCATGGCAGTTTGCGTTCATGTTTTACCGTTTGTTAATGGCACGCCTCTTGCTTTGATTTCCGCGGATGGGCACTCACTGCGGGAATACCAGATGAAGGGCGTCATCTTCTCCGAATTGATCAACTGGGTGGAGGAGGATTTTTCTCCGGCCCTGGCGGATCAGATGATTACGGGGGCGCAGCTACCTGTTTGCGGTGGATACACCGCTGTCGGCAATTACCCTCACGAACAGGCTCTTGCCATGCTTGCGGCATTGGGCGCGTTGACCGGCAGGGAGGGAGACGACCTTTCCGATGCTTATGGCTATTGGCTGGCCGGGCGTCTTGCCAAGCATTACCCGCAATACTTTGCTGGTCACGACAGCGCGATCTCGTTTCTCGAGGCGATCGACGGCATTCACCAGAAGGAAGTGTCGAAGCTTTATCCCGATGCCCGGACGCCAAGCGTGATCGCCGCGGTCAACGGACAGGACCTGCTGGTAAGTTACGCCTCGCACCGCCCCTTTGCCGAAGTCGCCCATGGCCTGATCCGCGGCTACATCGATCATTTTGGTGACAACCTGGCCGTGTTGCGTGACGAGCAGACGCCAGGTCCGCATGCTGCCCGATTTATCCTGCAGCGCAAATAGGTATTAACTGGCTGTGTGATAAGGAACAATGCGGATATCGCTGGCAAGGATACGGGCATGACGACGCAGATTGCGGACGAACTGCAGGAGATGGAAGCGGAGCTGGCGTTGTTGCGCCGCCGGCATGCGCGCTCTGAATCTGCCAGAGCCCAGGCCGAGGCCTTGCTCGAGATCAAGAGCCGGGTCCTGGCCCAGGCCAACGAGGAACTGAAGTCGAACCGCGAACTTTTGCGGATCGAGCTTGGCCAGCGCACCCGCCAACTGCTTGAAGCGCAGCGGGTGGCCGGCTTCGGGACAATGATCTGGGATGCCGAAACCTTCAAGGGCGAGCTTTCGCCCCATTGCCGGCAACTGCTGGGCATTCCCGAGGGCGTCGAAATAGGCGGGGCACGGACCATCGATGGTCCCCATCCCATTCTCGACCGCGTCGTGCCTGAAGAACGGCAGCGGGTGTTCGACTGGTCGATCAACTTCACACGCCGTGCGCTGGATATGAAGCGGCACCTGCCTGTCCAACCGCAAGCTGGCGAGGCCACCTGCGCGATCGAACGCTGCGGCACGTGCGGGCAGATTGCCGACTGTGACCGCATGCTCGAGTTTCGCGTCAAGGGCGATTCCGACGATCAGCCCAATCGCATGATCCGGGCGCTGGCGGAAACGTCGCTCGACGAGAATCTCGATCGCGTGCTCGTGTTCATCACGGTGCAGGACATCACCCGCGAGATCGAAGCGGCCAATGAAGCCGATGCCCTGCGCCACCGCGACCAGCGGCGAATGCGCGAACTGGAAGAGCTTGCCCAGGAACTGCGCACCGCGCGTGAGGCGGCCGATCGCGCGAACGCCGCCAAGACGCGCTTTCTGGCGATGATGAGCCACGATATCCGCACGCCAATGAACGGCGTGATTGGCATGCTCGCGCTGTTCGAAGACACCGGCCTTTCCGATAACCAGAAAGAGGTCCTTCGGCACATGCGCGCCAGTGGCGATCAATTGCGCGTGTTGCTGGACGACATCATCGATCTGGAGCAGGCAGAATCAGGCAAGCTCACGCTGGCGACCTTTCCCCTCGAGGTTGAAAAGTTCCTTGAAACCTCGATCGGATTCTGGGCGAGGGCGGCGCGCGACAAGGGGTTGACGCTCGAACTGCACAGGGGCGTTTACGGGCTTCCCCAGCCCAAGTGGATCCTGGCCGATCGCTATCGCCTTCGCCAGATCGTGGACAACCTGCTGAGCAACGCGGTCAAGTATACCCGTCGCGGCGAGATCCAGGTGCGGGTCGGCGTGATCCGGGAGGGGTGGTTCCGCTGCGAGGTCATCGACAGCGGGATTGGCATCCCGCCCGGGCGCCGCGCGGAGCTGTTTGCCGATTTTGGTCAGTTGCACACTGCCGATGTAGAGGCCGGCGGCTCGGGCCTTGGCCTTGCCATTTGCCGCCGGATTGTCGAACTGATGGACGGCCAGATCGGAGTGGAGGCCGGGCCGGGCGGCATCGGCAGCTGCTTCTGGGTCGAAATGCCCTTTGTCGAAGTCGATGGGCCCGCTCGCCACGAGAGTGCGGACAAGAAGGTTCTCCGTCGGCCCGACGGTGGCCGGCCCCGGGTACTTGTTGCCGAGGACGTGGAAACCAACCGCATCGTTGCCCGCGGCATGTTGAGCAAGCTTGGCTGCGATGTCGAACTGGTGGCAGATGGCGCAGAAGCCGTTGCGGCTGTAGGCGCGGGCAGCTTCGATGTGGTGTTGATGGATATGAGCATGCCAGTGCTCGACGGGGTCGAGGCGACGCGCCAGATCCGGTCGCTGCAAGGCCCGGTCAATGCCATACCGATCATCGCGCTGACTGCCTATTCTCGGCAGGAGGAACTGGCTCCGATCCTGACGGCCGGGGCGATGGGATGCGTCAAGAAGCCCATCGTGCTCGACGAACTTTACTGCGCGATCAAGGCGCTATTCCCTTAACTGAACGTTGATCGGAGTTTCCATCACCATGCCTGGTTCGACCATCAAGCTCATCGATCCCGAAGCAGTGGCCGCGCTGCTGGGCGGACTGGATGCCGAAACACAGGAGGTGCTTCTGACCGCGGTCAGCACGGACACGATGGAATGGACCGAACGGCTGGTAGCTGCGTGGTCCGACGGGGACCGCGAGGCGCAACGGCGCGCGGTCCACTCGCTCAGGGGGATATGCGGAAGCTTCGGGATGACAGTGCTGCAGAGCCGCTACGAAGGGGATTTGTCGGAGGCTGTGGCCATCAACGCTCTGCGCCACTGCCGCGACGCAAGCCTTTCGGCATTGCGTGCGGCAGTTCCTGCGCTTCAGTAGGCGCCGCGCGCGGTCAGGACAGCAGGCACCGTGCGCAGGATCAGCGCGATATCTTTGATGAACGAACGCGTGCGCAGATAATCGATGTCCAGGCGGGCCTGCTGTTCGAACGGGATTTCCGCGCGGCCCGATACCTGCCAGGTGCAGGTAAGACCCGGCCGTCCGGCAAGCCGCTCGCGCTGCTCCGGAGCGTAGGCCAGCACCTCACGCGGGAGTGCCGGACGCGGACCGACGAGCGACATTTCGCCTGTCACGATATTGAAGAGCTGCGGCAGCTCGTCGAGCGAGAGACGACGCAGCACTGCGCCGACGCGGGTCACGCGCGGATCGCTGCGCATCTTGAAGCAGGTGTCGTCGCGCTCGGATTGTGCCATGATCGCGGCAAGGCGCGCTTCGGCGTCGATGGCCATCGAGCGGAACTTCCACATCCGGAATGGCTTTCCGCCCTGACCGATGCGAGTCTGCCGGAAGAACACGGGACCACCATCTTCGCTGCGGATGGCAACGGCGACGAAGAGGAGCAGGGGCAGCAGCATGACCAGCGCTGCCAGCGCGCTGGCGGTATCGAAAGCGCGCTTGATCTGGCCGGACAGCGCCGCGCCGAGATCACGCGCGTGCCATGCATTTGCCGCGGCCGCCATCAGGAAGAGGGGGTTGCCGAGGATGTAGCGGGCGAACAGGCGGCGCGGTTCCTGCATCAGGCGCCAGACCCATTCGCAACCGACCTTGCGAAAGACCAGTGGCGCGCGGGGGATGGCGCCCGAGTAATAGTCGAACAGGCCACCTACGCCCATGACGACGCGTGCATTAAGCCGGTCCCGGACGCGGGCAATCCACTTCTCCTGCAGTGGCACGCCGAGCCCGACCATCACGATGGCAGCGCCTGAGGCGTTGATCTCGGCGATCATGCGATCCTCTTCTTCAGGGGACCAGAAACCGTGGCGAGTGCCGGCGATGCGCAGACCGGGATTGGCCCTCGTCATGGTGCTGGCGGCCGCCGCAGCG
>JAPLPG010000035.1 GCA_026400375.1 Novosphingobium sp. | reverse complement strand
CCCGCTGGCCAATGCCGCAGCCATCGTCGATGCTGCGCGCGAGGCTGCAGCCCAAGGCGCCGCCATGCTGTTCACGCCTGAGATGTGCGGCCTGCTCGACCGCGACCGGGCGCGCGCCACGCCGAAGATCGTGGCCGAGGCGGACAATCCGGTGCTGAGCGCTGCGCAGCAGGCGGCGCACGAGCTTGGCCTGTGGATCGACCTCGGCTCGTTGGCCGTGCTGCGCGAGGACGGCAAATGGGCGAACCGCGGCTTCGTGATCGACGCAAGCGGGCAGATTGCCGCACGCTATGACAAGATCCACATGTTCGATGTCGATCTGGCCACTGGTGAGACGTGGCGGGAATCGGCGGCCTACACGCCCGGAGAGCAGGTGGTCACCGTCGATACGCCGGTTGGCCTGCTCGGTCTGGCGATATGCTATGACGTGCGCTTTCCGGCATTGTTCGAGGAGCTGGGGCGGCGCAAATGCGATGCCATCCGCATTCCGGCGGCGTTCACCGTGCCGACCGGCAAGGCGCACTGGCACCTGATGCAACGCGCCCGCGCGGTCGAGGCAAGCGCCTGGGTGATCTCGGCCGCGCAAGGCGGGCACCATGCCGACGGGCGGCAGACCTATGGCCATTCGCTGGTGGTCGATCCCTGGGGCGAGGTCGTCTATGACGCCGGGAACGCCGACGAGGGAGGCGGGGGGACGTCGCTTGGTTATGCCCTGATCGACCCTGTCCGAACGGGCGAGGTGCGCGGGCAGTTGCCCAGTCTTGTCAACAAGCGCGAAATCCCTAGATCAGCGGCATGATTGTCTTCGATCTGCAATGTGCGCCGCAAGGGCATCGCTTCGAGGGGTGGTTCGGCTCCTCGTCAGACTATGAGGATCAACTGGCGCGCGGCCTGGTGTCGTGCCCTTCGTGCGGTTCGGCCGCGGTGGGCAAGGCCGTGATGGCACCCAATGTCGGGCGCAAGGGCAACCAGTTGGCGATCCCGGCATCTCGCGGTGGCGCGGCCGCCGCCAACCCGTCTCCAGCAGACGCGACAGGCGTGGCCAACGTGCCGCTTCCGCCAGAAGCGATTGCGATGTTCAGGGCTGTGGCGGCGATGCAGGCCGAGGCGATCAAGTCCTCGACCTGGGTGGGCGAGACCTTTGCCGAAGATGCCCGCGCCATGCATTATGGCGAGAAGGAGGTCGCTGCCATCCACGGGCGTGCCACGATCAATGAAGCGCGCGAACTGATCGAGGAGGGCATTGCCGTGGCCCCGCTGCTCGTACCGGTCGTGCCGCCCGAAGAAGCGAACTGAACCGTTGCCAGCGTCCCCCCGCCCGCTTAAAGACAGCGCCGGGCGCCCGTAGCTCAGCAGGATAGAGCACCAGATTCCTAATCTGGGGGCCATGGGTTCGAATCCCGTCGGGCGCACCACCAATCCGCAGTTTTCGGCGGAAATCGGGGCAGGGCCGGTTCAGGCTGCTACTGGCGGGGGGCGTTGCGGCTTTTGTTCAGGAATTGAGCACGGCGAGATCGAACAGCTTCTGCGCGACCAGCACGGCAGCCGGCGCATTGGGCGCCGTCGCGTCTGCGCCGACGTCATGGACCAGCGCAGGGTTCTTCGCAAACATCGGCCCGCCAACCATTATGCCGATGGACGGGTTGCAGGACTTCTTGCGCACGAGGGTGATCGTGTCCTTGAGCGTATCGAGCAGATGTTCCGAACCTGCGGTCAGGCCTGCGACCGCGAACCATTCCTTCTGCGCAAGGTCGGCAATCATTGCGGCATCGCCATCGAATTCGGACTGGACCGTCCACCCTGCGGCCAGCAGGAAGCGTTCGACCATCGTTGCGCCGAAGTAATGCTGGTCACCCGGCGTGATTGCCATCAACACGTTGCGGCGCTTGTCCAGCCCAGGGAGCATGTGAGAATTGTTGAACGTTGCCAGCAGCTTCTGCAACCGGGCGACACCCAGCGTCACGTCGATGAAATCGCATTCGTCTTCGTCCCACAGATGGCCAAGGTAGCGTGCCGTCGGCTCGAGCAGTTCGACGAACAATGTGTCCATCGACATGCCCTTGTCGCGTAGCACGATGATATAGGCGACGGCCGCTTCGAGATCGGTGCCCAGCACGATGTCGGCAAGGCCGCTGATGTCCGAGCTTGTCGGCGCGAGCGTTTCGATGACGGCTTCGACCGGGGGGGCATCGGGCACGACTTCGGTATGCAGGCGCAGCAGTTGCGGGATGATCTTGCTGGACACGGCGCGGGCCAGCCTGATCTGGCGTTCGGCCAGATCATCGCGCCTGTAAACTTCGTGAGAAATGAAGTGTGTTTCCAGCCTTTCCAACGCAAGTCGGTCTACCGCAGACCTCGCAACCCCCGCCGCCTGTCCCATGTCGATTCCCATCCCGAACGGCCGATGTACCCTCAGCAGGCCCAGACCACCACAACGCTGTCGACATGTCGAGGGCGGATTGCCCCGGTTTCACTTCAAGGCAGGTTGAGGGTGGCTGCCGCCGCGCCCGTAGCCACACTGCTTGGCTGATGCAGTTTGCTGCATGATTGCGCAGGCACGTTCAATCGTGTCGCCGATGGGCGCGGACAACCTCGGCCGCGCCGGTGAGGGTGAGGTGGTGGGAATCGAAGTAGGCGGGCTTTCCGGCGACCATCAATCGGGAATCGCCACCGTCGGCCAGGGCCTTCATGGGATCGATGATCGTGACGCCCTGCCTCGCCCAGCGCGCGTAATGTG